>NZ_JCAIOM010000013.1:0-180014 GCF_059587025.1 Chryseobacterium sp. DZ-32
TGAGTTATTTAGCCAAAACTGTTCTCTCACCCCTTTTGCTTTGTATGTAAATTTATTCTTTTGCAAACATAGGAGCCAAAACTTAAAAAAGTATCAAACAACCATCTGTAGAAATCCGTGTTATCTATGGTAAAAAAACAATAAAAACAACAAATTGTCACAACACTAAATCTTTTCCTACTTTTGTAAAGAATAAACTCTGATTCGTAAAACTGAAATGCTATTAAAACTTCCCCCAGAACCTGTTTCCATCAAGGAAATTCCAATTCATAAAAACGTAAAGCTTTTCATTAAAAGGGAAGATCAGATTCATCCGTTAATTTCAGGAAATAAATACTGGAAGCTTTTTCACAATGTCAATAACTATCTCGAAAAAAATCAGGGAAACCCTTATATCATTACTTTTGGAGGTGCTTTTTCCAATCACATTGCTGCGGTTTCTGCCGTAGGGAATATGGCGGGTATTCCAACACTGGGAATCATCAGAGGAGAAGAACTGGAGCAAAAATGGCGCGATAACCCAACTTTACTTTTTGCGAAAAGAAATGGAATGAACCTGAAATTTGTCACCCGCGAAGAATACCGTCACAAAGAAAAACTCACGGAATTCCTTCAGCAGGAGTTTCCTGAGGCATTGATAGTTCCTGAAGGAGGTACCAATAAAGATGCTGTGGAAGGGGTAAAAATGATGCTCAACGAACAAACAAAAGATTTTGACTATCTTTGCACCGCAGTTGGAACCGGAGGTACTATTGCTGGAATTTCAAAATTTTGTGAAGAGAATCAGAAAGTTATAGGATTTAAAGCTGTTGACGATGCTTCTCTGGAAAATAAAATTTTTGAATTAACTTTGAGACAGAATTTTAATCTAATAAATTCATGTTTTGGAGGTTATGGTAAAATAAGTGATGGAAACGTCCGTTTTATCAATGATTTCAAGGAGAGATACGGTATTCCTCTGGAACCGGTTTATACAGGGAAAATGATGGAGAAGATTTTTGAACTGATAGAAGAAGAATATTTTCCTGAAAACAGTAAGATTTTGTGCTTTCACACTGGTGGATTACAGGGGATTGAAGGAGCTAATCTGCTGTTGGAAAAACAGAATAGAAATTTAATTATATAAGTAAAATTGAAAAACATGAAACACTTAGTGTTCCATCTTTCATTTTAAAACAATAAAAAATATAAGATGAAAAGACTTTTTCTATCCATAAGCCTTTTAGTTTTATCAAAATTTTCAGCCCAGACTTGGGCAACCGAAGATCAGTATATTCAGAAGTTTGCTAAATATGCAGTAGAAGAAATGGAAAAATACAAAATTCCGGCTTCTATTACCCTTGCTCAGGGATTATTGGAAACCGGAGGCGGGCAGAGCAGACTGGCACAGGAAGGTAAAAACCACTTCGGTATAAAATGTAAAGAAGACTGGACCGGTAGAACAATGAAGCATACCGATGATGCACCCAATGAGTGTTTCCGTGTATACGATGATCCAAGACAGTCTTATGAAGACCATTCTATATTTTTATCCACAAGAAAATATTACGCCAACCTTTTCAAACTGGATATGAAAGATTACAGAGCGTGGGCAACCGGCTTAAAAAAAGCAGGATATGCTACCAACCCGCGCTATGCTTCCATTCTTATCTCCAAAATTGAAAAGTATAAATTATATGAATACGACAATACCAATTCCAATGAAGTATTGTATGCTGTTCTTAAAATGTACCCGGATCTGAAAGACGACAGAACTTTCATGGCACAGCTGGAGCCTTCAAAAGCCAACAGAAAAGCTAAAGAACCGGTTACGGTAGAAGTTCCCTACAAACAGACTTCCTACGCACAACAACAAAAAAGAGTAGAGAGAATCAAAACGAAAGCTGAAATTCTTAATTCTATTCTTATCAAAAGCCATCCGAATGACGGGCTGAAATATATTATCATTCCTGAAGATACCGATGTAAAATTCATTGCCAATAAATTCAAAGTAAGCGAAAGCAGGCTGATGAAGTGGAATGAACTGGAAAATGAAACGTTGAAGAAAAATGATATCGTTTTCCTTGAATCCAAAAATTCTACAGGTAATACAGCAACTTACAAAGCTGAATACGGAGAAGATATGCATGATATTGCACAGAAATTCGGAATCAAGTTAAATAAATTATATGCTAAAAACAGAATGGATGAAGGGCAGCAGCCTTCAGCAGGACAGCTGATTTATTTAATAGACAAAAAACCGCGAAACTAATAACGATTCCAAAGCCATGAGAATATTAAATGTGAAATCTAAATATCTGTCGATATTTCTGATATTCATGTCGTGTACAATATTTTCACAGGATCAAAATTATATTCCTTACAGAAAAGGAAAGTTGTGGGGATTGTGTGATGTTAATAAATTTATAGCTGTACAGCCGCAATATAGCAGTATAAGCAGCTATGATGAATCCATAGGAGGATTTCATGCAGAACAAAATGGAAGATTTGGTATCGTAGATCGAAATGCTGTTATCATCATGCCATTTATTTCCAATACACCCATATCTGTAGAACGAGATAAATATCTGGTTTTTGATGGATGGGATTATTATTACTATTCCATCAAGACCAAAATGCGTCTTGACAAATATATTAAGCAAGAAAGTTATCCTGTAAGAGACAGTGGTTGGGAAAATTATAGTCCGCTTAACAGAAATAACGCAAAATTGACATTAAGCAGGGAAGATCTTGATGATGATGATCTGGATATGCTGGAGTCATATGATAATGATGGTTATCAATGGAATTACAAAGCTGATTTTCTGGAGATTATGGACGGAAATACCTATGTCGGGATGTATGTCCCTAAACTTAAGAAAGTATTTCTCAATACACAGGATATAGCATACGTAGGATGGCAGTTTTATAAAGGTAAACCTTATATTTTGACAACCAACGTTTCAGGTTTTTTGGGGTTAGCAGATGAAAATTTGCGGGAGGTTTATCCTATACGATATGAAACAATCAATCTGATAGATGACAGCCATTTAGTTGTTCTTTCAGAACCTGATCCGAATAACAGAAATAATGTGATTTTTAAGACAATTCTTCCCAATAATAAGGTTTTATACGGAAAATTTGAGCCAGCTATGATCGTTTTGAAAAATGGCAATCCTTTTCAGATATATTACATGATAAGTAATGGGCAGAAAAATTATGCAGGAGAAGATGGAACCCTTTACTTTGAGGGTTAAATAATAAAATAAAAGAAAAATGAAGTATCAAAGAAGTTCGGCTTTATTTGATGAAGCCTACAAATACATTCCGGGAGGTGTAAACTCTCCGGTAAGAGCATTCAAATCCGTAGGAGGAGTGCCCGTTTTCATGAAATCGGCAAAAGGAGCTTACCTTACCGATGCAGATGACAATACTTACATCGATTATATTAACTCATGGGGCCCAGCCATTTTAGGACATACACATCCTGAAGTATTGGAAGAACTGAAAATACAGGCAGAGAAAGGATTCTCTTTCGGTGCACCTACAGAGCTGGAAACAGAAATTGCAAAATTCATCATTGAAAATGTTCCTAATATTGACCAGATCAGAATGGTTTCTTCAGGAACAGAAGCATGTATGAGTGCCATAAGACTGGCAAGAGGATATACAGGAAGAGATAAGATTGTAAAATTTGAAGGCTGCTATCACGGACATTCAGATTCATTCCTGATCAAAGCAGGAAGCGGCGCCGCTACATTCGGAAATCCAAACTCTCCGGGAGTAACTTCCGGAACTGCAAAAGATACTTTGCTGGCCCGTTATAATGATTTTGAACAGGTTCAGGATTTATTCCGCCACAATCCGGGAGAAATTGCAGCTGTAATTATAGAACCTGTAGCAGGGAATATGGGCTGTGTACTGCCTGAAAACGATTTCTTACAAAACCTGAGAAAGATCTGTGATGAAAACGGTGCTTTGTTAATCTTTGATGAAGTAATGACCGGTTTCAGATTAGCTTTCGGAGGTGCACAGGAACTTTTCAATGTAAAAGCAGATTTAGTGACTTACGGAAAGGTAATCGGTGGAGGTCTTCCGGTAGGAGCTTTCGCAGGAAGAAATGAAATTATGGATCACCTTGCACCAAAAGGAGGGGTATACCAGGCGGGAACATTAAGCGGAAATCCTTTAGCCATGAGAGCCGGATTAAAAACTCTTCAGCTTATTAAAAATGATCCTGAGTTTTTCAACAGATTGGAGAAAACAACAGAAACATTGGATTTTGAAATAGGGAAAATTCTGAATGAAAAAGGAATCGCTCACAGAATCAACAGAAAAGGTTCTATGATGTCTGTATTCTTCCATATTAAAAGTGTTTCCAACTTTGATGAGGCACAGGAAGCTAACCACTCATTGTTCAATAATTTCTTCCATCAAATGTTACAGAATGGAGTATATCTTCCGCCAAGCGGTTATGAAACTTACTTCATCAGTGATGCGATCAAGGATAAAGAAATTGATATGACACTGGAAGCAGTAAGAAAATTTGAATATTCAAATAAATAAAAATAAATGAAGCCGGATTTTAGATCCGGTTTTTTTATGGAAAAGAAAATTGATTTGATGAGTTTAGATTGAAAAAAATCAACGCAATCTTTGTCACTGCGGTAGAAGAGTAAAAACAGCATAATCTGGATTTTTATGGAATGACAAGCGTTGTGGGATACTCTTAGTTGTAGTGTAGAAAGATAAACTGAGTATTTCAGCAGGGAATTACCACAAAGTATAAATCATACAGATTTTGTAATAAACCATACACCTCATTCAAGGGGCTTCTTTTTAATTTTGTCTTAAATAGATTGGAAATGAAGACCTCAGACAATACCATCTCCCGTAAAGATTTTATCCGGAATTCAGCGTTGGCTGTAGCGGGATTAACTTTAATACCTAATATCATGACTGCATCGCCTTTCGATGAGAAAAATCTTTCAGCAAAAGGAAAAATGAACCTTAAGAATGTTCGTTTGGAAACAGGATTTGAATACCAAGATGGGGAAGTGACTTCTACCAAAACGGATCTATTTTATGTTGAAGTTGAGAACGGAAAAATTATAAAGATTTCACCCAATCAACCTAATGCTAAAGCGGTAGATGCAAAAGGACTGTTGATGCTTCCTGCATTTAAGGATATGCACATCCATTTGGATAAAACCTTTTATGGTGATCAATGGCAGGCCGTTAGAAAAAGAACAGGAGGTGTCAAAGGAATGATAGAACTGGAGCAGAAAATGCTTCCTGAGATGCTGAAGAATTCAACTTTCAAAGCCGAAAAACTGATTGAGTTATTACAGTCTAAGGGAACTTCCTTTGCAAGAAGTCACGTGAATATTGAGCCGACTTCCAAACTTCAGTCATTAAAAAATCTTCAGAAAGCTTTAGAAAACAAAAAGAAAGGCTTTGAAGCTGAATTGGTAGCCTTCCCACAACATGGTGTTTTCTATACGGATTCCGTACCTTATCTGAAAGAAGCTGCGAAGATGGACATCGATTTTATTGGTGGAGTAGATCCGTTCAACATTGATGGCGATATTGAAAAAGTGGTAGACTTTACTGTTCAGCTTGCTTTAGACAATAAAAAAGGAATAGATATTCACTTACACGAAACCGGAGACTCGGGATTGAAAACGGTAGAATACCTGATTAAAAAAGTAAACGAAAACCCAGCTCTTAAAGGAAAAACATATGTAAGCCACTGTTTTGTTCTTGGAAAATTAGAAGCCGCAAAACAGGAAGAAATTGCTGAAAAATTAGGTGAAGCACAGATCGGAATTGTTTCTACAATCCCTTTCGGAAGGTTGATTATGCCAATACCAACACTTTACAAGCATAATGTAACTGTTCTCACAGGAAATGACAGCATTGTAGACCACTGGAATACTTTCGGGACAGGAAGCGTACTTCAGAAAGCCAATTTAATGGCACAATTGTATGGATATTCAACAGAGTTTTTATTATCAAGAAGCTTAAAACTGGCAACTGGAAATATCCTTCCGTTAGATGATAAAGGAACTCAGCAATGGCCAAAGTCGGGTGATAAAGCAAATTTTGTATTGATCAAAGCAAGTTGTTCTGCAGAAGCAGTATCAAGAATTTCAGACGTGGAGTCTTTAGTTCATGAAGGAAACGTTGTTTTTGAAAAAAAGGATTAAATAAATTAATATATAATCTAGTTGTGTTTTTTCAACCATAAAGGGGATGAAAAGTTTACGAAAAGTCACGAAACGAAGATGGAAAATGAAGATAGCGTGATACAATAAAGCTTTTGTTCCTTTTGTGGTTGTTTTAGTTTTTTCTCTCGTAAATTTTAGTAATTTTAGGAGAAAATCAGGCAGAGTGGCTTACCATACAGATCATTTTCCTATTTTGGGAATACAGGAATTTAGTGAAAATCAGCTGAACGGCTGTAATTTGCTGTTTAATGATCTCTCCGGAGCACGTTCCATTGATGAACCCCATAAACATGATTTTTTCATCATTAATCTCTTTGAGCACGGAGCAGGATCACATACCATCGATTTTACAGAATATCAGGTAAAAGATTATCAGATTCACCTTGTTTTTCCTGATCAGGTACATCAATGGGTGATTGGAAAAGAAACCATCGGTTATCAGCTGATGATCAGCCGGGACTGGTTCGAAAGTTTTCTGCCCTCATTAAGATTTTCTGCCTCTTATTATCAGAACCATCCGGTAATCACTCTTTCTGAAGAAACGTTTGCGAAGTTTTTTTATGAATTTCAGGAAATCCGGAAAGAACTGAATGGAGAAAAAGTATTCTGGGAATTGATCCAGAAAAGAAGTGAATTAATTGGTCTGCTGGTAAGTAAATCTGTGGAAGGCGCTTTTAAAGACTTTGAAATCTATAACTCAAATCCTATTATTTCAAAATTTCTGCATTTGATTGATGAATATTTTAAAACAGAAAGATCTGTATCATTTTATGCCGATAAGCTGAATATTTCTGCCAACTACCTGAATATTGTCTGTAAGAAAAATCTCAATGCTTCAGCATCTTCACTTATTCAGGACCGCATTTTACTGGAAGCCAAAAGACTGCTGAAAGTTTCCGAAATGTCTGTAAAAGATATTGTTTATGATCTTGGTTTCTATGATCATGCCAGCTTTTCCAAATTCTTTAAAGCGCAGACGGGAATGACACCTTCCCAATTCAAAGAATAATCTGTACAAAACAAGACATGATTGATACACCGGTTTTACTTCAGGCCGGCTTAATTTTGTATTGTTAAATTTTACATCATGAAATTTCCCTATCAATTAACTGCAAAAGGAAACTATTCCCTGAAAAATGTCCGTCTGGAAACAGGTTTTGAATACGAAAATGAAGAGGTTACCGGAACAAAAACAGACCTTTTCAGTATTGAAATTGAAGACGGAAAAATAAAAACAGTAAAAGCCAATGATCCGGCTTCCAATGCCATCGATGCTAAAGGATACCTGATGCTTCCCGCATTCAGGGATATGCACATTCATCTGGATAAAACATTATATGGCCTTCCCTGGCAGGCCCTTTCTCCGAAAAGAAAAACGGTGAAAGATATGATCGCCTATGAGCAGGAAATCATTCCTGAATTGCTGAAAACTTCGGTAAGCAGGGCAGAGCAGCTGATCAGTTTACAACAGCATTACGGAACGCATTTCGTAAGAACGCATTTCAATATTGATCCTACATCAGGACTGAAATCTCTGGAACATCTTGAGGAGGCTCTTGAAAACAAAAAAGATTCTTTTAAAGCTGAACTGGTGGCCTTCCCGCAGCATGGAGTGTATTACACAGAATCTGCTCCTTGGATGAAAGAAGCAGCCCAATTGAAAAGTGTAGGATTTATTGGCGGACTGGATCCTTTCAGTATTGATGGAAGCATTGAAAAAGTAATGGATTTTACGGTTCAGCTGGCTTTAGATCACAACAAAGGAATTGATATTCATCTGCACGAAGCAGGAGAGTCCGGAATGAAAACGATCAATTATCTGATTGATAAAGCGATCGAAAACCCGGTACTTCAGGGAAAAACGTTTGTAAGCCATGCATTTGCTTTAGCTCATCTTTCTCCTAAAGAAACTGAACAGATTGCGGAAAGACTGGCTGCCGGAAAAGTAGGAATCGCTTCTTCCGTACCTTTTAAAGGAAAAGTAATGCCTATTACAACCCTGAAAAAATACGGAGTAAACGTATTGATTGGAAATGACAACGTACAGGACTACTGGAGCACTTTCGGATCCGGAAGTATGCTGCAGAAAGCGAATCTTATTGCTGAACTGTACGGTTATACTACAGAATATGCCCTTTCAAGAGCTTTGCAGTTTGCGACTCAAGCCATTCTTCCTCTGGATGAAAAAGGAAACCAGCAGTGGCCAAAAACCGGTGATGAAGCCGCTATTGTTCTGACAGACGCGTCATGTTCTGCAGAAGCTGTTTCCAGGATGTCCGAAATTAAAGCCCTGATGAATGGCGGGAATTTATTCTGGAGAAATTAATGTGAAGTATATATATTTTTATACACTTGTTTTTTGTAACTGCCATCGGAAGCTTTTCTGGTGGCTTTTTTTGTATGGAGTGCGGGATTCGAGGTTTTGAGATTCGTGATTCGAGTTTTGAGATTATGATTATAAATTTCGAGATTATTTATATTCAATAGGAACGGGCTTTAGCCCGTTTGAATGGAAAAAAATATACCTCAGGCTTTAGCAAAACTTATGAAAGAATATCTGTATTCAAACCCCAAAATTACTGTTCATATTCCCTTTATATGTTTTACAATGTGAACATCTATTCATATTCAAAATTCCTACTATTTGTAATATCCCGTAATAACGATAAAAAAAGCCCCCGGAAATTACTTCCGGAGGCCTCTATTTGAAATTAAATCTAGGTACTTATATGATGATGTTATAAGTTAAAGTTAGTCCATCCTGCATACCATGTATCCGTAGCATCTTTTACAGCACCTCTGTAAGTAACCTGCGTAAACCAGGTTGCTAATTTAGCGTTTGTAAATGCTCCACCTGTTAATAATGGAGAACCTGAAGTAGGGGTAAAGTTTGGAGTAGTTCCTGCAGGAGCCCAAGCACCGGCAAGTTTTACATCAGCTGTAGAAGCAAGGATGGTGTTTCCTTTAGCATTGAACCATGTAGTAAGGTCAGCTAACGTATACGTCGTCGGCGTAGAAGTTGATGGGCCAAATTTTAAAGGAGTTGTAGTTCCAGCCAATATGTTGTTTTCGAAGAATAATTTGTTACCAACAATATTGTTATCTGTTGGAGAACCTTTCGTAGCATCGATGAATAAACCAACCGGGAATCCTGTGAATACAGAGTTGAATACAGAGATAGAAGAGTTTCTTCTGATCTGTAGTGCATTCTGGAATAGCGCATTGATTGATCCCGGAGCTGCAGAGTTGATTGGCCCGATAATCGTCATGTTAGAGAACGTAGCGGATGTTTGAGGGGCTAAAGTAGAACCGTTGGCATCATTATCAGATTCAAATGCGTTAGAACCTGAAACGTCTGCTACCTGAGAATCTCTTACTGCGATACCAAACTGTACCTTTCCTGAATACCCGTTGTCAGTATCGAAATCGTCATCAAGACCTTTGTAAGAAATAAGGTGAGAACAGTTTACTGTTCCTCCGAACCACTCAAAACTGTCATCGTTAGCATAAGCAACCTCTACATAATCTACTGTAGTTCCGTTACCTACACCACCGAATGTAAGTCCGTTAACCTCTTTATCTGGTAAAAATGCATATCCTGCATATTCTATTCTTACATATTTTAATACACCACTATTATCAGCAGCATTGGTTCCGCCATAAAGTCCAAGACCTTCAGAGTTGTTGATTCCTCCTTCAATTTCTCCAACTCCGTTTGCGCCTCCGAAAGATGCATTGGTAGGAGCGTTTCCTAAAATAACTAAACCTGCCCAGTCTCCTCTTTTAGGACTTGGTTTTTCTGAAGTGAAAATAATAGGGTTGGCAGCAGTACCTTCTGCCATGATTTTACTTCCTCTTGTAATGATCAAAGCTCCGTTTTTATCAGCTTCACCTACAATCTTTGTACCTGGCTCGATCGTTAAAGTAGCTCCGTTAGTTACATATACCAGTCCTCTCAGCTTATAGATTTTATTGGCTTTAAGTGTAGTATTGGAAGTGATTTTTCCTGAAAGAATAAGGTTTTCAGTTTCTCCGTTTCCGTTACCTCCATTTTGAATAATGGTAGGTCCATCTTCTTCTATATTTCTACATGCGGTAGTTGATACTAGAGCGCCAAGCATTAAAGAATATAAAACGAACTTTTTCATGTTATAAAGAATTAAATTATTTATTAGATTATTTGTTGAATGAATTAAAAATTGTATCCCAGTGTTAAACTGATATTGGTTCCTGTAAGTCTTTCAATAGCAAGAGCATCTTTGCTGTCATACTTGCCATTGTCGTTCAGGTCATGGTAGAATTTGGCACGACGGTTCAGGATGTCTGAAACATTCAGCTTGATCTCTCCTTTGTTGCTCCATAGTTTTTTAGAAAGCTGGAAGTCTAAAAGAGGTCTTGGTGCTTCCCAGATTGGTGGAACCTGATCGTTCCCTACATAAAGGATTCTTCTTCCGATCATGTTGAACAATAGCGTTGAAGACCATCCTGATTTTTCAGTATCATACTGAAGACTTAGGTTGACAGTATATGGAGATTGTCCCTGCATTGGTCTGTCAATATTGGTAGCTTCGTCTGTTACTCTGTTTTTGATTAATGCTACGTTTCCACCCAAAGTAAAGTTTTTAAGAGCGCTTACAAAATCCAGTTTTTTTCTGGCTTCCACTTCTAATCCGTAAGCATCAGCTTTATCTACGTTAAGATAGTTGAAGGTGTTACTCGTTCCTACCCCTGATTGGTTGAAGTATAATTCGATCGGTTTTTTGAAGTTTTTATAGAAACCGGCCACGGAAATAATTTCCCCGTTTCTTGGGTAGAATTCCCAGCGAAGGTCGGCACTCGTAATTTTGGTTCTTTCGATAGATTTGTTACCGATTACAGTTGCTCCCAGATCAAAATCATAATATGCCAAAGGAGAAACTTCTCTAAATTCTGGTCTTACAACAGTTTGTGAACCTGCAAGACGGATATTCATTTTAGGATTTACCTTGAATGTTAAGTTCACAGCAGGTAAGAAATCTGTAACACGAGTGTTTACAAAACGGTCATCGCTTTTCTTCGTGCTTCCTACCAACTGATCAAAGTTCTCCACTCTTAATCCCCAGACAGCTCTTAACCATGGTGTGAAGTTATTGTCAAACTGTAAGTATCCTGCGTTAAGGATGGTGTTGGCAATATATCTGTACTGGTTTCCTGCAATTTCATCAAATGTGAATCCACCGTTAGTTCCGAAGTTACCAGGATTGAAGATGGTTTCAAAAGGCTGGGAAAGTAATCCCTGATTGAAGTTTTCAAGCCTTACAGAGAATGGTCTTGAGTTGTATATTCTGTCTTTTACCTGGAATAAATAACCTCCTTTGATCGTTTGTTTTTGTCCAAACATCGTAAACGTCTTGGAAACATCACCTCCTGCATTATATAAATAGTCGCTTAGGGTGGAGTAGAATACACTTCCTGATTTTTGAGAAAGACCATTAGAAATTAATGCTAAATAAGGGCTTCCCGGCATATTCGTATATTGGTTATACTGTAAACGCTGCAGCAAAGGAATGTATTGATCAAGGATTCCGAAACTTCCGTACCAGTTCACGGTCAATCCGCCAAGTACATCAATTTTATGATTACCGGAAAGGGTAGAATTGTAGAAAGTCGTTTCTTTAAATCCAATTTCCCTTGCCATGATATTGGTACCGTTGATCGGATCAAATTCAAAGTCCTTTCCTGTTCTGAAGGACATGTGGTTTACCGTATTGTTGGTAATGATATTCTTTAAGGAGATTTTATTATTGTTGTTCAGCTTTAAAGAAAGGTTCAACATCCCTCCTAAAATAATATCATTGCTGTATTTTTCTGTAAAATAATCGAAGTTGGTATCAGCAAGCTGGTCGTTGATGGTAAAGAAACGATTGGTAGATTCGGTTCTTCTTTTGTTGTTACTGTAGTTTAAAACAGCAATTACCCCTAAATCTTTTCCGAATACTTTCGTGTTGAAACCTCCGTCTAACTGTAAACTTAAGTTTTCAGGATAACCAATGCTGTTGTATCCCAGATTCTTGGTATATCCTTTACCAATCTCTGTTTTTTGCGCTTCAGTCAGAATACTGAAAGCATTTTTCGCAGGCATATTGGTAGGAAGTTTTCTGTATCCGTCATCAATTCCTAAAAAGTCCCATTTTCCTCCTTTCTGCATATGGAATTCCTGTCCCATAGTAGCCGTGTTTCCACCTACACCTACCTGTACATTGAAGAAGTTCTTATTAGGAATATCCTTCGTATTTACCTGAATCAAAGCACCTCCCCATTCTCCTGTATATTCCGGAATGAACGTTTTGTTGATAACAAGGGTTTCGATAACGTTAGCAGGGAAAAGGTCAAAAGAGAAAGTCTTTCTGTCAGGCTCCGTACTGGATAACTGAATACCGTTCAGCATGGCCTGGTTATAACGGTCTGATAAACCTCTTACTACAATATATTTTCCGTCGAATAAACTCACCCCTGAAACTCTTTTCAGAACTTCACCGGTGTTTCTGTCCGGACTTCTTTTAATCGCTTCAACACCGATAACCTGAGAAACTACACCGGCATTCTTTTGTAAACCGATGGTAGAGGCTATGGTTTCTTTTCTTGCGTTTGATTTTATGACAACTCCCTCAATTTCTTTCTCTTTGGTAGAGGGCTTATCCAGAACGATATCAAGATGGGTGTTACCTTCATTTTTGATAATAACTTCACTGATCTCTTTTCTGTTATACCCGTTGGAACTTACGGTTACAATGTAATTGGTGCCAGGGGAAAGGTTGATAGAGTAGTATCCGGAAATGTCAGTGGTTACTTCCTGACCATTTACTTTTACCTTTACACCTTCTATTGGAGTATTATCTTTCTCGTCCAATACCCTACCTTCCAAAATCTGACTTTGTGCAAAAGCATAGCCAGCAGAAAACAAGGCAAGTAGCATGATGCTCTTGTGGAGTTGTTTTTTCATTATTACTTCTTTTACTTCTTTTTCAAGGGCAAAATAAAGGCTAAGTTTTTAAGAAAACTTTAGGAGAATCTTAATTAATTATGAAGTTTGTATTAACGAAAGAACAGATTTTATACTTATCGATGTTTAATTTATATAATTATAATTTTTGTTTTAATGTTAATTATTATTCCTTATATTTGATTTGTGTATATTTATTTATTGATTTTTTTATTGATTTTGTAATTAATGTGTAAAATGTAATTTTTTAATAATTAGTTAACATTTGGCGGATAGATGAAATCAATTGAAATAATTAATTTTGTGGGAATTCTTAAACTAGAAGATGAGCAAAAAAATTCTTTTAATAGACGATGAACTGGACATTTTAGAGATTCTGTCTTACAATTTGGAAAAAGAAGGGTATGATATCTATACCGCTACCAATGGTAACGAAGGTATAGAAAAAGCAAAGGAAATTGTTCCGGATCTTATCTTATTAGATGTCATGATGCCTGAAAAAGATGGTATAGAAACCTGTCAGGAACTTCGTAAAGTGAAAGAACTGCAAAAAACACTTATCGTGTTCCTTTCTGCAAGAAGCGAAGAGTTTTCTCAATTAGCAGGTTTTCAGGCGGGTGCTAATGATTACATTGTAAAACTGATCAAACCGAAAATCCTTATCTCTAAAGTGAATGCATTATTACAGCTGACCTCTCAGGTGTCTGACAATGCTAAACTCATCGAAATCGGAGACCTTGTTATCGACAAAGATAACTTCAGGGTTTCCAAGAGCGGACAGCAATTTCTTCTTCCTAAAAAAGAATTTGATTTGCTTTACCTTTTGGCTTCCAATACGGAGAAGGTTTTCAAAAGAGAAGAGATCCTGGAAAAAGTTTGGGGTAATGATGTGATCGTAGGAGAAAGAACCATTGATGTTCACATCAGAAGACTAAGAGAAAAACTGGGAATCAATACGATTCAGACATTGAAAGGGATTGGGTATAAACTGATCGTTTAATTATTTAAAAATCCTAACTTTACGTTCAATCATTAAAACGTTGTAAAATTGAAATTTTACAGACTTACCCTCGTTGCCTCCTGTCTGCTGACACTGGTAATGCTCCTTTTAGTAGTCGTATTCGATTCGCTGAAAGATATCTATTATGAGACCCCTTTGTTCAAAACGGGTCTTTCCATCTGTATTATCCTGATCTTTATGATCAACTGTGTAGTACTGGAGCTGCTGTTTAATTATTACGGAAGAAAGCAGGTGAAAGGACTTTCCGGAATCCTTCCTCAGGAAATGGTTCATGATAATGATGAAAATATAACCATTAAAGAATTAGGAGAAAGATTTTCAGACCTTAATCAGCAGAGAGCTTCCGAAATTGATATGATGAAAGAGATGGAAAGTTACCGTAAAGAATACATCGGAAATGTTTCCCATGAGCTGAAGACTCCTCTTTTTTCTATCCAAGGATATGTAGAAACCCTAAGAGACGGCGGCGTGGATAATCTTACAATCCGTGACAAATATCTGGAGAGAATTGATAAATCGGTAGAAAGACTGATCGCTATTGTGACAGATCTTGATATGATTAACAGGCTGGAAGCCGGTGAAATCAATCTTACCGTTTCAAAATTCGATGTGAATCTTCTGATCAAAGAGATTTTTGACCTTCTTGATCTTGAAGCTGAAAAACGAAATACAACATTACAAATTCAGACCCTTCATCCGCAGATTTTTGTGGAAGCCGATAAACAGAAAATCTCCCAGGTTTTTATTAATCTGATTTCCAATGCTATTCATTATGCCAACAGGCAGGAAGCAAAAGTGATCGTAAAAACCAGTGTCCTTAAAAATAAGGTTCTGATCGAAGTGATAGACAATGGAATGGGTATCAAATCTGAAATTCTTCCAAGAATCTTCGAAAGATTTTATCGTGTGGAAACCAGCAGAAGCAGAAGAGAAGGCGGCTCCGGACTTGGTCTGGCTATTGTAAAACACATCCTTGAAGCTCACAACGAAAACATTACGGTAGAAAGCGTTTACCTTGAAGGGACGAAGTTCAGTTTTATGCTTGAAAAAAGTAAATAATTCCGGCAAAATGTAAGAAAAAAAAATATTTTAAAAAATCCTGAAATATTTTTTTGTCACATGTCATTTATTATATATTTGCAACAGAGATTTATCATAATTATAAAGGCAAAAAGTAATTTAAGAAACTGATATGGTTTACAAAATCCGCGTAATATTAGATGCGAAAGAGGATATTTTCCGTGATGTCGAAGTTAAGGGAAAACAAACGTTATGGAACTTACATTTAGGAATTAAAAGTGCATTCAGTCTGCAGGGAGATGAACTTTCTACTTTTAATCTGTTGGAAGATGACGGAACGATCGTAAAAAGTGTCCCATTGGAAGATATGAGTGATGATGGTGATGGTGAGATCATGTCAGATGTTTACATTGATGAAGCTTTTGAAAATGTAGGTGACAAAGCGCAATTCCAGTATGGACTTCTTGATCTTTGGGAATTCTTCTGCGAGCTTGTGGAAGTAATTGAAGAAACAAAAGGCGTGAACTATCCGATCACCGTATACCGATTTGGAAATGTTCCATTAAAAGCTCCCAGCAAAAACGGAAGTGCCGGAGGTGGCAAAAAGAAATCAGCAATGCCATTGGTAGATGATGAGTTCGGTTTTGATGATGATTTCGTAGCGGGAGGAAACTTTTCAGATGAAGATGATGACAGCTTTGATGATGAGGAAGAAGAAGACTACAATGACGATGTCTTTGATGAGGAAGATGACAATGACGATGAAAGATAGTCAACAAAAATATCTCAGCCCTGGATTTTAATCCGGGGCTTTTTTATGGAGTTTTACTTATGCTTTTTTTACAGAATTTCTTTAAATTTTTATTTTGAAACATTAATATTGGTATTAAGTTGTTAATATAAGCTTCGCTTTAAGCTTAAAAATCAGAATGATTCATCTTAACTAGACTTTATTTCTTAAATCCTTCTTAATGGTTTTAATAGATCCAGCATTTTTTATAAGTCTAAATACTACTTATCCTTTTTCTCCAAAAACAATCCTTACTTTTGTTAAAAATAGTTTAATGAAAAAAATAATTTTGTTAGCTGTAATTGGTCTGGGAATTGTTTCCTGTACCACTCAAAAAAAAATCCGGAAGATGACAGAACTGCCAAAAGATTGGAAACATAATACAAATATTTACGAAGTAAACATAAGACAATACACTCAGGAAGGAACTTTCAAAGCATTTGCAAAAGAAATGCCCCGACTGAAATCTATGGGAGTAAAAACACTCTGGTTTATGCCTGTTACTCCGATTGCCCGGCAAAATAAAAAGGGAAGTCTGGGGAGTCCTTATGCCGCAGCAGATTATACTTCCATCAATCCTGAATTCGGAACCCTGCAGGATTTTAAAGATATGGTGAATGAAGCTCACAGGTTAGGATTCAAAGTCATCATCGACTGGGTAGCCAATCATACCGGCTGGGATCATCTATGGACAAAAACACATCCTGAATTTTATCTTAAAGATCCGGATGGAAAATTCCATATTGCTTCCGGAATGGATGATATTATTGAATTGGATTATAAAAACCAGGAAATGCGCCAGGCAATGATTGATGCTATGAAGTTCTGGGTACAGGAAACCAATATCGACGGTTTCCGGTGTGACCTTGCTTCATGGGTAGAAGTCGATTTCTGGGAACAGGCACGTCCTGAAGTGGAAAAAATAAAGCCTCTTTTCTGGTTGGGAGAATTTGATGAACTGGAAAGTCCGGAGTACGGTAAAGTTTTCGACGCCAGTTATTCCTGGAAATGGATGCATAAATCTGCTGACTATTACAAAAATAATGAACCTCTTCAGGAATTAAAAGATCTTCTGAGACAATATTCCAATATCGGAGACGCTTCAATGAGAGCCTGGTTTACCACGAATCACGATGAAAACTCATGGAACGGAACCGAATATGAAAAATACGGAGTCATTACAAAACCTATGGCAGTATTCTCTGCAACATGGAATGGCATTCCGTTATTATATTCCGGCCAGGAACTTCCAAATATGAAGAGATTGGAATTTTTCGAAAAAGATGCTATCAAATGGACCAATACCTATCAGGCTGCAGATTTCTATAAAACATTATTGGATTTAAAAACATCAAATCCTGCATTAAGAGGAGGTGATTCCAATGTGACCACCTATCTTCTTAATACGACAGCCAATGATAAAATTCTTGCTTATGTAAGGAAAAATGGGAAAGATGAAGTGCTGGTAGTCCTGAACATGTCAAAAGAACCGCTTAATTTCTCCATTGAAGACGAACATCTGTCCGGAACCTTCAGAAATGTTTTTGATAAAACCAAAAGAGATTTCAGCAATGGAAAAGATTTTAGTTTTAAGGTATCTGATTTTGCCGTATTTGAAAAGTAATATTTAAATCTTTGGCTTTATCTTAATGCATAGTCACTAAGCAGTACCTAATTCCCCTCCGCTGGAGGGGTGTCAAAATCTATGATTTTGACGGGGTGGTTTATCTGCCCGCAATAAAAAAGATCATCCAATGAACAAACAGGAAATAATCAATATCATTAAAGCAAAAGCCGCAGATAAAATCCGGTATTTTGAAAATCTTATTGCAGAAACACGGGCTTCCAACAATGACACCAAAAGCTCGATGGGTGATAAATATGAAACCGGAAGAGAAATGCTTCAGCAGGAAATCAATAACCTGCAGAGGCAGCTCAATGAAGTGTTGAATCAACAGGCTGTTTTGCAGAAAATAACTTCTGATCCTTCGGAAAAAGTTCAGAACGGAACATTGGTGAAAACCAATAAAGGAATGTTTTATGTTGCGGCGTCAATGGGAGAGATTATTGTTGAGAACCAGAAAATCATGACGGTTTCTGCAGAATCTCCTTTAGTGAAGGCTATGTTTGGCAAGAAAATGGGAGAGACATTTACCATCAACAATATCAGTCAGGATATTGAGCATATTTGGTAATAATCTTTAAAATAATATGAAAATTAAAAATTTATTTTTCCTTGCCTTTTTATTGGTAGGTTTGGCGGTCAATGCACAGGTTCGTGCCTCCGTTTCGTCAAAAACGTATGATCTGGAAACAGTTAAATTTACTGTAGATGGTTTTGTGTTTACACTTAATGCAGACGGGTCAATTGCTGATTTTAATGCTCCTGACCTGAATGGCAAGCTGGAATACTATGATGATCAGGTTTTTGATAAAGTGAAATATGGAAAACTTAAAAGCATTGGAAACGTTAAAATAGATTACTGGGAAGATTCTACTTTCACTAAGGAAAAAGCCGGTAAGCTGAAACGTTTAGGGAATATTTCCGTAGACTATTGGGAAGATTCTGCCTTTACTGAAGAAAAAGCAGGTAAGGTAAAGAAAATAGGAAATCTTGCTATAGATTATTGGCCTAATGATATCATAGATAACAGCAAGATGGGCAAGCTGAAAACGATAGGATCTATTGTGATAGATTATGGAGCAAAAGACGTGATTGATCAGAGTAAGTATAAAAAGCTTGTAAAATTCGGTCCTGTGAGTCTTGATTATTATACTGATAGTTTTATAGACGAAAACAGAAACGGACAGCTGAAATCCATTAACGGAAACAGTGAAAAAATTAGTGTCTCTGTATTGTAATCCATCTGTTGTCTTAATTGGCTGAGAGTGTAGTCTATACATTCATTTATCGAAAAAAACATAAATCTCTTATAAAAAGTATCCATAGGCAGGATGCTTTTTTTTTACTAAATTTGGTCCATAAATTCCTTATCAAAATGCAAAACTACCTGGACCTTTTACAGCATATTTTAGACAACGGAACTGATAAAACAGATAGAACAGGCACCGGAACAAGAAGTGTTTTCGGATATCAGCTGAGATATGATCTGTCTAAAGGATTTCCCTTGGTAACGACGAAAAAAGTGCATTTGAAATCCATTATCTATGAGTTGCTTTGGTTCCTGAAAGGAGATACCAATATTAAGTATCTTAATGATAACGGGGTAAGCATCTGGGATGAATGGGCAGATGAAAATGGAAATCTGGGACCTGTTTATGGTGCACAATGGAGAAGCTGGAATGGAGCAGACGGAAAAGTAGTAGACCAGATTACAGAAGTAATTGACCAGATCAAAAAAAATCCGGATTCCAGAAGACTTATCGTATCAGCATGGAATGTTGCAGAAATTCCTAACATGGCTTTGGCTCCTTGTCATGCCTTGTTCCAGTTCTACGTAGCTGATGGTAAATTATCGCTGCAGCTGTATCAGAGAAGTGCAGATGTTTTCCTTGGTGTACCGTTCAATATTGCAAGTTATGCATTGCTGCTGATGATGGTAGCTCAGGTATGTGATCTTGAAGTAGGGGATTATGTTCACAGTTTTGGAGATGTTCATATTTATAACAATCATTTTGAACAGGTAAACAGACAGCTTGGAAGAGAACCACGATCACTTCCTACAATGAAATTAAATCCTGACGTTAAAAATATCTTTGATTTCGATTTCGAGGACTTTACGCTGGAAAATTATGATCCGCATCCGGGGATCAAAGCTCCTGTAGCCATTTAATTTTTTATATCTTTTTATTTTTTAAATTTACTTCTATTACTTTCATGTGAATAGATGATATTGTCTGTGGTCATAAGTCAGGGAATTAGAATATAAATCCTTTACTACGCTTTCTTTTGGCAATAGTTTCTTACATTTGGAAGAACAATGCCCGTTCACCGGATTTCTTTTGTAAGATGATCCGTTGGGAGGCAATATATCATAAATGTCAAATGCTTAAGAACAGATTATGAAGTATTTAAAAATTAATATTGAAGAAAATGCAGATATTGAAGTACTGAAGAATGCTGTACTTCAGCTGAAAGGTGTGGCATCCGCAGAAATAGTGGATGACGAAAATCCGGAAAGTGAACTCAAAAAAGCGTTTGCAAAAACGAAGGAACAACTTAAAAAGGGCGACTATGAAACCCTTGTTAATGATATTTTCGACATCATCATAAAAAAATAATTCTAAAAAATAATAAAGCAGACCGATGAGAAAGGCTATTTTATCAATTGCTATACTTGGAATTTTATTTTCCGCCAATGTATCAGCACAAACCGAAACTTCAGGAAGAGAAAAAGTATACAGAGCTACCCACACGAAAGTAACGGAGCTTAAGCACACAAAACTGAAAGTGAATTTCGATTATCAGAAAGAACAGATGAATGGGGAAGAATGGCTTACCGCTTCACCTTACTTCTATGCCACCAATGAGCTTACCCTTGATGCAAAAGGAATGCTGATTCATGAAGTGGCTCTTGATAACAACGGTAAAAAGTCTCCTTTAAAATACGAATACAAAGATGATGTTCTAAAAATTACGCTGGATAAAACTTATCAGAGAAATCAGGATTATACCGTTTACATCAAATATACCTCCCGCCCGAATGAAGTGAAACAACAGGGAAGTATGGCAATCAATGATGCAAAGGGTTTGTATTTCATAAACGCTCAGGGAACAGATCCCAACACACCAACACAAATCTGGACACAGGGAGAAACAGAATCTTCTTCAGCATGGTTTCCTACTATTGATAAACCCAACCAAAAGACAACACAGGAAATCTTTATGACAGTTCCTGATAAATATGTAACGCTTTCCAACGGTCTTATGAAAGATTCTAAAAAAGAATCCAACGGACTTAGAACCGATCATTGGGTGATGGACAAGAGACATTCTACTTATCTTTTCTTTATGGGCGTTGGAGAATATGCCATCGTAAAAGACAAATGGAAAAACATTCCTGTTGATTATTATATTGAAAAGGAATACGAGCCTTATGCTAAACAGATCTACGGAAATACTCCGGAAATGATCGACTTTTTCTCCAAAAAGCTGAATTATGACTATCCATGGGCGAAATATGCCCAGATTTCCGGAAGAGATTATGTAAGTGGTGCAATGGAAAATACCACAGCCACTCTTCATGGAAGTGATATCCTTCAGAAACCCGGTCAGCTTATCGATGAAAATACATGGGAAGATACCATTGCCCATGAACTGTTCCATCATTGGTTTGGAGATCTGGTAACGGCAGAAAGCTGGAGCAACCTTACCGTCAATGAATCTTTTGCTAACTATTCCGAATACCTTTGGAATGAATACAAATATGGAAAAGACCAGGCAGATTATCACCTGATGACGGATGTGAATAATTATCTTCATAATCCGTCCGATTTTAATAAAAATCTGGTGAGATTCAATTACGAATCCCGTGAAGATGTTTTTGATCTTGTAACATACCAGAAAGGAGGTGGCATTTTAAATATGCTGAGAAACTATCTTGGAGATGATGCCTTCTTTGCCGGAATGAATGATTATCTGAAAACCAATGAATACCAAAATGCTGAAGCCCACCAATTAAGATTGTCTTTTGAAAAAGTTTCCGGGAAAGACTTAAACTGGTTCTTTAATCAATGGTATTTTGGAAGCGGAAACCCAAAGATTAATTATTCATCCACCTTTGAACCGGTAAAAAAACAGGTTGCCGTAACCATTAATCAAACTCAGGAAAAACCATTTGAATTTCCTCTGGCTATTGATGTCTATGACAATGGAAAACCTAAAAGATATAATGTCTGGGTAAATGCAGAAGCAAAAAATACATTCAGTTTTGATGTTTCTAAAACACCGGATCTTGTCAATATCAACGCAGACGGAGTTTTACTTGCTGATATTACGGATACTAAAACTCCGGAACAGAATCTGATGCAGTTTACCAACTCCAAGGAATTTAAAAGCAGATATCTGGCTCTAAACGGAATTAAAGATCAGGCCGGGAAAAACCCTGCAGCTGTAAAATTATTGGCTGCTGCATTAAAAGATCCTTTCTTCAGAGTAAGAAAAAAAGCATTAAACTTAATGGACCTTACTAATCCTGAACAAATGAAAGCATTGGGTGCTGAAGTTGAAAAACTGGCTTCCAATGATCCTAAAACATTGGTACAAGCGGCAGCTATTACGGCTTTAGGAAAAACAAAAGATAAAAAATACCTTCCTTTATTTGAAAAAGGTGTAAATGCTGTTTCAAATGCAGTAAAAGGAAGTTCAATGGGTGCGCTTCTTTCTATTGATCCGTCAAGAGCAAACAGTCTTGCTGATAAAATTGATATGAAAGGTGCTTCAGAAGAATTGCAGGCACAATTGCTTCCTGTTATTGTAAAGAACAGAATTACTTCACAGATAGAAAATATTGCACCTCTTGCCACTTTTTATCCATTCATTAAATTCCAGAATCCGGAATTGGGAAAAGCAGCAGAAGACGGTTTCAACTGGATCATGACTTCCGATAACCTGAAAGCTACTGAAAGTGTCACTAAAATAGCAGGATATGCCAAAAACCAAATGGCAGGCAATCCACAGGCTAAAATGATGATGGTTCAGACGCTGAAAGATGGCTTGAGCAAAAAAATGGAACTGCTGAAACAGAATCCGCAAAACGCCGCAAGTATCAACAAGCAGATTGATGTCATCA
The DNA here is from genome assembly GCF_059587025.1 of Chryseobacterium sp. DZ-32. NCBI lineage: Bacteria > Pseudomonadati > Bacteroidota > Flavobacteriia > Flavobacteriales > Weeksellaceae > Chryseobacterium > Chryseobacterium sp. DZ-32. Next base: position 22,775 of record NZ_JCAIOM010000013.1, read on the forward strand.
ATAAAGCAATTGAAAATTATAAGTAAAATAGATAAAGCCGGCAAATATGCCGGCTTTCTTTTACTGTTAAAGGTTTCTGGATTACTGTATTATATTTTAAAACGCATTGGTTTTTAATGATGTTGCAAAAATTAGCATTTTTTACCACTGTTTTTTGCATTATCTTTCATAAATTCGTTTAAAATTTAGACAATTATGAGTTTTGGAATTGAAGCAGCGGGTTATTATGTGCCTGGTTTATATTTGGAGATTAAGGATTTAGCAGAAAAAAGAGGGATAGAGCCGGCGAAATTGGAAAAAGGCCTGGGTCTTCATAAAATGGGACTTTCTGATGTTCACGAAGACGCTGCCACTTTTGCAGCAGAAGCGTTACTGAAGCTTATAAAAGATTATGAGATCAACCCTGAGGAAATGGCAAGAGTATATCTGGGAACAGAAAGTGCTGTAGATGCGGCAAAACCTACAGCTTCCTATGCTGTACAAATGGTAGAAAAAGTATTGGAAGAAGAATTTGGAACAAGATGTTTCAGAAACTGTGATGTGCTTGATATGACTTTTGCCTGCGTAGGGGGAGTAGATGCTTTACACAATGCTCTGGACTTTGTGAGGGTAAATCCTGATAAAAAAGCAGTTGTGATAGCCAGTGATTATGCAAAATATGAATTGGCTTCTTCAGGAGAATATACACAGGGAGGTGGCGCGGTAGCCCTTTTGGTTTCATCCAAACCGGACCTTCTTGAAATTGAAAATAATTGGGGAGTTGCTTCAGAAAGTGTTTTTGATTTTTTCAAACCCAGAAGATCATATAAAAAAGAAGACTTGAATGGGGCCCCTGAAACATATCCAGAAAAGATTGAAATTTTTACAGATGAGCCTGTTTTTGACGGACAATATTCTAACCAATGCTATCAGGATAGAATAAAAGAAGCTTATTATCATTATAAAGAATTAACAGGACAGGATAGACCATATGAAAACTGGGAGTATATTATCTTCCATCTTCCTTATGCCTTCCACGGAAAAAGAGTTTTCACAGAAATCTACAGTCTGGAGAATGGTCTTTCCTATGAAACGGCTGATGAACAGAAAGCAATCGCTAAATCAGAAAATTATCTGAAATTAATCAATGATAAGATAGAAAAGACCCAGAGAGCTTCTTCTGAGATCGGGAATATGTACACCGCTTCTATTTTTATGGCATTTCTTTCTGCTTTACAGACATCTTTTAATGAAAATGAAGAACTTTCAGGAAAAGAAATTGGCTTTGTGGGATATGGAAGCGGATCGAAATCAAAGGTGTTTGCCGGGAAGGTATCCGGAAACTGGCGAAAAGTAGCAGAAAAATGGAATTTATTTGAAAATTTGAACAGCAGAACTGCTGTGGACTTTGAAACCTATGAAAAGCTTCACAGAAAGCAGCTGAAAGATTCTGTAAATAAAAATTACAAAGGCTTTGGACTTGTCTCTATTGAAACAGAAAATCCTGTTTTAATCGGAGCAAGATACTATCATTACCAGAAGTAACTATATTCTCAGTAAAATTGTATAAAAGCATCTCATACTTCGGGATGCTTTACTTTTTTATCTATAGAGATATTATGGTATTTTACAGTTGGATTATTTGTAATTTTAATAATGAGACAGTCAAAAAACGACAATAAATGCTGTGTGAAATTCTCTACAATTCATTTGAACTCAGTAAACAGTAAATGAACGGTTTTTTTAATTGTTATGATGAATAAAAAATTCTGAAACAGGAATTCTCTGTTGGCAGAAGGCTGTTTTTTATATAAAATTTAAGAAGAAAGCCTGTTTTTCACTCCATTTTCTTTAAATTGGTGAATTATTTATATGTATTTTTTACTTCACAATTTGTTATTAATGTTTATTTTTTTAATCATTTATTTTAAATTAATGAAAATTGATTTTAATTTTAAAATTTATTAAAATTTCGTTAATATACAAATTGACTTATTTTTTGTTAATTTTTTAAATATTTTCAAAATGATTTCTCATCATTTTTTTTAGATGAATGTGAATCTCTCTGTTCTGGAAGCGTGTTTTCAGCATTCAGCGAATTGATGTTATAGATATTTATCGACATATTTGTCGCTTGAATATATTAAAATCTGTTAATATGAATGTGAAGTTACATGTATTAAGTGCAGGAGCTTTGTTTTTTTTGGGACAAGCTGCTTTTGCGCAAAAATCTAAGAATGATTCTGTTCTGAAGGAGAATAAGATCGATGAAGTAATCGTTACTGGATACCAGAAGAAAAAAGCAGATGAAATTACCCAGGCTCAGGCTGTTGTTGGTGGTGATGAAATCAGAAGAAACTCTCCTACAACATCTATCGGTAACTCTTTACAGGGTAGAGCTTCAGGGGTATTTGTACAAAGTACTACCGGGCAGCCAGGTGCTGCTGCTACCATCCAGGTAAGAGGGATTGCCGGTGTTGGTGGTTCTTCAGAGCCTACTTATGTAGTAAACGGGATGTATATGACTGCAAGACAGTTCAGTGCAATCAACCCTGCAGACGTAGAGTCTATTTCAATTCTTAAAGATGCCGCTGCTACAGCACAGTATGGTGCGAGGGGAGCAAACGGGGTAGTAGTAGTAACTACTAAAGCCGGAAAAGCTGGGAAAACTCATTACTCATTTGAGACTAAATTTGGTTTTAGTGAAAGGCTTAAGGATAATAACTACACCATGATGAATTCAAGAGAGTTGATGGATTTCCAGAATCAATTGGGATACCTTGGATTTAAACCAAGATCTCAGGAAGAAATGGATAGATTGGCTGCTTATGATCATAACTGGCAAAAAGATCTGTTGAAGCCTTCAAGCATCCAGTCTTACTTATTCAGTGCCCAGGGTGGTTCCAGAGAGAGTACTTTCTATTACTCTTTAGGATATGATTCTGATAACGGGATTATCAGAGATATCGACGGACTTAAGAGATATACAGGTAACTTTGGATTTACCAATAAACTGAGTGAAAAACTGAACGTAGGGATTAACCTGGGGGTTCAGTATCAGGAAACTCAGAATTTTATGGACAGAAACAATACGCAGAACCCATTCGGAGCCATGTATAAATATGCTCCATATGAACCGGTTTATAATGCTGATGGTAGCTATAATCAAACAATGAGAGCGGGTTCTAACGTTGTTGAGCAGATCCGTAATTACAGACTGGATGATCAGAGGTTAAGAATCCCGGTTACTTTATTCGCAGAATATAAAATTATCGATGGTCTGAAGTTTAAAACAAACTTTAACGGACTTTTCGATTGGTACATGGGAACTCAGTGGTTGAAGAAAGGCTCAAACCTTGATTTAACGTTAAACAACAAAATTCCTACAGGGTCATTGAACAAAAATTCATTCTACACATTTAACTATACCTGGAACAACTCCATTAACTATAAAAAGTCATACGGAAGCCACAACTTCGATTTCTTAGGATTTATCGAATATAACGATAACTACAACGAAACAATGAATGGAGGGGCTTACGGATTGAAATCTCCGGTAATCAATGTTCCATCTATTACTACACCTTCAGATAGAAATACATTTACTGGAGTTAAAGTAAGAAATACTTTATTCAGTTTAGCGGGGATGTTAAACTATGACTATGAAGGTAGATACCTGGTAACAGGATCATTGAGAAGAGATGCTTCTTCAAGATTTGGTGCCAATAACCAAAGTGGTATTTTCTGGTCTGCAAGTGCAGCCTGGAATATCGCGAAGGAAGACTTCATGAAAGGTGGGTTTATTAATGATTTAAAGCTTAGAGGATCTTACGGTACTACAGGTAATGATGGTACTTTACCTGATTATTATAATGTCAATAATATCAGCTACGGTTTATATGGTGCTAACGGTACTTCTTATCCGGGAACAGTTTCAAAAGGTGATTATATTATTGGTAACAGCAATCTTAAATGGGAGTCTAATGCGATTACCAACTTAGGAGTTGATTTTACGATGTGGAACAGAAGAATTCGCGGATCCGTAGAGGTTTACAAAAATAAGAGAAAAGATTTCGTACAGCTTGTACCTTTGGATAAGCAGGAAGGTGGATACTACCAGTATATCAATGCAGGAGATATGTCTCAGAAAGGACTTGAAGTTGAACTTAGTGTGGATGTGATAAAGCAAAAAGATTTCCAATGGAATCTACATGCTAACATCTCTTTCCAGAAGTCTGTTCTTGACAGGCTAGCAGGTGACCAGACAGAAAGAAATTTAGGATATACTTATCTTAAAGTAGGTGAAACTCCATATGTATTCTATAATGTTAGGTTTGCAGGAGTAGATCCAAGTAACGGAAAAGCATTATATTATGATAAAGCTGGAAACGTTACGGATGTTTACAGTGCTTCAAATGCTGTTCCTCTCACTGATAAGTCTCCATTCCCAAAAAGTTTTGGTGGATTCGGAACTACAGTTCAGTACAAAGGACTTGATTTCAGTGCAGATTTTGCATTTAAGCTAGGCGGATATACTTATAACAACATGTATTTTGCCGCTGTTAATCCAACTTTGGCTGTTGCAGGTAGAAATATGGCACAGGCTGCTGCTCAGGTTTGGCAAAATCCTGGAGACACAGGAGTATTCCAGAAAGTTGACTCAAATGGTATGCGTGATTCTGATCAGTGGATTGAAAAATCAGATTACCTGAGATTAAGATCACTTACATTAGGATATACATTTGATAAAGCATTCCTTGGAGAAGGATCGCCAATTAATAAGCTAAGAGCATATGTACAGGGGCAAAATTTATTTACGGTAACTAAATTCCACGGAGAACCCGAAGTTTCTGTAGGATCCGCTGACTCATCATCATTATTTGTTCCCGGATCATTTAACCTTTATACTTATCCTGCTGTCAGAACAATCCTGGTAGGATTGCAATTAGAATTTTAATATTGAATAGCTTTATGAAAAAGAATATAATAAAAATAAGTTTAGCTGCGTTAACTGCCTTTGTATCGTTAACGTCTTGTGACAGAAATTTAGATCAAATCTCATCAATCAATGAAGATCAGGAGCAGGCAATGACGAGACCTGAGACCTTCAGACAGGCCATGGACGGTGCCTATACAGCGCTTAAAGGAGCTGGGTATTATACGAGTGATACAGGAAACCAACTTATCATGGGTGATCTTACCACTGATAACCTGGTTCGTACAACTACAGGAAGAAATACCAATTTTGCGGCGTCAAACTTCGAATTCTCATCCGATAATTCACAGACAACAGGTTTGTTTAGTGCAGCTTATCTTGTAATCAGCAGAGCTAATTTTGTTTTGAAATATATCAATAACGGAGTATTATCCGGAACACAGAAAACAAATTTGGAAGCTGAAGCAAGAGCATTAAGAGCAATAGCTCATTTTGATATTGTGAGAGCGTATTCCCAAATCCCAACTCAATCTGCAGGAGCTAAAAATACGATCGGAATTTATTATTCTGAAACATATTCTCCTTTAAATAATACATCATCCCGAAATCTTACTGTTGATCAGGTATATGATAAAATTACAGCAGATCTATTATTTGCTGCTGATAATATAACTCAGAATGATGCTGATAAAGGAAGATTGAGCAAAGCAGCTATATACGGATTATTGTCCAGAATTGATCTTTATAGAGGAGACTATGTTAATACTATCAAATATGGTGAATTAGCATTAAACCTTTCTCCAAGTATCACAACATTGGATAACTTTACAAGAATCTGGAAAGAAAACGAAGGTATATCCAGAATTACTGATGGAGTATTATTCCAGATATCGAACTCTGCAGCCGAGCAAAATACGGTAGGAGTTGCATACAACCAGTCAGTTCCGGCTTTAAGATCAGAATTTGTTGTAGATTACGATTTATATACAGCTTATACATCAAATGATGTTAGAAAAGGAGCTTACTTTACTGTGGGTACATATAGCGGACAAAAATACAACCACGTTACAAAATATTCTGGTAATGGTGGTCCTTCTAATATTGTACCGGTTAAATATCTTAGATCTGCTGAAGTATTATTGAATGTAGCTGAAGCATATTACAGAACAGGTAATGGTGCACAGGCTCTTGTTTTACTCAACAAATTAAGAGCTGAAAGATATTCATCATTTACACCTGGTACAGAAACAGGACAGGCTCTTTTAGATGCTATTTTAAAAGAAAGAAGACTGGAGCTTGCATTTGAAAATGACAGATGGTATACATTGAAGAGATTAAACCTTGCCGTTCAGAGATCAGGTAAAGGAGATCTTTTTGATGGTACCGGTACACCTTCTGTTGCACAGACTCTTGAAGCTGGAAGCTACAAGTGGCAGTGGCCAATTCCTATTTCTGCTATTCAGGCAAACCCGAATATTAAGCAGAATGATCAGTATTAATCATATTTAATTTTGAGGGATCCTATTCTTATGGGAGTAAAATTGTATACTCGAAAATAATATATTTTAATATTAAAAGTAAAGGCATTTCATTATATGGAATGCTTTTATTTTTTGTCCTGTCCTGAAATAAGTTGACAGTTAGTTCGCTTATGTTATGGAAGATCAGGAATTAAAAGTTGAAAAGCGAATGCAATGAAATGATGATATTGGCTTTAAATTATGAGTCGTATTTGTGATATAAGGATAATTTTATTACTATTTTATATGGATTTTACCTGGGTGAAAACAGTATTTTATTTATTACAATTCATTTTTAAACTGATTTTTTTAGTTAATTGTTTGCATTAAAGCTGACCTTACGAAATTTTTTAAAACTTCTTAATATTGTGTTAATATTATGTTGTCCGGGATTTTTTTTACTTTTTTTCAAATCACTTCTTGTTTGATTTTTTAAAATTGCTTTTTTAACGAAATTATTGCACTTTAAATTGTTGTTTATCAGTTGTTTAATGTTTGTTTCTGCTTGCATTTATTAACATATTTGTCTATGGATATTAAAATGTGTTAAATATGAATGTTAAACTTTATGCATTAAGTGTAGGTGTTTTGTTCTTTTCGGGACATACGGTGTATGCACAGAAAACGAAAAATGATACCATCCGGAAAGAAATCGAAGGAGTTATTGTAACAGGGTATCAAAAAAAGACCAAAGATGAAATTGCCCAGGCTCAATCTGTTATTACGGCTGACGAGTTAAAAACCCAAACTCCCGCAACTTCTATAGGTAATATGCTGCAGGGGCGTGCTTCTGGAGTATTTGTACAGGCTAAAAACGGACAACCGGGAGCTGCTGCTGAAATTAATATTCGAGGTATAGCAGGTTTTAGCGGAAGTTCAGAACCTTTATATGTCGTGGATGGTATATATATGACAGCCAGACAATTCAGCGCAGTTAATGGAAATGATATTGAAAGCATGGTAGTGCTTAAAGATGCTGCAGCAACTGCCCAGTATGGCTCAAGAGGAGCAAATGGAGTGATTGTTGTCACTACAAAAAAGGGTAGAAGTGGCAGAACCCAGTATTCATTTGAAAGCAGGCTCGGATTTTCAGAAAAAATTTCTGATAAAGAACTTAATTTCGAAATGATGAATTCTGCCCAAAAACTGCAATATGAAAGAGAAATGAATGCACTCGGGCTTGGTGGGCTGCCGGTTTATACCCCTGCGGATGAAGAAGCTCTTCTGAAGCTAGACCATAACTGGCAAAAAGATATTTTAAGAACTTCTTTTCTTCAGAGCTATCTGCTTTCTGCAAGAGGTGGAGGTGCTAAAAATAAATTCTACTACTCTCTCGGATATGATAAAGATGATGGTATTGTACGTGATATAAATGGTCTTGACAGATATACAGGAAGGTTTAATTTTGAAAATAACCTAAGTGACAGACTAAAAGTAGGATTAGACCTGGGGGCTGCCTACCAGAATACTCAGAATATTCGCGACAGAAATAATACCCAAAGCCCGTTTGGTGCAATGTACAGGTACAATCCGTTTGAGCCGGTATATAATTCTGACGGATCCTACAATATAAAACTGAGAGCAGGATCAAATGTGGTTGAATCATTAAGAAATGTGCCCGATATTGAACAACGATTAAGGGTATCCGGAAATATATTTGGGGAGTATAAATTCAATGACGGATTGTCCTACAGAATGTACTTTAATTCTTTATATGACAATCTGGTAAATACTACAAATGTTAAAAAAGGTTCACAGTTAGATATTACGACCAACGGAGCCAACGGATTAGGCAAACTGACCAAATCAACATTCTACACATTCAATTATATTTATGGAAACCGGTTGGATTTCAGGAAACAATTGAACGATCACTATGTGGGTGCAACAGGTATTGTAGAGTTTAGCAATGAATTTACAGAAGATATTACAGCAAGTGGTACCAACTATAAAAATCCCAATTCTGATGTACCTTCTAATACAACTCCGTCAGATAAAAATACCTTTACAGGAAATAAGATAAGAAGTACCCTGTTCTCATTATTAGGCCTTTTTGAATATAATTATCAGAAAAAATACTTAGTCACAGCTTCTATTCGTCAGGACAAAAGCTCGAAATTCGGTGCCAATAACAAATCAGGGATTTTCTGGAGCAGCAGTGTAGCATGGAATATCGGCAAGGAAGATTTTCTCAGCCAAAACTTTTTTAATGATCTTAAGCTAAGGGCATCTTATGGGATAACCGGTAATGACAGAAATATACCCAATTATGCCAATATAGGATATGTTGCTTATGGAGATTACGGAACAGGAGGAACAATGATTCCTACAGATGTTATAGGAAATCCTGATATTAAATGGGAAACCAACAGAACAACCAATTTAGGAGTTGATTTTGCATTTCTGAAAAGCAGATTCAGAGGTGCTGCAGAAGTATACCGTTCAGACCGTAAAGATTTTATCCAGCTCCTGCCTATGCCTTATGAATCGGGAAATTATTCTATATACCAAAACCTTGGTAATATGCGTACTGAAGGAATTGAGACAGAATTTACCTTTGATGTCATCAAAAAGGAGAATATAAAACTCTCATTACGAGGCAACGCTTCCTGGCAAAGAGCTAAAATAATTTCTCTTGATGGCATAAATACACGGAGAAATTTAGGTGAAACTTCTTTAATGGTAGGAGAAACACCTTATTTCTACAGGCTGGTAGAATATGCCGGAGTGAATTCTGCTGATGGAAAAGCACTATACTATACAGACAGAACTACCCCGGATAAAGGAGAAAATTTTTATTCAGTGAATGGAAGAACAGCCACAGATGTTTACAATGCCACTTTGGATAAAAAAGATATCACAGATAAAAGCCCGCTGCCAAAATTTTTTGGTGGATTCGGGCTAAGCCTTGAAGCTTATGGATTTGACCTTTCCGCAGACTTTTCTTTCAAAACAGGTGCATATACCTATAATTATCAGTCACAAATGTTGCAGAATCCTTCCAACAGAAAAAATAATATGAGTGTAGATGCATTTAATTACTGGAAAAATCCCGGAGATACCGATGTTCTGCCGAAGCCGACAACTTTAGGACTGAGAGCATCTGACCAGTTTCTGGAAAAATCAGATTATCTGAGATTCCGGACCTTGATGATTGGCTATACTTTCAGTAAAAAAAGTCTGGGCAATAAAGTTCCGCTCAACTCATTAAGAATATATGTGCAGGCTCAGAATTTATTAACGTGGACCAGTTTTAAAGGAGATCCGGAGGTAGCAGTAGGATCCGGAGAGAGTCAGCTGCAGGCTGGTCAAACCTATGTGGCAGGTTCATTTGCACAATTTGGTTATCCGGCTGTCAGACAGTTTATGTTCGGTATTCAGGTAGAATTTTAAAATGTAAAAAAAATGAAAAAGTTAATTATATCGGGATTATTCCTTTCTCTGTTGACTGCAGCTTCTTGCGAAAGAGATTTGGATCAGTATTCAAGTAAAAATACATTGTCTGATCAGGCATTTCAAACCTCCTCGGATTACAGATTGGCATTAGACGGAATCTATGATGTCATGAAAGAAACAGGTTATTTCTCAGGCGATAGTGGAAACCAGAATATTATGGCAGATATCACATCTGATAATTTAATTCAGAGCCCTTCAGGCAGATTATCCAATAACAGAGCCTGGATTTTAGAATTTGGTGCCGACGACGGTCAGACCACAGCTCTGTATAGCGCAGCATATCAGGCAATTTCGAGAGCTAATTTTGTTTTGGAAAATCTGGGTAAAGGAATTCTTTCCCCTGCAGATGCCTTGAAAGTTGAGGCAGAAGCAAGAGCCCTAAGAGGAATTATTCATTTTGATCTTGTAAGGGCATATTGCAAAATACCTACTCAGTCTGCGGATGCCAACAGTTCTTTAGGAATAGCATATATGACAACTACCTCCAATAGTCCGGTAACGAGAGATCTGACCGTAACTCAGGTTTATGATAAAATTATAGGAGATCTGGAGTTTGCAAGAATCAATATTCCTCAGACAAATGACACAGCTGCACCATTTACGAAAGGCAGGCTTAATAAAGCTGCAATAGCCGGTTTACTCTCAAGAGTGTATCTGTACAGAGGAGATAATACAAAAGCGCTTCAGACAGCGGAAGAATCCATTGCTCTTTCGCCAAGTGTAGGATCAATTGATAACTTCCCGTCAGTCTGGAACAATACGAATCAGGACGGAACTTTGCTTGAAATACTGAATTCTGATGCAGAAAAGGTTACAGTGGGCGTTTCATATAATCAGATTGTGGGAGGTGCTATCAAATCTGAATTTGTAGTTTATAAAGATTTTTATGATATGTATACCTCTAAAGATATCAGAAAAAGTACCTATTTCCAGGTAAGTTCCTATTCAGGCCAAAGCTATATAAATGTTATAAAATATAATACCAGAGGATCTTTACCAAATGTTGTAAATTACAAATACCTCAGAACGGCAGAAGTTTACCTTAACGGTGCTGAAGCAGCTTATACCTCTAATCCTGCCCGAGCTCTTGCATTGCTTAATATTCTTAGAAAATCAAGGTATTCTGATTATACCCCACTAAACCTTACAGGGATAGCGTTGTGGAATGAAATTCAGAAAGAAAGAAGATTGGAACTCATGGGAGAAGATGACAGATGGTACACCCTCAAGAGATTAGGACTTGGTTTGACGAGACCTGCTCTGGGCGCCTTAAGTACAGGAGGAGGTGCTCCTGCTCCCACACTTAACCTGCCTTCTTCAAGCTACAAATGGCAATGGCCGATTCCATTGGGAGCAATTAATATTAATTCTTCTATTCAGCAAAATGAAGGTTATAAATAAGGACCTATGGTAGTTCGCTGATCAAAAATTAACGGGACTGTACTTTTGCGGACAGTCTCGTTTTTTTTACAAATTCACCATTTTATTTAGGAAATATTATTTTATCCTGATAACTTTTCGGAGTCACTCCTTCCAGTTGTTTAAATACTCTTGTAAAATAGTTCGTATCTGAAAATCCCGTCTGAAAAGCAGTTTCCTTGATGCTGGTCCGGCTTGCCAGCAATTCCTTCGCTTTGCTGATTCTTTCCTGCAAAATGAAATCATTGGGAGATGTTCCCAACTCATCTTTGAACATTTTAAAGAAATTCGACTTACTTACATAAGCCAGCTTGGCAATACTGTCGATCGATAATTTCTGATGCAGGTTTCTTTTAATATAATCTACTGCAAAACCTATCCTGGATTTATTTTTTACAATATTCTTTTCCACCATTCTCCTTGCCTGAGTCTGCATCAGCCTTATCAGAAGTTCTTTCAATGCAAAATCAGCCATGATATCTTTTTGAGAATTATCATCCATGGCAATTCTCATAATATTGTTGGTGGCAGAAGCAAGTGCTTTATTATTAAACAGAAAATACTCATCAAGCTGAATGTTCCATTGGGAAGTTTCATCTACTTTAGGAAGATGGTAATTCAGATAGTTGAGAGAATCCTCAATAAAATCAGGATTAAGGCTTAAAGAAATACATTGGGTAGGAGTTTCATCCGCCTCAGGAAAATCAATCACCATTGTTTCTCCCGGGGCTACCAGAATGCTTTCTCCCGGATAATAATCAAAGTAACTGGTCTTATTATCCAGTTTCATATGTTTTTTACCCCTCAGCATTGCCGTAAATGCAATGTTTTCAAAATGAAGTTTTACATCAAAAGCGGCCTGGTGAGTCTCATAAATGCTGAACTCACAATTGTTTAGATTGAATTTCGTCTGGTTTTCAACAAGACTCAATAGTTGGCTCTCCTTTCGTAATTCAGGAGTGTTTAATAAAATCTTACTATTGTTATTCATTTCTAAATTTTTTTGAAAAAGAGGTAACTCAAATATAGAAAATTTGAGTGTACGTTGCTGTTAATAAAATACTAAAATTGAACCTCTTGCACTATTTTCCACTTTTTTTATACGATTGTGCTATACTCTTTCTGGCTTCTCAGTGTAATTTGGCGTTATCGAAAAATAAAAACAATACTAATATGAGCACTATTACAGAACCAAGATCAACAACGCTTTTACAGCGCCCGGAGTTTAAAAACAGATACGATAATTATATTGACGGGAAATTCACTCCACCCGTTAAAGGAGAGTATTTTGACGTGGTTTCCCCGGTAGATGGCAAAAATTTCACCCAGGTAGCACACTCGTCCAAAGAAGACCTGGAACTGGCTGTAGATGCAGCTGAAAAAGCATTTCAAACATGGAAAAATACTTCTTCTACAGAAAGAAGCATCATCCTGAACAAAATTGCAGACAGGATGGAACAGAACCTGGAATACCTTGCTACAGTAGAAACAATAGATAACGGAAAAGCTGTAAGAGAAACACTGGCAGCAGATCTACCTTTAGCTATTGATCATTTCAGATACTTTGCATCTGTGATCCGCGCTGAAGAAGGATCTCATAACGAACTGGACAAAGATACCGTGTCCCTCATCGTGCATGAACCTCTTGGAGTGATTGCACAGATCATCCCATGGAATTTCCCGATCCTGATGGCAGTATGGAAACTGGCTCCCGCATTGGCTGCAGGAAACTGCGTCGTGTTGAAACCGGCAGAAAGTACACCTGTTTCTATTATGGTTTTAATGGAATTGATCGGTGATCTTTTACCGGCAGGAGTTATTAATATTGTTAACGGATTTGGAGCAGAACTTGGAAGGGCGCTCGTTACCAATCCGAAAGTTGCCAAAGCAGCATTTACAGGATCTACTGCAACAGGACGTCTGGTAATGCAGTACGCTACAGAAAATATTATTCCGGTAACGTTGGAATTGGGAGGAAAATCACCCAATGTTTTCTTCAATTCTGTAATGGATGCAGATGATGAATTTTTAGATAAAGCCATAGAAGGAGCTGTTCTTTTTGCCCTTAACCAGGGAGAAATCTGCACATGTCCTTCAAGATTACTGGTTCAGGAAGGAATTGCAGATGCCTTTATTGAAAGAGTAATCGAAAGAGTAAAAGCTATTAAAGTAGGAAATCCTTTGGATAAAACCGTAATGATGGGAGCGCAGGCTTCGCAGATCCAGAAAGATAAAATCCTTTCCTATATCCAGTTGGGAATAGATGAAGGAGCAGAAATATTGGTGGGTGGAGATGTCAATCACCTGGGAGAAGATCTTGAAGACGGCTACTACATTCAGCCTACCATTTTCAAAGGAAACAACAGAATGAGAATTTTCCAGGAAGAAATTTTCGGGCCTGTGCTGGCATTTACCACTTTCAAAGATGAAGAAGAGGCCGTGAAAATTGCCAATGATACGATCTACGGACTGGGAGCAGGTGTATGGACCAGAGATGCCCACCAGCTGTACAATATTCCAAGACAGATTGAAGCAGGTAGAGTATGGGTAAACCAATATCACTCTTATCCGGCAGGAGCTCCTTTCGGAGGTTACAAACAATCAGGAATAGGAAGAGAGAATCATAAAATGATGCTCGACCATTACCGCCAAACCAAAAACATGCTGATTTCTTATAACAAGAATAAGCTAGGTTTCTTTTAATATTATTATTTAGGACGTGCCCGATTGCCTTGGCTTTATCCAGGGCAAAACGGTCGGGCTATCCAGGGCTGCACTTCGTTTCGGTGCTCCATTGCATTGCGCACCGGCTCGTTCCTCGCCGCCCTTCCTATCCCTCACGCAGGGAAATTTACCTGTTCAGAAGCAGAGATAAAAACTGATAACCTTAAATAACTCAATCCAAAAAAGAAAATATGATTCCAAAAACAATGAAAGCGGCAGTAGTTCAGGGCTACGGCCAACCTTTGAAAATAGAAGAAGTACCTGTAAGAGAACCCGGAAGATATGAAGTCCTGGTTAAAGTCATCGCCTGTGGAGTCTGTCATACAGATTTACATGCTGTGGATGGCGACTGGCCTGCCAAACCTAAGATGCCGCTTATCCCCGGACACGAAGGAGTAGGGATCGTGGTAGCCTGCGGACCGGAAGCTTTTGTGAAAGAAGGAGATGCGGTAGGAGTTCCATGGCTGTACAGTGCTTGCGGATGCTGCGATTATTGCATTACAGGATGGGAAACCCTTTGTGAAGCACAGAAAAACGGAGGGTATAGTGTAGATGGCGGATTTGCAGAATACGTCATTGCAGACTCAAGATATGTGGGACATTTGAAATCTGATGTTAACTTTTTGGAAATTGCCCCAATTTTATGTGCCGGAGTCACAGTTTACAAAGGATTAAAAGAAACAGAAACAAAACCCGGCGAATGGGTAGCCATTTCAGGAATCGGTGGACTGGGACATGTAGCAGTTCAATATGCAAAAGCTATGGGAATGCATGTTGCTGCTATTGATGTAGCAGATGATAAGCTTGAACTGGCGAAAAAATTAGGTGCAGACCTTGTAGTCAATGCAAAAAACACAGATCCTGGAGAATATTTGCATAAAGAAGTCGGCGGAATGCATGGTGCATTGATTACTGCGGTTTCACCTATCGCTTTCAAACAGGGAATAGATGTACTGAGAAGAAAAGGTACCATTGCTCTGAATGGCCTGCCTCCCGGCTCTTTTGAACTCCCTATTTTTGAAACGGTTTTGAAAAGGATCACCGTGAGAGGTTCTATTGTAGGAACCAGAAAAGACTTGCAGGAAGCATTGGATTTTGCCAATGAAGGACTGGTAAAAGCCACCGTTACTCCTGCAAAACTGGAAGATATCAATGATGTATTCGATAAAATGAAAAAAGGACAGATTGACGGCAGAATCGTTCTGGATATTGCCGGCTCAAATTAATTTGATGATGTGTTGCTGATCCCGGTTAGAATGTATTTTACCGGGATCTTTTGTCAATATAAGGTTTACATTAAATCAAAATAAAAACAATGGAAACAAAAAGATCAAGACTTTCCGCTACGGAGCAGGCACTTGAAGTAATTGACAAGCTGGAAGATCAATACGGCCCCCTGATGTTTTACCAGGCAGGAGGATGTTGTGAGGGTACACAGCCGCAATGTTTTGAAAAAGGAGGCTTCTTTCCCAGAATGAATGATGCCATGATAGGAACCATTAACGGACATGAGTTCTGGATAGACCGCGATTTGTTTGAATACTGGAAATATTCACATTTTACCCTTGATGTTACAGAAGGTTTCGGACCCGGTGGGTTTTCACTGGAAACTCCCTTGGGAAAAACATTTAAAGTTCATTACAGGCTTTTCACTCCTGAAGAATATGAAAACCTCGAACCGGTAAAACGTAGTGAATAGTGTACTTTAACAAAAAAGTCAGACCTTGACAAACCGGTTGACAAACATAGCCGCCACAATATCTCCCACAGCGTTCAGAACGGTAGCCAACGGATCTACCAATGTCCCGATGATCATTACGGCAGGAATCGCTTCCTGGGGTAGTTTATAAACAGAAATCATCAGCATTTCCCCAATATACCCGCCGTTAGGAATTCCTCCCGCTACAATACTCACAAAAACAGTAATCCCCAAAGCTAAAAGCAGATTGGCAGGATCAAAAAAATCCTTTCCAATAATTAAAAAGGCTACATAAATCTTGATAATAGATGACATGGAAGATCCGTTTTTATGCAGTGTAGTCCCGATAGGAATCACCAGATTGGCAATAGAATTCGGAATCCCGATTTTGGAAGCCGCCTGTAAATTAGCAGGCATTGTTGCAAAACTGCTGCAAGTGCTTATGGCGGTTAAAGTAGGGTAGATGGCATTGGTCCAGAAACTTTTGACTCCATTTTGTCCATTCGCCATAAACGCATAGATAGAAAAGAACACAAGGAAATAAATAACTCCTGCAATATAATATAACCCTAAAGGTTTAGCATAAAATCCAAAAAGTTGTGGCCCTAAAGTAGCGACCTGATAAGCAAAATAAGCGCCCAGACCAATAGGAGCAAGCTTCATCACCAGCAGAAGAAGTTCTTTCATCACTTCATATCCTGAAGCGATAAACACTCTGAAAGGCTGTCCTTTTTCTCCTGTTTTTCTGGCTGCAAACCCTGTCAGGAAAGCAAATACCAAAAGAGCCAGCATATTTCTTCTTGAGAAAAGCTCTGTGAATTCCCCTACTGTAAAGAAACTTACAATTCTGTTGCCCCATGTATCCTCATTGGCCGCTTCTGTTATCATCTCAGAACTTCCAGAGACCCCTGAAACCGGAAAAAGATAGACCGCGCAAATTGTGAAAACAGCTGCTGTGAGAATAAAAAATAAGAAAGTAAGAGCCATTACAAGGATGATTCTTCCAAATTTAGATTGCTGCTCCAGAGAGGCAATAGAATTGGATACCGCAAAAAATACCAGAGGAACCACACTCACAAAAAGAAGATTCAGAAAAATATCTCCCAAAGGTTTAATGTATTCCACAAAACCGGGTGCAACAATTCCTATGATGCTTCCAACAATGATTCCTAAAAGTAAAAATATGATTCCAGAATAGTTTTTCAATACATCTTTCATGTATGGGTTTTTATCAAAGATAGGTTTATTTTTAACATTCTGTTATACAATTTTCAGACCTAAAATTCATAAATTTGAGTAAACCTCATTTCTATGGCTTATATAGATTATTATAAAATTTTAGGCGTAGATAAAAACGCAACACAGGATGATATCAAAAAGGCCTACCGGAAATTGGCAAGAAAACATCATCCCGATCTCAACCCCGGAGACAAAGAAGCAGAAAAGAAATTCAAAGAACTGAATGAAGCGAACGAAGTGCTGAGTAATCCGGAAAACAGATCAAAATATGACAAGTACGGAGAACACTGGAAGCACGGCGAAGAATACGAAAAAGCCCAGCAGCAACAGCAAAGACAGTATCAACAACAAAGTTATAACGGAGGTTATTCCGGTGCAGACTTTGGTGGAGGTGAAGATTTCTCAGATTTCTTCCAGGATATGTTTGGCGGTGCAGGCGGTGGATTTGGCAGAAGTTCCAGAGGAAGAGCCTCTGGCAAGTTCAAAGGACAGGATATTCATGCTGAACTGAACTTAAATTTAAGGGACGCCGCAACTACTCATCCGCAAACTTTTGAAATCAATGGTAAAAAAGTAAGAATCACGATTCCTGCAGGAGTATATGACGGGCAGCAGATCAAGTTAAAAGGACATGGAAATCCAGGCGTAAACGGAGGACCCAATGGAGATTTATACATTACCTTCAATATCCCGGCTGATCCGGATTTTGAAAGAATCGGCGATGATCTGAAAACCAAAGTCACCATTGATTTGTATACTGCCGTTCTGGGCGGAGAAGTAAAAGTACATACGCTCCATGGAAGTGTAAACCTTAAAGTGAAACCGGAAACCCAAACCGGAATGACGGTAAGACTTAAAGGAAAAGGTTTTCCAGTCTATAAAAAAGAAGGAGAACACGGAGATCTTTTTGTAACCTATGAAGTGAAACTGCCAACCAACCTTACCGAAAAGCAGAAAGAACTTTTTGAACAACTAAAAAATTCCTAAGCTATGAGTGAAAGAATATCACGGGAAGAACTCGTAAAAATCTATAATATAGAAATTACTTTTTTTGATGAGCTTGTAGATTACGGGCTGCTGAATATTCAGATTGAAAACAATATTCATTATCTGATGTATGAAGATCTGCCTGACCTGGAAAAATTTGCCAACTGGCATTATGATCTCGAAATTAACCTGCCCGGCCTTGAAGTGATTCATAATATGCTGAAAAAACTGGATGCTCTGAACCGCAGAAACAGAGAACTCATGAATAAACTTTCTGCCATAAGTGATCAATATGAAGATATTTAGTTTAGTTTTGTAGCTTTTTAAAGCAAACTCTATAATTATGAATGAAGAAAAGGTGATTACACTAAAGCCGGACAGGAAGATTTTTGAAGATATTTATTTTAGCGGTAATCAGGGAAGTCTGCTTTTTTCACCCACTACAAAAAGTAAAACGATTGCCACCATTGCAGCAGCAGTAGTTGTTTTTATTGTTTTTCTTTTCAAAGATCTTTTGAGTAAAGAAAGTGTAGGGATTTTATACTTTTTAAGCTTTATATTTCTGCTTTGTGCTGTTTTTTTATCCGTAAGTGTTAATAAAGTTTCAAGATGGAAAAAACAGGTGAATCATTATTTAAGTGTGCTTGAAAGATGTAAAGTATATGAAATCAGGTTGGATAAGAACTTTTTCACCGTCAATATTGACGGCGATAAAGAAACCAGCGAATGGAAGGATTTTGAATATTTCGACAGCACTCATGAATTTATTTCTCTGGAAGGAAAATACAGCTATATGTTTCCCAGAAAATCAATGAATGAGAAAGAATACAGCTTTCTCAAAAATACATTGAAAGAGAAAGTTAAAACCGATTAATAAAAACAAAAACGGAGCAAAATCATTTTGCTCCGTTTTTTATTATATACAAGTTAGCTTATTTGTTCTCTTCCAACCAGCCCATTTCCTTCATCCACTCGTCATTGTAGATTTTTCCTACATATCTTGAGCCATGGTCATGAAGTAAAACAACAATGACATCATCTTTTGTGAACTGATCTTTCATCTGAATCAAAGATGCAATAGCACTTCCGGCAGAATATCCACAGAAAATACCTTCCTCTTTCGCCAGTTTTCTGGCATAGATAGCACCGTCTTTATCCGTTACTTTCTCAAAGTGATCAATTACAGACATATCATAGTTTTCAGGAATAATGTCTTCCCCGATTCCTTCTGTAATATAGGTGTAAGCATGGTCATAATGCAGTTCACCTGTTTCGTGGAATTCTTTCAGAATAGAGCCATAAGTATCCACTCCGATTACTTTGATATCCTGATTTTTTTCTTTGAAAAATGTTCCGCATCCGGTGATTGTACCTCCTGTTCCGGCTCCTACGACAAAATGAGTCAATTTTCCTTCTGTCTGTTCCCAGATTTCAGGAGCGGTAGATTCATAATGAGCAGCTCTGTTGGACAGGTTATCATATTGGTTGACATACCATCCGTTTTCCGTTTCTTTTGCCAGTCTTTTGGAAACTGAATAATAAGAACGCGGATCGGTAGGTTTTACGTCGGTAGGGCAAACAATTACTTCAGCCCCTACAGCACGAAGAATGTCACATTTTTCCTTTGACTGTTTTGAATTGGTTACAAAGATACATTTGTACCCTTTGATGATGGCTGCCAAAGCCAGTCCCATTCCTGTATTTCCGGAAGTTCCTTCAATAATGGTTCCTCCAGGTTTTAATCTGCCGTCTTTTTCGGCATCCTCTATCATTTTAAGAGCCATTCTGTCCTTTACGGAGTTTCCGGGATTGAAGGTCTCTACTTTTGCTAATACCAATGCCGGAAAATCTTCACCTAATACTTTGTTAAGCTTTACCAGCGGTGTGTTACCTATCGTTTCAAGGATATTTTTTGCGTATTTCATAAATGTTTTATAAGCGGCACAAAGATAAGGCTTTTAAAATTATCTGTGCTGTGGATAACGTGTGGATAAGTTGTGGATAACACTGAAATCAACTGATACACAATCAATAACTTTCAATTATCAATTATCAATTATCAATTATCAATTATCAATTATCAATTATCAATTATCAGGTTAGTTGTACTTAATCGCTTTCACCGGAGAAATCTTACTGATCAGGTAGCTCGGAATAATCAAAGCCAGTCCTGAGATAATAAGAATTCCTACTGAGATGGAGACAATAGCAATAGGGTTAAGATCTACCGGAACGGTGCTTACATAATAATTTTCAGGATTCAGCTTGATAACTCCAAAGAATTTCTGGATTAAAATCAATCCCAATCCGATAGCATTTCCGTACAAAAGCCCTGGAATCATAATAATCAGGGTATAATTGATAAAGGTAGCTCTTATCTGTGAATTGCTTGCGCCTAATGTTTTGAGAAGACCAATAGAATTGGTTCTTTCGATAATAAGGATCAGCAAAACCATAATGATATTGATGACCACTACGATAAGCATAATAATAATGATCAAAGCAATATTGGTATCAAAAATACTGATCCAGTCTGTAATCTGCGGGAATTTTTCTGTCGCTTTCTCAGCATAATTTTTATACCCGATCAGTTTCTCAATGTCAGGAAAATCTTTGTCGATATCATTCACATTCTTCAGGAAGATATCGATTCCGCCAATTTCATCAGGTTTCATATCCTGAATTTTTCTGGCATGATTGATACCGCCGATAACGAATTGCTCGTCAATGAGCTTGATATCCGTTCTGTAAATTCCGATAACTCTGAACTTACGGTAAAGCGGTTTCTGATCAGCTTTTAAAAATACGGTTACAATGCTGTCATTCAATTTAAGATGAAGGTCATTGGCTACTTTCTGAGAAATCGCTACATCACTATTGAATCCTTTTTCTGTTACCTTCGGAGTTGTTCCGGCTATAAGGAATTTTTTAAATCTTAAACTATCAAAATCCTTACCGATTCCTTTAAATATAATGCCTGCGAAATTGTGCTCATTACGCATAATTCCGGTAACTGTTACATATTTTTGAGTGCTTTCCACATCGGGAAGTTCTTTTATCTTGGCAATATTCAGTCCCTGATTGTCCAGTACAGAAGTATTGTATGAAGAATTGGATCTTGTGGATCTTACGGTAATATGTCCGCTGAAATCAGCCAGCCTTTCTTTGATAGCTTTTTTTGAACCAAAACCGGTGGCTACGGTAATGAGGGAAACAATAATTCCCAATGCTACGGAAAGCCTGCCAATGAAGATGATAACCCTTGAAAGGTTATTTTTGTTATCTTTGGAAAATGCTATTTTTCTAGAGAAATATAAAGGAAATTTCAAGCTTATGAATTTAGATTTCAAAATTAAAAATTTACTTCTGATTTGCCTAATTTTTTTAGGAGTATTCAACCAATATTATTCTCAGACTCAAGTTCAACCGGATTTTAAAACGGGTGCCGACCAGCCTGAAATTTACTTGCCGCTGTTAAAAAATAAAACAATAGGGGTGGTAACCAATCAGACAGGTTTAATGAGTGATAAAACCCACCTGGTTGATTTTCTTGTAAAAAACGGAATTAAAATCAAGTCTATTTTCGCTCCTGAACATGGTTTCAGAGGAGATGCAGATGCAGGTGCAAAAGTGAAGAACGGAGTAGATGTGAAGACCGGAATTCCCATTGTTTCACTATATGGAAATAATAAAAAACCAAAGCCGGAACAGCTTTCCGGAATTGATGTAGTTGTTTTTGATATTCAGGATGTTGGAGTGAGGTTTTACACGTATATTTCCACTTTGTCTTACCTGATGGAGGCCGGCGCTGAAAACAATGTGGAGATCATGGTTTTAGATCGTCCCAATCCGCATGACGGATATACCGACGGTCCTGTATTGAGGAAAAAATGGGCAAGTTTTGTCGGACTTCACGAAGTTCCTGTAGTATATGGACTGACAATAGGAGAGTATGGAAAGATGGTAAACGGAGAGAAATGGCTTAAAAATCAAGTACAGGCGAAATATACGCTTGTTCCGATGAAGAATTATCATAAAAAACAGCGTTACCCAATACTTGATAAACCTTCTCCTAATTTACCCAATGATAAAGCGATTAATTTATATCCAAGCCTTTGCTTTTTTGAAGGTACTCAGGTTTCTGTAGGAAGAGGAACAGATCTTCCTTTCCAGATTTATGGTTCTCCATGGACGGAAAACCTGCCCTATCAGTTTACGCCGAAACCAAGCTATGGTGCCAAAGATCCTTTCCTGAACGGGAAGCTGTGTTATGGTGAAAACCTTTCCAGTTATCCTAAAGATTTAAGAGAACTGAATCTTGAATGGGTAATCAAAGCCTATCAGAATTATAAAAATCCACAGCAGGATTTCTTCCTGAAAAATCTGTGGTTTGATACTTTATCCGGAACTGATGAATTGAGAAAACAGATCATCGCAGGAAAATCAATTCCGGAAATTAAAGCTTCATGGAAAAAAGATCTGGAAAGTTTCGAAAAGATCAGAACCAGATATGTGGTGTACGAAGATTAATTAATCAAAATTTTGGGGCGGATTTTTATCATTTCTGCCCTTATTTAATATAAATAGTCCGATAGTTAATCCAACAACTCCTGCAAAAGCCGTCATTAAGGCTCTCTGTAATTTGTCAGGTAAATCATTCCCGATATAATTCATTAAAAAAAGAATCACAAAAGTGATGACTGAAATGATAATATGATTTCTTCCGAATGGTTTCATTGTATTATTTTAATTTATAAGAAATCATGACACCGCCTCTGTAGGGGATGATTTCACCGCTTTTATTGAATTCCTTGGCAGAATCGTAACGCCTTCCTGTAGATTTGTCGTACCCTTTATAAAATCCTTGTGATGTTCCGATTGTTCCGTAAATATCAAGATTCCAGCGCTCGGATAATTGAAACTGGTATCCTGCTGTAACTCCCAGCATTACAGAAAATCCTTTCTGGTACAGGTTGGAGTTCTTAAGGATTTCCCCATTCCAGTTTTCAAAGGTGTTGTCATTCCAATAACTCCATTTTGTGGCATTGTAAGCAGCAACAGCTACGTTTGCACCTACATACCAATGTTTGAAAGCTTCAGTAAAGTAATATCTTCCTTCTGCAGAAACTGAGTAAAACTGTAGTTTATGTCCTGCGAAAGATTTCCATGGTGAAATGAAAACATCTCCCTGAAGGGTATATTTTGGACTGATCTGTTTTTCTATTCCCAGGTTTAAAATCCCTATCGGAGCAAATAAAGCATTCCCTTTTATGTATAAACTTTTATCCTGTCCTCCTTGTTCCTGTTCCTGAGCGCTCAACGTAGTTGTAGACAGGAAAGCTAAAATGCCTGCTGCTAATAATTTATATTTCATCCGGTTTATAATGTTTATTTTATCTGCTTTAATAGTTCATCTGCCAGTTGAGAATCCTTATTGCCCTGAACTGCCATATTTTTAGACATTTCAGCATAGTTTTTTGCCATCTCTTTATTTCCGGTAAGGTGATAAAGCTTGGCAAGAATATAAGTGTTTTCCGAAGTTTCGCTTCTCATAACAGATTTTTCTGCCCATTCTGTAGCCTTCTTTAATGAAGATGGAGTTTTCACATGATCTGCAAATATCCATGCTGCTCTCAGGAGCTCATTCGGATCAAAGGCATCAGAATTTTTATAATAATCTAAAGCCGCTTTCTCGTATTCAGGAAAATTACTGTTCTGTTCATAATAGCTGAGTTTAGTCTGATTCAGCTTTTTAACAGCAGCTTCTTTCCCTACCAATGGTTCGGCAGCTTTCATAAAATAGTCATCATTGATTTTTTTATTTTTATCATCAATAGACTGTTCTACTATTTTTCCCAGTTTCAGCTGGGCATCAAATTCATTGTAAGTTTCTTCAGGAAGGAATTTAATAATCTCTGCTTTTCTGGATGCAAAAACAGGATAGTTGATATCTTCCGATGATTTTACGAAGTAAAGAAGAAATCCAATTTCATCCTTTGACAATTCTTCGGTTTTCTTTTTGTTCTGGAAGTATCTTTCTGAAGCTTTTTTGGCAAATTCATAATCTGAGTTGGCATTAAGCTTCATAATATTGATCAGGAATTCCGGGTCTTTTTCCCCGCCGGCAAAGCGGTCTTTAAGAGATCCTTTTTTGTTTCCCGGTGAATTGATATCCTGAGCCATTGCTACAAACAGGCTTTCTTCCATATATCCGGTATTTCGGGAAACAAGCTCACCTTCACCGTTCAGGAAAAGATAAGTAGGATATGAGCGTACTCCGAATTTCGAAGCGATATCTCTGCCTTCTCCTTTTTCCATATCAAATCGCGCATTAATGAAGTTGGTATTGTAATAATCACTCACGGACTTCTGTGTGAAGACATTTTTTTCCATCATTTTACAAGGGCCGCACCATGATGCATAGGCATCAATAAAAACCAATTTCTTTTCTTTCTTGGCTTTGGCAATAATGTCCTTGAATGGCAGTTCCTGAAACTGGATGGCTTCCTGAGCTGAAATAGCGATGGCACAAAAAATAGATATCCCGGAGATGATCTTCTTCATTTTTAAATAAGATTTGTAGGCGAAGATAATTAATTTTCAAAATATAGCGTGATGAATAGGTGGTCTCAATGACGATATTAACGAACTTTAAGACTTAAGCGTATCTGATTTTTGTTTTTTACTTTAAAATATGAAATCTAAATTTAATTCACTTTACAGTCCTGAAATCTTTGTTATATCTTTGCAAACGAATAATTTATATGTAGAGGAATCCATAATTTAGAGAATTTGATTATTAATTTTAAGCACGCCTTATCCAAAAAATCCATTTATATCACCGCTTTATCTGCCTGCCTGATCGCAGTAGCAGCATTTGCTGTTTTGAGTCTTTTGATCACAGAAGACAGCCGTAAGAATACCGATGATTTTGCAAAGAAAACATTCTTCCGAAAGTATGAATCGATAGAACATGAATTCAGAAATATTGAGGATTATCAGTATCTGCTTCGCGCACTAATTCAAAAGGACGGACTGAAGAATTACAAGGATTATTCTTCGGTTTTAAATGAATTAAATAAAAAAAGAAATCTGCTGCCCTATAGCTGGTATTATTATGAAAACACCACTTCAGGAAAAACAGATAGTAATAATCCTTTATCCGGTATTTTCAGGAAGACAGATCGTAAAGAGAATTCTATTGTGATAAAGAATAACGGACCGGGACATTTTAAAGACCTTTTGCTTACCAAAAAGGACAGCATGTATTGGATTAGTTACGATTCTTTGATACTACCTGATAAAAACAAATTGTACTATGGCTCTACCGTAAGCCTGGATGATCTTCATCAATATTTTATTAATGTCGATAAAAGTTCCAATACCTACGCTTATGTCTTTACCAAAGAAGGAATCTGTATTACCCATCCTGAGAAGAAGTATATCGGAAAGAATATTTTTGACTTTACAGATATTAAAGCTAATGATACACTGACCAGCAAAACTGAAGCAGGATATACTAAAGGAACAGCCGTTTCAGAATATCTGGGAGTGGAGGTAACACGCTTTATAAAACCATTGAAGACTGATAATTTTGATGGATACACGGTAGTGAACCATGTAAATTTTATTATTGACGAAAATATCAGCAAGATAAAAACCTATACTGTTTATATTTTTCTGGCAGCGTTGTTTCTCATTGTAACGGTCTTTATATTGTTTCAGAGAGCAACCAGCCTGGCTTATCAGGAAAAAGAAAAAATACAGTCTGAGAAGAATTTATTGTTGGTAGAAAACGAAAAGATGCACAAAGCAGAAGTGATCAATCAGCTTCAGCAGCTTAAAAATAATATCAATCCCCATTTTCTTTTCAATTCATTGAATTCCCTTTATATGTTGATCGGGATCAATAAAGAAAATGCACAGAAATTTACCATGAATCTTTCCAGGATTTACAGGTATCTTATAGTGCCTCCAAAAGACAATATTGTTCCTGTTTCGCAGGAAATTAAATTTATACAGCACTATATGGAACTTCTGAAAAGCAGGTTTGATGAAGAACTGAAGTTTGAATTGATTATTAATGCTCCTGAAAGTCTTGAAAAAAGAATTCCCTATTTATCCCTTCAGATAGTCACGGAAAATGCGACCAAACATAATATTGCAACGATGGATCAGCCTTTGGAAATTATCATTATCGTTGATGAGGACGGGATCACGGTAAAGAATACCTTGCAGCCTAAGACGGAAACGGTACAGGGAGAGAAATTCGGAATTGAATATTTGAATCAGGTTTATGGATATTTTAAGAATAATCTTCTTCATATTTCTGTAGATAGTGAATATTTCGTATGTTTTTTGCCTTTAATGAAGTAAAATAAAAATCCATTCACTCCCGAATTAGCACCATTCACTCCCTAATATTATATATATGATTCATGATACCTATAGCTTTGCTGGCTGAAACTAAGATATTTACTATTTGGAATGAATCGGACTATTTTAATGAAGAATTACAGGCTGGCACTGTATCTCGGTCTTGCTATGGCCTCACCAATGGCAATAGCACAGAAAAAAGATAAAGATACGGTAAAGGTCAACAAAGAAAAAACGGATAAGACAGAAACCTCTTCCTCCAAGAAAACCAAAAAGATTGAAGACCTGATCAAAAAAGGAACCTATAAAAAAGGACTTTTTAATACCATTCAGGTAAAAACGGATATTTATTTTGAAATCCCGGACAGTTTGATGGGGCGTCAGTTTTTGGTGGTCAATAAACTTTCTCAGGTACCCATGCAGGTCAATGAGGCTGGTTTGAACAAAGGAATGAACTATGAGAATAAGGTCATCTCTTTTTACCGTGATCCTGTAGCTAAAAAAGTATGGGTAAAAACGATGGTACCTAAAGTGTCATCCCCAAAAAATGACGCCATTACAAAATCTGTGAAAGATAACTTTTCAGAATCTGTGATTGAAGTCTTTGATATTGAAGCACAAAACAACGACTCTACGGCTGTAGCCATTAAAGTGAACAAAGTTTTTGACGGAAATCAGAAAAGTTTTAATGATGTTTTGGCTAATGTAGGATTGGGTGGATCTGTGAAGTCAAGTCTTTCTTACATAGAAGGTGTGAAGACTTTTCCTAAAAACCTTGTGGTGAAGTCCCAATTGTCCACTTCTGTCAATGAAGGCGGGGTAGATCTTCCGGTAACTTTAGGCGTTACAACCAATCTGGTTCTGCTTTCTAAAATACCGATGAAACCAAGAGTATCGGATTCAAGAGTAGGATTTTTCTCCGAAAAACACTGGTCGTTTAATGACAACCAGCAAAAAATGGATGAGAAATTCTTTATTACCAAATGGAATCTTGAACCGAAGGACGAGGACAAAGAAAAATATTTAAAAGGTGAGCTGGTAGAGCCTAAGAAACCGATTGTTTATTATATCGATCCGGCAACTCCGAAACAATGGCGTGAAAAGATTATCGCCGGAGTACATGACTGGCAGGCGGCGTTTGAGCAGGCAGGATTCAAAAATGCAGTGATTGCGAAAATGCCGGATGAGAAAGATGAAGATTTTGATATTGATGATGTAAGATATTCTGTAATTACTTACGCCGCGTCGCCAAAGTCAAATGCAATGGGGCCATCAGTAGTAGACCCGAGAAGTGGGGAAATTATCGAAGCAGATATAATCTGGTGGCATAATGTAATGACTTCTCTTCATGACTGGATGAGAATTCAAACAGGACCTATTGACCCTAAAGCAAGAGGAAATAAATTCAGTGATGAACATATGGGAGAAGCGATCCGTTTTGTTTCATCCCATGAGGTAGGGCACACTTTCGGACTGAAGCACAATATGGGAGCATCCTTTGCATTCCCGGTAGAGTCGCTTCGTTCCAAAGAATTTACAGACAAAATGGGTGGTACGGCACCTTCCATTATGGATTATGCCCGTTACAATTATGTAGCTCAGCCGGAAGATGGTGTTACAGCAATCACTCCGAAAATTGGTCTTTACGATAAATATGCCATCGAGTGGGGGTACCGTTGGTATCCGGATGAATTCGTAGAGAAGAAAGCGCTGAAAAACTTAATTGAAAAACATGAAGATGACCCGATGTACTTCTATGGAGAGCAGCAGAGCTACCTGGAAACCATTGATCCGCGTTCGCAGTCTGAAGATTTAGGTGATGATGCGATGAAAGCCAGCGAGTACGGAATCAAAAACCTGAAAGTGGTAATTAACAACCTCCTGAAATGGATGTATGAAGATGGTAAAGAATACACAGATGCCGGAAAACTGTATCTGGGAGTAATCGGGCAGTGGGATTTGTATACAGGTCATGTGATGGCGAATGTAGGAGGAATTTATCTGAACAATACTGTTTTTGGTAACAAGAAGAAAGCCTATGAAGCTGTACCTGCAGAAATTCAGAGAAGAGCAGTTGATTATCTTGTTAAAAATGCGATCAACCTTCCGGAATGGTTATTCTTTAATCCTATTACAGAAAAAACGTACCCGGTTAAAGATTCACCAATGGGACCATTTGAACAGACACCGTATACCCTGGCAAGAGGAATGCAGTATGCAAATATCTATTCTTTGTTTATGGATGACAGACTGTTGCGATTACTTGAGAATGAACTGAAACATCAGATGTCCGGCTCTAAAGAAGAAATCTATACGGTTGAAAATTTATTTGATCAGGTAAGAACTGCCATTTTCAGTAAAAAAGGAAGCCTTACGATGCTTGAGAAAATGACTCAGAAAAATTATGTGGATGCTTTGATTGTCTCTGTGAACAAATTGTTTGAAAAAACAGCAGTAAAAGGATTGAAAACAGATGATACTTTGAATATCCCGACCATCTGTAATTTCCATGAAGATGATCATGGTTTGAGGAATATCAATTATTCATCCATGAAAAGAGTATCTGAAGTGACAACTTACAAGAGAGCAGAACTTCAGAAAGTTCTGGACTTACTGAACAGAACAAGGTACAGAGGTGATGATGCTTCCAGAGCACATTACACAGATTTAATCATTCGTATACAAGAGGCTTTAAACAAATAAACGGCAATGAAAAAAACTCTAATACTTTTACCTCTTTTGGCTGCTAATATAGCAATGGCCCAGCAAAAGAAAACCATCACCGGGAAAATAGAAGACGGAAATACGTCTCAGGTTATCACCGGTGCTTCTATAAAAATCGAGACCCAATCGGTCTCTACAAAAACAGAGTTGGAAGGAATTATCGAAAGTGTATCAGTAGGTACGGTAACCGATAAGGACGGAAAATTTATATTGGAAATCCCTGCTGATACAAAAACGGTATTGGTAAGTTATCCTGGGTATGAATCCAGAGTCATTCAGCTGAATGAAGGACAGACTAATTAT
This sequence comes from Chryseobacterium sp. DZ-32, assembly GCF_059587025.1. Lineage (NCBI taxonomy): Bacteria > Pseudomonadati > Bacteroidota > Flavobacteriia > Flavobacteriales > Weeksellaceae > Chryseobacterium > Chryseobacterium sp. DZ-32. The sequence goes on from NZ_JCAIOM010000013.1 coordinate 52,137, forward strand.
ACTATCAGACTGACTTCTGAGGTTTCAGAAAAAAATAAAATCCAGGAAGTTATTATCACAGGGTATCAGAAAATTGAAAAGCGTAAGCAGACTTCAGCGGTTTCTACCGTTAAAATGGACAACATCAGCCAGGCTGGTGTTGCCAGTGTAGACCAGATGCTGGCAGGGCAGATTGCCGGTGTGGCAGTAACTCCTGAAACGGGAGCTCCGGGAAGTCCGGCGAAGATCAGAATCAGAGGGACAGCTTCCCTTTCCGGTCCCCAGGATCCGCTATGGGTCATTGACGGTCTTCCGTTAGAAGGAAATGATGTTCCGAATTTTACGGATAAAGACAATATTGATCAGCTCCAGAACTTCTCTATCGCAGGCTTAAACCCTAACGATATTGAAGATATTACCATCCTTAAAGATGCAGCGGCAACAGCTATTTATGGAGCAAGAGCAGCCAACGGAGTTATCTCTATCACCACCAAAAAAGGAAAGAAAGGAAGTCTGAAACTGAACTTCTCAGCAGACACTTTCGTTACCTCTCGTCCTGATTTTGATAAATTAAATCTTTTAAATGCTTCTGAAAAAGTAGACCTGGAACTGATGCTTGCCAAGCGTGCAGATCTTACGTACCGTGCCGATAAAGGAGAAGTAATGAGAATCTTGACGCAGAATAACCAGCTTGATGCTTTCAGAAACGGAGGGTTTGATGCTTTGAACTCATTCACACGCCAACAAATTAACGGTTTAAGAAATAACAATACAGACTGGGGCAAACTGTTATACAGAAATGCCATCAACAAACAATACGGATTAAGTGTTTCAGGAGGAAGTGATCGCGCAGATTACTATTTCTCCCTGGGATATTATGATGAAGAAGGAACAACTATCGGTACAGGTTTTAAGCGTTATAACCTGACTTTGAAAAACAATTATAAACTAAGCGATAAGTTAAATGCAGGAATCTCTATTTTCGGAACGCAGAGCGAACGTACATCTTTTGTAACAGATGCTGATGCTTCAATCAACCCCGTGAATTATTCAAGAAATGCCAATCCTTACATGAAGCCTTTCAATGCGGATGGAAGCTACAATTATGATAGAGATATGGATGGTTTTGAAGATCGTTATATTCCTTTCAACTTCCTTGAAGAACGAGAGAATACCAACTATTCACTGAAAAATAACTCTTTGAAAGCAATTTTAGATTTAGAATATAAAGCTTCAAAAAGTTTAAGATTTACTTCTCAGTTGGGACTTCAGTATGATGCTAATAAAACAGAGAAATTTGCAGCGGAGAATACCTATTTTACCAGAAAAATGAAAGAAAATACCCGTTACTACAAAGACGGTAAATACAATTACTTTCTGCCGGCTGGTGCGGTAAAACAAAACTGGGATAATGATTTCTTCCAGTACAACTGGAAATTACAGGCGGCATATAGCACGAAGATCAATAAACATGAAATTGATTTGATGGCAGGAACAGAAATCCGTAAAACAGAAGATAACACAACCATCACGAGGGCTTTCGGATACGATCCTTCAACAAGAAGAGCCACAGCAATCGTTTTCCCGAATTCAAGTTTTGCAGCTGATAAAAGATATGAAACCTACCGTGAAGCAGCTCCTATCGAGAATGCCTATGCATCTATGTTTGCTACAGCTTCTTATACGTATGATCAGAAATATACATTCTTTGGAAGTGTGAGATATGACGGTACTAACCTGTTTGGAGTTAACAAAAAGTATAAATACCTTCCGATATGGGCCGTTTCAGGATCATGGCTGGTAACGAAGGAAGACTTTATGAAAAATATTTCTGCTGTATCCAACCTTAGATTGAGAGCATCTTACGGTCTTCAGGGAAATATCGACAGAAACACCTCACCATTCTTTATCGGTGAATATAATGATGCCACCATTCTTCCGGGAGGAAAAGAATCGATTATCAATGTTCTCAGCCCTCCTAACGATAAACTGAGATGGGAAAAAACAACCAATACCAACTTAGGTCTTGATTTGGGATTGTTCAATAATCGTGTAAGCCTTACCGCTGATGTCTACAGCAGAAAAGGTACGGATATGATCAGTATGAAAGAAACTCCTTTGGAAACAGGATTCGAATATACGATGATGAACTGGGGAAGCCTGACCAACAAAGGTTTTGAACTGGCGATATCTACCAGAAACATCAATCATGATAATTTCAAATGGACGACTACCATTAACTTTGCACATAACAAGAGCAGAGTATTGAGTGAGCAGCCGCGTGATAATGCATTGCTTCCATCAAGAGAAGGACTTCCGGTAAATGCTGTTTTTGCTTTGAAAACAGCAGGAATGGATGAACAGGGAAACCCATTATTCTGGAAAGGAGATCAGAAGGTTTCAGCAGCAGAATTCTTTAAGTTATATGATGTGTATGCAGATTTCCTGCCAGGGCAGCTTGTTGATACCAAACTTTCAAATGCTGAGCTGAGAAGCCTGTTTACTTATGTAGGAGACAGAGATCCGAAATTTACCGGAGGGATTATCAACACCTTTAAAGTAAGTAATTTTGACCTTACCATCTCTGCAACATTCAACCTGAAGCAGACAGTAATGAGAACTCCTTCTTACCGAGGTATGGAGTTAGACAGAGGAAGAAACTACACAAGAGATATTTATGAAGCTGGAGGTTCGCTTCCGGGAATTACAAGTCCTGATATGGAAGCTAACCCGGACGGATGGATGGCCAATAAATGGTTTACAGGAAACCGTTCCAATGCCTACAGCTTACTGGATGTATGGGCAAAAGAAATCAGCTATATCAGAATCAGTAGCATCCGTTTAGGGTACACACTTCCTAAAGAATTTACAAATCCTATGGGGATTTCGAGCCTGAGACTGAGCGTTGAAGGACGTAACCTGTTTGTATTCAGCAACGGATACAAAGGATATTTCGATCCGGAAACGTATGGTAATATTTATGCACAGCCTATCACCAAGTCGGTGACCGTAGGATTTAATGTTTCTTTTTAAAACTTGAGAAAAATGAGAAAAATTACAGCAATCATAGCTCTTGCAGCAATCAGCTTTATCAATATCGGATGCGACAGGTTTTTAGATATTCAGCCGGAAGGAAAAGTGATTCCTACGACTACTGAAGACTATAGAAAAGTCCTTACATCTGCGTATTCAAAATATCCTGTTCACAAATCACTGGTGGCACTTCGTACCGATGAGGTGAATATCGATGATAATTCAACAGATTTTATTTCCTATCGTGAAATTGCGATGTGGAAAGACGCTAATAATGATCAGGCATCTACGGAATTTCCATGGGTAAGCTTTTATTCCGTGAACTTTTATCTGAATCAGATTATCAATGAAGGAAGCAAAACCATGCAGGATTCTCCTGAAAAGAATCAGATTTTAGCAGAGGCGTATGCTCTTCGTGCTTACCTGTATTTTGATATGGTGAATTTATATGGTAAACCGTATAATAGTGCTACAGCTTCTACCGACAGAGGCGTTCCGATCAGTCTTGAAATCGATCTTGAGCAGGTATTGAAGCCATCATCAGTACAGGAGGTGTACAATCAGGTTCATGCAGATCTTAAAAAAGCTGAGGATTTGATGATTGAGCAGAAGCAGCCGCTGGGAGTTAATTACAGGTTCTCAAAAACAGCATTGCTGGCTTTTGAAGCAAGAGCAGCGCTATATGAAGGAGACTGGAACAAGGCTTTAAACTATGCAGGTCAGGTATTGGCAGTAAAAGGAGATCTGAGCAATTTAAATACGGTAAACACACCACCTAACCATTATGCTTCCCCGGAGTCGATCATGGCTTTGGATAATACATGGGATAATTCAATCAAAAATTTATCTTTTGCATCTCCGGAACTGATTTCTTCATACAATTCCACGGCAGATAAAAGGTTTGGCATGTATTTTGAAAAAAATGGTAGTAAGTATAAAGTCACCAAAGGAGGAAGTTTAGAATTCAAAGTGTCTTTCAGAACAGCGGAGCAGTACTTTATCAAGTCTGAAGCATTATTAAAGCTGAATAAACTGGCTGAAGCTAAAGAAACATTACTGAAAGTATTAAAAAACAGATATACGCCGGAGGGATATACTTCAGTACAAAATGCAGTAAACACAATGGATTCTGCTGCGTTTATGACATTTATCCTGGATGAGAGATTCAGAGAATTTGCTCTGGAAGGACAAAGATGGTTCGACTTAAGAAGAGCAAATCAGAAAAAAATAAGCCACACCATTAGTGGTAATGAGTATATTCTTCAGCAGAATGATCCGCGATATACCATTGAATATCCAATGAGTGCGAAGAAGAATAACCCTAATTTATAGAACTTCATATCAAATTCAATACAGAGGAAACCGCTTGAACTTAATTGTTTCAGCGGTTTTTTTGTACTTTTGCATCGTTATGAAAATTGCCATTATAGAAGATGAGCTGCTGGCTGTTAATTATCTGAAAAATCTTTTGGATACACAGAGCATAGTCCCTGTTACAGAGACTGTTATTCTTCGTTCTAAAAAACAGGCAGTTGATTTCTTTGAAAAAGAATCCGCAGACCTTATCTTTATGGATATTCATCTCGGAGATGGAATGAGCCTGGAAATTTTTGAACAGGTAGAACTTTTTACCCCGATTATTTTCATTACTGCATTTGATGAATATGCCATGAGGGTTTTCAGACATTTTACCATTGATTATCTTCTGAAGCCCTTTGAAGAAGAGGATCTCCATAAAGCTTTACAAAAATTTATTTCCATAAGAAACAATTTTGATCCTGAACCGGTTCTTAAATCTATGTCCTCATTACGACAGGCAGAAGATGAGGTGATGAAACGTTTCATGGTAAGAGAAGGAAATAAACTAAAATCAATAGACGAGCGTAACACTGCCTACTTTTTTGCCTCCGGGAAATACCTTTTCCTGACCACAAAAGATCATCAGACCTATATTTATGATGATACCATTAAAGATATTATTCAGAAGCTGAACCCTGAAATTTTCTTTAAGATCAACAGGAAATTTATCATTAATAAAGACGCGGTTTCCGAAATTATCAAGCATTCCAGCCAGAAAGTAGAACTTAGACTTTCACCGGAACCGGAAGTGAATGCTGAAGTTTTTATCAGTAAATTACAGATTACTGAATGCCTGAACTGGCTGAATAGTTGATTTACTTATTTACTACATCATCGTACTTCTAGTCGTGCTAAGAAGGTCTAAGATTATGATCAGGCTTAAAAAAATCAATGAAATTGATCCCGCTTTTTGCTTAGTCCCCAACTTTTGCAATTGATCCCACATTGGTTTAGGAAAATAAGGTAACAAAAAAACCTCTAAAATAAATTAGAGGTTTTAAAGTGGTTTCTCCAGGAATCGAACCAGGGACACATGGATTTTCAATCCATTGCTCTACCAACTGAGCTAAGAAACCATTATGTTTTCGTTTATTACTTCGTTGTTTTAAAGTGTTGCAAAAGTATAACATTTTATAATACCGCGCAAGTATTTTGTTTTATTTTTTCAAATAAATATCCTGCTAAAGCTGGTTTCAGTATTCAATGTACTGTTCATCAGTATTTTGGTACTTTAATTTTTTTCTGTTTTTTTTTAAGTTATTTTCACAGCGTTTTATTAAAAGATTTTTTGCCCTGGTATTTAAGATTTTTCTTACAGTTGCTTTTGGAATATAGTTTTGTTTCTTTAAACAGTCAATACAATCATCCGATTTTCAGTGATAAAAAGCAGCAAACACCTGATTTATAAGAGTTAATTTGCCTAACGGGTGTTAGTCGTATTATTACTACACTTTTCGAAATTTAATAATAAATGCAATTTGCTTTTTGTAAATACATCTATATTTGGTGATATAGAAAGCAAACAATCACAATATATTAACCATTAAAATTTACAATCATGGCAGAAAGAAATTCAAGAGGAATTTTAAAATTCAACAACGGTGAAGGGCAAAAACTGTTAAAGCTTAACTACAGTGTATCAAGATCTACGGACGTTTCAGGGCGTGTGGCATCAGATCCTTCCAATGCTCTTATCAAAATCACAGTAGAAGCTACTGAAAAATCAGACATCCTGGAAAGTTTACTGAACGGAAAATATAAGCCTACAGTAGGAGAGATTACTTTCAACAAATCTCACGAAGAAGGAACATTAACAACATTGAAGTGGAACAACGGTTATGTAATCCAGCATGAAGTAGATTTCGATGCTGTGGATGACAACAGTATGTATATCAGTTTTGTGGTAAGTGCAGAACAGATAGACCTGGGGAATTCATCATACTTCGGAGCATGGCCTTCTTAAGCACATTCAGAATTTAAATATCAGGCAGAATAGTACACCCGTTTCAAGGGATGCTGTTCTGCCTTTTTTAACCTTATAGAACGACTGTTTATTTCAAATAAAGTTCTGAAAAAACCTAATCACTATGAATAAAAATATCTCGAATTCAGATAAGATTTCTGAGAATCATATTCCCGGAATCAACCGTGTGGTGAAACTGGATATTGTGATTGAAGGCAAAATTATCAAACACTTCAAACATTTCCATCTGCAGCAAAGTGCCAGAAGACACCACAATTTTGAGCTGATCTTAGCTCATGATTCTCTCGGGGAAGCTCAAAACCATACCCTGGAACGGGCACGCCAGTTTTTGGGAAAACGAATCACCATTGTTTTCAAATACAAAGATTACGAAAGTGAAAGCCCGGAAAGAACTTTTGTAGGAGTTATCACCAAAGCTGCATTCAGCCAGGAAAAAATGAGCCTTGGAAATATTGTGCTGAGAGGCCAGAGTCCTACCATATTGATGGATGCAGCTCCCCATACTCAAAGTTTTGGAGGTGATCAGGCTGTGAATACAGGAATTATTGCCAACAAAATACTTAAAGAAGCCCTGGGATCAGAGAAATTTGATTTCAGAGTAGATACACAGAATAAAAGCTATATCAATTATAGCTCACAATATAATGAAACCCATTATAACTATCTTGCAAGAACAGCCGAAGCCTACGGAGAGCAGTTCTACTACGATGGCGAGGTGCTTCATTTCGGCAAACTTCCCCCTTCAGAAAAACCGATCCGGCTTGTATACGGAAGCAACGCAACAGATGTGCAGGTAGAACTCAATGCAGTTCATACCAATCCTGAATTTTTCGGTTATAACAGCAGCAGCCATACCAAAATGGAAGGCTCTGAAAATAATATCAGACATTTGGGCGAAATACCCTCCAAAGCATATGAACTGAACAATAATATCTTTAAAACCCGTTCACTTTCTCCGGCTCCCATTAATGCCAATATGTTTGTGGATGTAAGCGATTCTCAGAAAAGTGCTGCAGGCAGTGCTGCTGTAGAAGTATTTACGGTTTCAGGAAATACAACTGTTCCGTTTTTATATCCGGGATGCCTTGCAGATATGGAAATGCGGAAACCGGATACCAGCCAGACTTCCTATTTTACAAAACTTACAATTACCGAAGTCTCACACGAAGTCAATGCCAGAGGATATTATACAGGAAGTTTTGAAGCTATTGCTGAAGGCACTGGCTTTATGCCAAAACCGGATTTTAAACAGCCTAAAGCCGAGCCGCAGGTGGCTACCGTTATTTCCAATACAGATCCGCTTAATCAGGGAAGAATACAGGTGAGATTCGACTGGCAGCAACATCCTGATACCACTCATTTTATCAGAATGATGAGCCCCGATGCAGGAGGAACAGATATGGTCACTCAAAACAGAGGTTTTGTTGCTGTGCCGGAAGTAGGAGATCAGGTAATGGTAGGTTTTGAATACCATCATCCCGATTTTCCGTTTGCGATGGGAGGAATGTTCCACGGACAGGTTGCATTGGGAGGAAGCATCAATAATCATCTTAAATCGATTCAGACCAGAAGTGGTAATAAAGTGATCTTTAACGATCAGGAAGGAAGCATCTTTATTGAAGATCCAAGTGGTAATACTTATCTCATGGATGGAAAAGGAAATATTGTGGTGAATGCTCCAAAAAATATCACCTTCACAGCCGGGGAAAATGTGCAGATCAATGCAGGTAAAAATATCATTGCTTCTGCTCAGAGGAATGTCAATATTATGGCTGGGGAAGATATCACGGAAACGGCTAATGATGATTATAATCTGACAGCAAGCAATATTATTGAAACCGCAGAAGCTGGCAGAAAATCTACAGCCAAAAATATTACAGAAAATATGGAAGCAGGCTCTTACATCAGTACAAAAGATGCCATTAATGTAGAAAGTGCCAGGGAAGTGCTTATCAATAGCGGTAAACAGGTAAAAATGCAGTAATATGGCAGGCGAAGGCGGAAATATTATAAGAAATGTCTTTGGGAAATCCTATAAGGAAGCAGAACATATCATGAAAGATGCTTCCAAGGGAACTCTGGATTTTAAATCTCCTCAGGAGAACACCTTTTATGGGAAAAAAGGTGGGAAAAAATTTGATGAATACCAGGGGAAAGGCGAAATTCAGTCATTACTTGTGAAGGCAGTGAAATGTTATGAAGATATAGAATGTACAAAAGAAGTTAAGATTATAAAAAAGGGAGTTAAGTATTATTTTAAAGCAACACAGTATAGCAGAACTCCTTCGAAATCAGAATTAAAAGCTCTTAAGTGGGCGATACAGTATGATGATACAAATATAGCCAATGCCCCACAGGTAACAGGCGAAGAAAAGATTTCTTATGTAGTACCGAAGGATAGGAATATCGCTAAGCTGAGAGTATATGCCTTTTTTAAAGAATATAGCCCGAATGTAAAAGCAGAAGTATATTTAATAAAAGAAGAGATAGTAATAATTATAGGTACTGAGCAGCACTCAACAAATATTGCAAATAAACTGATGTTTCCAGGAGAGGCAGTCAGAAAAGTCCGTACCAAATATCCTAATTACCCCTTTGTAAAAGTAGCCCTGTTTACCGATGGATATTCTGAAAATCAGTTATCAACAATAACCAATGATTTAATTAAGCATAATAATGGCTTAACAGTAATAAGAGTTACTACGATAGATGATGTTATTAATATTATTAATTCTGGGAATAGGGATAGTGCAGCTTTTGATAATAAAAGAAGAGTAAAGGAAATTTTTGCATACTCTCATGGTTATGTAAGAAACGCAACCAATGAGGGAGTAATAGCATTTGGGTATGAGGGTAAAAATGCGGATAAACAAGAACTTGATGCCAAAAGCTTTTCAAAAGTTAATCCGGCTGTGTTTTTAGATGGAAATACATCTGTATTTTATTCTTATGCATGCAGAACCGGTATCGGAACAAGTTCGGAGACAACTACAAATGCTTTTAAAGATAAAAGCTTGGCACAAAAAATGGCTAACCATGGGAAAATAACAGTCTATGGCTATATGAGGAGATCACTGTATGAAGATGCATGGGGAACACAGAATCATAGGGATACTTATGCTTCTGATCATGATGAGGGTGGTTCAACTTGGGAAAACTTTAAAACAGATTTAAAAGATACGTATCAGTCGGATCCAAAAGATATGGATACTTATAATAAATACAGAAAAAAAGAAATAAAATTAGATAAAGCAATCTGGAATCCGGATGGGGCATATTTGGATGTAAAAGCAGGTACCTGGCCCGTTGGTGTACCAGCAACTTATGAAAAATTTTTACCAAAATAATTATGAAAATAAAAACTCTTCTCACATTAATTTTTACAGCCCTAATCTTAATAAGCTGTAATAAAAATAAAGATTTGGGCGGATATAGGGAAAATTATAGTTTAGAAAGCGGCTCTGTCATTATTGATACAACCGCATTTAAAAATTTTGTAGGAGAGATTCCCCAATCATTTAATAAAAATGTACATCAGCTTAGCAAAAAAATAACCTTTAAAATAAACCATTCAGACGGTATTGATCTGAAAGGAAACAGGATATTAATTACTCTGGAAAATGAAAATATTTATTTTGGAGAGTATCATCAGGATATAGCGGTCAATGTTGGCTATGATCAGCCTTATTATGCAAGTTTAAGGTTTTATATCATAAATGATAAAAATAAAACTATTAACAAGTTTACTTCAGATCTTCACTATCCGATTTTTAAAAAACAATATAATGAAGCAGATGTTAAGCTTTTGTCTGACTCAAAAAGGATATACACTGATTTACAAACATCATATGAAATTACTAATATCCCGGATGAAATAGCTGAGAAGAAATAAAGCACTGAATCATAAGTAATACAATTAATAAAATTTTTATTCCGGAAATATGAAGAAAAGAATAATAACTGCAGGAGGATTTATAGGAATATTATTCTCAATATGGGATTCAGTAAGTGATAGAGTGGATTCTGCTTTATCAAAGGATCATTTAACTGGATTTATTTTCCATTCGGTTTTTAGTATGAAAACATTGAGATATCTGTTGATTGGTGGGATCTCAGGATGGATAATAAGTTTAATGATTCATAAAATAAATGAGCTGTATCGTGAATGGAATGACTTTTAAACAGCCGGTAATAACAAAACAGTATGGTAGAAACAAGAGTAAAGCCTTTTCAGAAATATACTTCAGAAACCCACCAATATCAGGTGGAAAATGCTCTTGAGATACAGTTTGGAGAAGCAAAAGGATTCTATTCATCTTTTAAAATTACCCTTCAGGAAAAGGTAAATGAGGACCATACAAAAAACTGGGAGATAGAGAAAATGGAAGATTCTCCTTTCCCATCAGAAAATAAATTTATGGAAATCCTACATGTGCTGGAGCAGAGTTCCTATCCTGTGGAAATAAAAGTGGATGAAAAGGGTAGTTTTCTTGGCGCTGCAGATCATCAGAAAAATATTGGAGACTGGAAATTCAAAACAGCCGGACTTCAGGAAAAATACCAGAATGCAGATGTTTTCAGAAACCAATATCTGACCACATTTGAAGATGAAGCGGTCTTTTATAAAAATAAACTGAAAGAGCCCTTTTGGAACCTGTTGCTGTTCGCTCCTTATTATGTTGATAATGGAGAAAGAAATGATGAATCCATTGTTTGGAATATCAAAGGAATCGGGGATGTAGAATGTACTGGAATTATCATTGCCAAACAGAGAGAATATGGATTTGAAGCCTTTTTTACCTCTGAAATCAAAGTTCCGGTTCATATAAAAGAAGAATTGGACAAAAAATACCTGTATCAGACGGGATCGTATCAGGTAAAATTAAATATACAAATGGAATATAATTCCCGAAAAAAACAGTATTCCAAAAAGAGCGCTGACTTTATATTGTCAGATGGAGAAAAAACAGTATACCGGGAAACGATCACAATGACTTAATCTTTATGAACAAATGACATGGCGGATAAAGGATACATCATTATAGAAGGAGCCACTGCGTACTGCAGCAGCTCTGTAACCAACAACTCCAATGGTACGGCCGTTCCGATGGAAGTGAAAAGCCAGAAAAAAAAACTGGGCAAAAACAAATATTTTGCACAAAATAAACCTGTAGCGACTTATCTTGATGATAAAGCAGATAGTTTCGGAGGCGGAAACGGATTCGGGAACTGCAAAGGTTCAGACGGGAAAACCTATCCTTGTAAAGGCAAATGCAATATCAAATATAAAGACTACTACGAAAACGTAGAATTCAATAAGAGTATGAAAATCCTGTTGGATGCTTCTACAGGGAACTGTCCGGGATATGGTGTTCCCGGAACAATTGCTTTTGCAACCACCGGGCAGGCCAATAATGTTTCACAGATAGATGTCAAAGAAGCTGATGAGTTTTCAGTAGCCAATACTTCGCCACAATGGCCGTCATCCTCTGCTTCTCAGGCAAGCATAGCAGTGTCATCCATTTCAATGGTAAGACCGATACCGAGTGATAAATTAAGTGGTACTTATTACTATATCAAAGGAATGAATGGCCCGCTTCTTCCTATTATGAACCCTTTTGGTGGTGATAACCTGGACTTAAAAGCCCAGTTCAAAGGTGATGAGAAAAAAATCATCTGGGCGTTGTTCAAAGGGGAAGGAACAAAAGATAAAATAAAAACATTTATTGGATTGGGAAGCAGTTTCAGCCAATCCATGAGTAAAATATTCGATGGACTTACAGAAGGAAAGTACCGGCTGGAAGCTTATGGTAAAAAAGCAGGCGATGCCAAATGCTCTCTCAATGTGGAAGTTATACAGGATTTTGTTAAGAAAATTGTTAGTCCAGGTTCTTCAACGTTGATTAATATTCCTTTACCTCTATCCATTGAACGTAAACTCAACAGTACAACAGATCAGGCAAAAATACTGAACAGAGGATTCTTTATGCCTGTAAATACCGTTCACTGGACTGTAAAGCAGGGAACAGCTGTTCTGTATAACAGTTCTTCCGGAGCTTCTTCATCACACCTTGTTTCTGTAACGGGTGCTAGCGATCGTGTCATTCTTACCTTTAAAAATGCCGGTAAATATACGGTAGAAGCATTTACAGATCCCACAGATCCCAAACCGCAATCTGTGGAGATTAAGATTGAAAACAGTCTGGGTGTCATGGGAGTAAAAGGAGAACCGGGTCTGGTGAGATTCAGTGATACCATTAAAGTGCAGGCTTCGAAGTTTAATGTCAATTATATGCCTTCGGGCACTTCCGTATATTGGTATCTTAAAAAGGAAGGTATAGGAAGAGTAGCTTTATTTGAAAACTCTCCTTCCTTCAGAACAGGTACAATCAATAAAAAGGTAGCTGAACTTCTGTATAATGATGCAAAACTGGGCAGCAATCAATATTTCGGGAAATATATACTCGAAGCTTATGCTAATCCTTTGGGAGCGGGAAAGCAGCCTGGTTTTTCCGGATCAGACTGTTTTAATTTTGAGGTGATTCAAAATGTCATAGATAAATTTACCCTTCCGGCAGCTAATATTCCGAAAGGAACAAAAATAAAATATACGGCAACGGCAAGAATTGCTGCGCTGGTTGGCAATGAAGCCATAAAAATAGAAGTTCCTGATACAGTGACCAATAACGGAGACGGGACCATTACATTCAATGATCTCGGCGAATACACTATTTCTGCCTATTTAACAGGAGATTATACCGATGGAAAGAAAATAGAAGCGAAAGTAAAAGTTTCTGAACCTGCTGTAAAAAGGGCGCTGTGGGCTTATGGAACCGGTGTGAAACGTACCGAAACAGGATTCGGAGAGGAAACCTATGGATTTATTGAAATTGACGGACTGCAGAATCAGACGTTAAAAGTAAAAATCTGGGTAAAAGGCGAAGGTGATGATTTCTATAAAGAGAAAGATAAATACATGCTGGAAGAGAAAACAGTTACTCTTAATAACGAAGGCAAAGCTTCATTCCTTATCATCACGAATGATGATTACAAGAAAAAATTGCTGGCTGCTATCCCTAAAACGACAGAAAATCCGAACCCGTCTTACCGTCTGGTATTCACGGTAGAGCTTCAGGCAGCTTCATCTGCGGATATTGTACTTCCGGGAAATATTACCATTCAGGGAACGAAACCTGTGGTGGTAGACAGCACCACAACTTATCTTGAAGTTTTGGATTCCAATGAAGAACTGACCATCACTTCCGAACAGAAAATTGTATCGATTATGTTCTCTACCGAAGATGGTAAAGATATTCAGCGGATGCAGACTTTCTATGGCAAAACCCATAAGCTTTGGGTTCATACCGTTAATATGACGGAAGAAACTCTGAAGATTGATGTGCTGAAGGAGATTCCCAAAGAAGGATTAAACGAAAAAGATCATATCACCTATACCCACGAAAGCAAACAAAGTTATAACGAGGAAAAAACAGGAAAAGACGGCCTGCTGGAAGTGGCCTTCACCGCAAAAGAAGAATGGAAAAATCCACCGAAAAACTTTGACTATTACATCGCGCAGGTTTCCCGCCAGGTACAGGATCCCGCAGATCCCAAAAAGAAAGTCTGGAAAATAGAAAAAAGCCAGTTTACGATCAACAGTACACTTCCGGCCGATCTGGTTAGAACAGAGGATATGGAAAAACTGGGGATTAAAGCGTATAAAAAAGACGGAACCCCCTTTACAAAAGAAGAAATGCTGGAACTAAGAAAGCAGTTTATCTTCTACGAAAGTGGCTGTCTTAAAGTATCTCAGAAAGAGACCCCCGAAGCTATTGATAATGATGTGATGCCTGTGGTGGTGGAAATGGCGGAGGTACAAAAAGAGGGTGAAAATGGTTGCCCAAGATGTAAAGCTGAAATTACAGTTGATATCCTCAAAAGAGTGTATAAAAATGCTAAGAATGAAGATTTGCAAGAATTAGCATTAACTTTAAACAAATACAGAAATATTTTCGAATTAAACACTTGTGCAAGAAAAGCTCATTTTTTTGCACAATCATTACAAGAAGCAGGAACCAGTTTGAAAGGAGGTCTCCATGGTGAGAGTTTGGATTATGCAGCGGAAGATCTACCAAAACATTTTAAAAATTTTAGAGCAAATCCTGAACTAGGTAAACAAAGTCCACCTAATGATCTAGCATATGAATATGGTAGAAGCTCAAAAAATGGATATAAATCTAATGAAAAGAAAATTGCAGAAATAGCATATGGAGGCAGGCTTGGAAATGAATCTGTTGATGATACCTGGAATTTTAGAGGCAGGGGATTGCTACAAATAACAGGAAAAGGTAATTACAAAGAAATTCAGAAAAAAATAGATGAAAAAGCTAGCGATTCTGGGGTTATGATTGCTGACGGGGTAGATAGAGATTATAGCCCTAAGGAAGCTGCAATAACTGGGATGGCAGATTGGTATAAGGACGCTATGTATTTTAAAGCGGATGATACAGGCAAATCACCGGATGATGTGGTAGTTGATTCTGTAGTTGACATATTGAATAAACTTACACCATCAAGATTACACAGAAAAATTTGGTATCGTGGAGGTAAGCTAGATAATTGGGAAGTTAAAGCTAGTGATTCTATGAAAGCAGTATTTAGAGTGGAAGAGTGTGGAAAAGGGGCAGGATTGAACTTGGTAGGAGATGCTCCATGGTTTCAAGTTGCATGGAAAGAGTATGAAAAATATAAAGGACTAAGAGAAATTGATAGTCCTTTAAAGGAAAAGATTACAGAATACTTTGATGTGTCTTCTGCTGCGGGGCTAGGTTATGATTATACAAATCCTTGGTGTGGAGCATTTCTAGCATGGTGTTTCGATCAAACTCAGGATTATAAAAGGATTAATACTGCCAAAAGTGCAGCAGCTTTTGGGTGGAAAGGAAGTACATGGGAAAATGGAGAAGATTGTGAAGCTTTTGTAGGAGCTTTAATAGTTTTTGATTTCTCACACGTGGCATTGATAGCCGGTGAAAATTTAGATGGTACAAGATATGTATATTTGGGAGGAAATCAGGGGAATGGCGAAAAAACGGCAGGGCATCAAAAAATAATTTTGGGCTCTGTTGATAAAAAGAGTAAATCAATTATTGCGATTACTAAGCCTAAAAAATATACAATATCTGACAAAGACAAACAACTTCCAAAGTATGATGTAAATGCTGAAAACTCTAAAGAAAGTTCCAGATAATAAAATATAATTTCTATGAATATAAAAAGTAAAATTAGACTAACAATATATTCCTTATTAATAATGAGCAGTTTAAGCTGCCAGGAAAAAAAGTCCAGTTCAGAAAATAATCAAAAAGCAATAATAAGTATGAATGATGATACTATAATACCAAAAGTTCTCAAGAAGCAGTTGCAGGAGGGGGCAAGTCAATCAATTGATGAAGCAGGAGCTGAACTAGTTAAAATACCATTTGATATTGAAGAACTAGATGCATCAGCTGAAACTGTACAAAAAATATTATTTTCAAATGGATTTAAGGAAATATCTAATAACGAATTTATTGATAAGATTAAAACTGTTTTTGGAAGAATAATAGGTATTAATTCAAGTAATCCATTCTTATACGTAAACTATTTTGATAAATGTGACAGAAGTTTTGTAACTTATAGTAATAATAGTGTTGATTATGAAGGAGGATATATTGACAAAAAAAGAAAACTTTTCACCGACTTTTACTATTTACCTGAAATTATTGATTATCAAAAAGAATATCCCACATTAAGTGATATCGAATCTAGTAAAATTATTAGAAAATCAAGCTCACAAGTCGACGTTGAAATTCCACACTGGAAAGATGTGGTAAATCTAAAAGAGCAAAGAAAAGTAAATAATCAAAGAATTATTGCCAGAAATATGTACTTGTTCAATGATAACAAAACATATATCATTTGGTTAGTAACTCATGATAAAAACTTTATAAAATTATTGGTTAAAAATTTCGGTTATGATAAAGAACCTAAATTTAATGAAATGCTTATTAATGAATATATTCAATCTAAAGATCAATATAAAATAGGTGAACTTATATTTGCCAAAAATTGTAATAAAGAATTAGAAATACGGGATGGGATATTGCAGAGTTTGACTGATACTTATCAAAAGAGCTCTAATCCTAAAGATTTATATGGATTAATGGAGTTTGTTTCCAAATTATTACAAACAGATGAATACAATAATTATTCAGAGAATGAAAAAATTAAAATGGTAGCTTATCTTGCAAATACTTATGATTTCCTGTTCAAAAAAAATCATAGGAATCAGGATGGTTGGGATCTTAGATGGAATATTTTAGGAGCATATTTTGAAGATGATTCAAGAAGTGAGATTAAATGGCCTAAGTTGAAAGGAGAAATGCAGAAAAATAATTATTATAATCTTCCAAATTTAAAAGAAGTAATTAGTTATGCAGAAGGATTTGATAGTGTAGGCGCTCCGGATTAAATTCATAATTAAATATGCTTCTTTTAATTTTTAGACACAATTAGTGATGCAAACTTCAAATATTTTCACAATTATTCTACTACTCATTGCTTGTAATAGTATGGGACAAGATAACAGCATGAATACTATAAATAAGCAATATACAAACTCACAAAATTTAGTTGAAAACATTAAAAAACATATTAAACTACAAGAGAAAATTGAGTCTGATGAAGTGGAATATGATGATTCTTATAATTTGAATGTAGAAGATCTAAAATTAGCTTCTTCTATTATCTATGATGATCTGATCAGTAATGGTTATATTGAACCAAAAGCTGAATCCTTCAACAATAAGATTGAAACTATTTTTTCAATCAGTCATAGTTCTAATAAATGCGTGAGTATTGATCAAACGAATGGGTACATAACAGTATTTGGTAATCACCTTGATGGTAATCCTGGGACACTTGAACAAAGTAAGTATGAACTTTATTCAACTACTCAGAATACTTTTATCAATACTAATAATCAGTTTATTTTTCCAATACTTTTATTAAAGGAATTAATAAATATTAATGGTGATAATTCTTTTAAAATTAAAGTTCCACGATATATTATTGCACGTAATATGTACCTTTTTAATGATAGTAAGCCACAATTCAAATGGCTTATTTTAAATGATCAAAGTTTCATGGAAAGTTTAGTTAAAACTTTCGGATACACAAAAGATCCTGATTTATTAAAATGGGTTATTGAAAGAACGAAATTTGATGAAAAGGATCCCCGGAATTTTGGTAAGCTCTTTTGGGTTAAAGTGTGTAATGGAAAATTCAAACTGCATGCAGATACATTCAAGCTTCTTCAAAAACTCCATATACCAAATGACCCATCTGAAAATAGATTTATTATTGATAATATCAAAAGCTATTTAGAATTTTTAGGACGTGATAAATCCACTGACCTTACAAGAAACGAAAAATTAAAACTAATGGCAAACTTGGCATATTTTGCTGAACAATATAATTATGATAAAAAATTTAATGATGATAATAAGATGATGGCTAGACTTCGTTATTTTTTGAATGATGATGATTTTAAGGTTATAAAAGAAAATAATTTTTTCAGTCTTCCAAAATTTAAAGAATGGTGGGATAGTGCGGATTATGATGCTTATTATGTAGGTGAGTGCGAATATGAAGGAAGTTGCGGTTCGGGATACCAACCTATGGATTATGCAGAATGGAGAAAACAACATCCTAAGAAATAAATATTGAGAGCACAGTTTAAAAGCTGTGCTTTTATTAAAAACACAACGATGATAAAAAGAATTTTATTTTTCCTGGCGGTATTGTTGTTAAATAATTTTCACTCCCAAAATACAGCTGTAAATCCCGATATCTCATTTTTATCCGTTCTGAAATCACAATTGGCAGCTGGTGTAAGTGGAGAGAAAAGTGAGACGGATTATCCAACCTATAACTTTGCATTGAAAGATTTACAAGCTACAGAATCTGTTATAGCAAAAGAATTAGATGATAATGGATATAAAAAACCAAGTGCAGAAGAATTCATTACTAAAATTAATATGATCTTCAAAAGAGTAATTGATCCTAAATCAGAGTCAAAGTATTTACATATCAATTTTGAAGATAAATGTTCGAAGGACCTGAAATTGTATAAAAATTCAAACAGTATCGATGTAAATCCATATAGTACTTATATTTTTAAGAATGGATCTTTCATTTCAGATTTATACAGTATTCCTGAAATAATGGATTATACTAAAAATCCTGAATTATTTCAGTTTGAAAAAGATGCTGAGAATAATAATCATGCAGTAGAGGTGAAAATATATTACTGGAAAGATTTTACAGATTTAAAAGAGATTCGTGAAAGAAATATTAAAACAATTCTTGCCCGCAACCTCTATCTGTTCAATGATAATAAAGCTTGTTATAAATGGCTTACTCTTAATGATTCATATTTTATGGAGGCTTTAGTAAAAACTTTTGGCTACACTCAGGATATGGATTTATTGAAGTGGGTTATTGAAAGAACAAAGTTTGATAAAAAAGATCCGTCTGATTATGGGAATTTGTTTTGGGTAAAGCAATGTGATGAAACAGTAAAAATACATGCTAATACTTTTAAAATTTTACAAGAGATTTATACTCCGGATATAACAAACGATATGTCAAATGAAAATAGATTTTTACTTGATTATATCAAAGGATATATTGAATATTTTGCTGATTTTAATAACAAAGAAACGGGTGTTTCAAAGGAAGATAAAGTTAAAATACTAGCGAATATTGTTTATTTTGCTGAACAATATAAGTATGACAAAAGATTTGTTTCTGGATATGGAGATAACTCTAAGATGATGGGAAGGTTAAGATTCTTTTTAGATCAGGAAGAAGTAGATATTCTACAGAAAAATAATTATTTCAACCTTCCAAAATTTAAAGAATGGTGGGATAATGCAGACTATGATGAATATTTTGTCGAAGAATGTGAGTACAATAGTACTTGCGGTCCAGATAATCAACCTATGAATGTTATAGAATGGCGAAAACAACATCCTAAAAAATAATATATCAAGCACAGTCAGAAATGGGTGTGCTTCTTTTTAATTGTGAAACACAAATTTATACGATGAAAATACTAAATGTTTTGATGGTATCTCTACTATTCGTTAGTGGTAATAATAACGGGCAAGAAAAAAAAGATATTCATTCTATTATTGGTACAAAATACAAGAGTGATAGTATCGTCGAAAATGTCTTAAAAAAAACTTAAACAGGGATCAACCTACACTATTGGTGCAGGACTACCAAAAATTCAATTTGAGACTAAAGAATTGGAAGCAACAGCCATAGTAGCTCATGAATTATTAAATTCAAATGGCTATAATACTCTTGGTACTGAAGATTTTAATAAAAAAATCAAAAATATTTTTGGAAGAATCATTGACTCAGATTCTCAATCACATTTTTTATACGTTAGCTTTTTGGATAAATGTGATAAAGAGTTTGTTATGTATCGTAATAATGGAGTTGATTACTAAACTGAAATTTTAATCATTTTGTGAACTTCCCGAACATTTTTGCTTTGAATGTACCTATGATTTCTACCGGAAACAGTTTGAGAATACAGTTGAACTCCATATAAATAGATATTGCCAATCTTCCGAACGCCACAAATAGACTTTATCTTTTTAACTTTAAAGTATTGATAATTAATTATATAATGATATGATGTATATATGAAGTATCTCTTTTATTTGTTTTTTTATTGAAATTAGAAATACAAGTTCTATATATAATTTAATTTTATCACTTTCCAAAACCAAATTACTATGTTAAAAAGCACAATAGATTCTTCTACAGGATTTGAAAAAAGATTTGAAAAGATAGAAACGGTTATTTTCACGGATTCACTTTCAGCTTCAAAATCAGTAGCAAAAGAGGTTTCAGACCTTATCCGTGTAAAGCAGTCTCAAAAACAACCCTGCATTTTAGGTTTGGCTACCGGCTCCTCACCCAAGAGCTTATACGCTGAATTGGTACGCATGCACAGAGAAGAAGCATTGAGTTTCAAAAACGTAATTGCTTTCAACCTTGACGAATATTATCCTATGGAACCGGATTCCGTACATAGTTATGTTCGTTTTATGAAAGAACTGTTGTTTGATAAAGTAGATATTCTTCCTGAAAACTATCACATTCCTGACGGAACATTATCTAAAGAGGAAATAGCAGATTACTGTACAGAGTACGAACTTAAAATAGAAGCCTTAGGTGGGATAGATTTGCAGATTCTAGGTATTGGCGGTAATGGTCATATCGGGTTTAATGAATCGGGCTCCCTACAAAATTCCAAAACCCGTCTTGTAGCTTTAGATCATATCACAAGAGTAGCAGCAAGCAATGAGTTTTTGGGGCTATCAAATACCCCCAGAACAGCTATTACATTGGGAGTGAAGAAAATAATGGAGGCGAAAAGAGTAATACTATTAGCGTGGGGTGAATCTAAATCAAATATCATCAAAGAGTCTGTAGAAGGTCCTGTTACCAACCTGGTGCCGGCTTCTTATTTGCAGGAACATAAAAACGCAACTTTTGTATTGGATCAGGCAGCAGCTCATAAACTTACCCGAATTAATACGCCATGGCTGGTAGAAAAAATAGAATGGACTGATGCATTAACCCGAAAAGCAGTTTTGGGATTAGCCCAAAAAATAGAGAAACCTATATTAAAGCTTACCGATTCTGACTATATAGAAAACGGAATGAGCGATTTGTTAGCAGACAAAGGTCCTGCTTATAATATCAATATCGAGATTTTCAATAAATTACAACACACCATAACGGGTTGGCCGGGAGGTAAGCCGGGAGCAGATGACAGTAACAGGCCGGAAAGGAAAGCCCCCGCCAAGAAAAGAATCCTGATATTCAGTCCGCATCCGGATGACGATATTATCAGTATGGGCGGAACTTTCATACGGCTGCACCAACAGGGGCATGAAGTTCATGTAGCTTATCAAACTTCCGGTAACATAGCCGTAGCAGATTCTGAAGCATTGCGGTTTGCAAATTTTGTGTGTGATTACAATGAAATGTTTGGCATCGAAAATAATGCAGCGCAAAAGATTTTTGACAAAGCCATCAAATTTTTGCAAAATAAGAGAAACAGTGATATAGATATTCCTGAAGTAAGACATATAAAAGGCTTAATAAGAAAAGGGGAAGCAAGATCTACTTGTTATTACGTGGGAATACCAGACACCCAGATTCATTTTTTGGAAATGCCATTCTATGAAACAGGCAGAATAGAAAAAAAACCATTGAGTACAGAGGATATAGAAATTGTAACAGATATTATAGATAGCGTAAAACCACATCAGATATATGCGGCAGGTGATTTAGCAGATCCTCATGGAACACATAAAGTGTGTCTGGATGCTGTTTTTGAATCTGTTAAAAATTTAAAATCCAAGGAATACATGAAAGATTGTTGGTTATGGCTATACAGAGGAGCATGGAAAGAATGGTCTATAGAAGAAATAGAAATGGCAGTACCATTAAGTCCGGATCAAATTTTGGAAAAACGCTATGGGATTTTCAAACATCAATCTCAAAAAGATGGAGTAGTATTTCAAGGGACAGATATGAGAGAATTCTGGCAGAGAGCAGAAGAAAGAAACAGAGAAACGGCAGAGACCTACCATAAAATGGGACTTGCTACCTATGCTGCCATGGAAGCTTTTGTAAGATGGAAGTTCTAAAAACAGTTCATGTCCTTTAAAAGAAAGAATTTTATCACAAAAATGCAGGTATTGAAATCGAATTTTGATAAATACTTTGGAAGCTACAGATGGAAATTCCCATATTTTGTGTGGGAATTTGTCTACCTACAGCTGTTGGCAGAATATATCGGACACATTAACTAAACTTTTTGTATAGCCCTAATAATTGTGCTTGATCATTACTCCATAAAAACAAAAAAACCTCTGACTAATCAGAGGTTTTAAAGTGGTTTCTCCAGGAATCGAACCAGGGACACATGGATTTTCAATCCATTGCTCTACCAACTGAGCTAAGAAACCAATATATTTTTGTTTGACTTACTTCGTTGTTTTAAAGTGATGCAAAAGTAGTAAGTTTTAGTATACAAAGCAAGTATTCATCGTACTTTTTTTGAATAAAGTTAAAAACTTACTGATTATCAGCTGAATTATTTTCCTGCTCTTTTCTGATCTGTTCACTCATCTCTTCCAATACCGGTTTAATCGTGTTTTCCGGAAGATCACTGATTCGGATATACATCAATCCATCGATCGCATCGTTGAAGTTTGGATCTACGTTGAAAGCAATTACTTTAGCATTTTGTTTAATGTATTTTTTGATCAGAACAGGAAGTCTCAATTCAGGTTCAAGATCATCAATAATCTTGTCCAGCTTATTCAAATCAGACTCCATTTCCTCAAAGAAAATGTTTTTATCTCTGTCACGAAGCTTTACTTTATATTCATTCCTTGGAGTGATATACTGAGCTACTGCGGAATCAAAATAATTGGAACGCATAAACTCAATCATCAGCGATTTTGAGAACTCAGAGAATTTGTTCGAAATACTCACGCCACCCATAAGGAATTTATGATCAGGATTTCTCAGACATACATGCACAATCCCTCTCCATAAAAGGAAGAGTGGAAGAGGTTTCTGCTGATATTCCTGGCAGATGTAAGCACGACCCATTTCAATCACTTTTTTGAAGAAAGGATGAATGTCCTGTTCAAACTCAAATAAAGAGCTTGTATAGAAGCCTTTGATGCCGTATTTCTTCATTACCTCTCTACCCAATGCCATTCTGTAAGCACCAGCCAGTTTTTTCTCACCGTTATCCCATAGGAAAAGATGGTGGTAATGTTTGTCATACTCATCAAGGTCAAATGGAAGATTACTTCCCTCACCTACTGCACGGAAAGTAAGCTCTCTCTGACGTCCGATTTCCCTCATAATAGAAGGGATTTCTTCGTAAGTCGTAAAGTAGATCTCATAATTTCCGTTACTGAAAAGCATTTTATCAGTTCCTCTCAGTTTATCAACATCTTTAATAATGTCTTCCAGAGGAGTTTCATCAATGATATTCTGAACAATGTTTTCTTCCTTCAATAAAGGAAACTTTACCGATAAATTCTGAAGATTGATGCTTTGAGCAAGAGATTTTCTCTTTTCATAGTAAGATTTCATCATATACACCTTACGTTTCAGAAACTCTCCCAATTCCTCAATCGTTTCCATATCATCCATTGCCTTTACGGTAATAGGACGTCCGATTCTGATTCTGATAGGTTTTTCCCTGTCATTCATCATTTCTGCAGGAAGCATCAGAGTCTGTAAATTCGGGTGAAGTTTGGCTATCTGATAAAAAAGTCTGCTGTTCTTGGCATGGAAATACATAGGAACTACCGGCACTTTGGCCATTCTGATAAGCTTAAGTGCCGTCTTTTCCCAATCTTTATCTAAAATTTCGCCGTAAGGGTTGTTTTTGTTGGAAACTTCTCCTGCCGGAAAAATACCTACACAGCCTCCGTTTTGTAAATGCTTGAGTGTTTCACGCATTCCCGAAGAGCTGCTGTAAGCTTCTTTTCTGTTTTCAAAAGGATTTACAGCGATTACATACGGTTCCATAGGTTTGATCTTTTCCAAAAGGAAATTCCCCATTACTTTGAAATCCGGACGAACCTCTGTCAGGATCTTGCACATCAGAATACCGTCAATAGCACCCAGCGGGTGATTGGAAACGAGAATAAACGGTCCCGTTTTCGGAATCTTTGCCAGATCCTCTTCAAAAGCTACATAGCTTAGGTTTCTTTCTCTCACAAATGAGTCGAAAAAGTCTTTGCCTTCCTTGTCTTTTAATTTATCGTATAATTTATTTACTTCGTTTATTTTAGCAATGCTCATCACAGCAGATGCTACCGGGTTCTTGAGAAACCCAATTTTATTTAAGCCGGAAGCTTTGATCAGATCGTTTTTCGAAATTAAACTCATGTGTGTTTAGTCGCAATTAATATTATTGTGTTACCATTTGAAGAGTATTCTTGGAGATTTGTTCCAATAATACATTTTTTTCATGGTAAAATTTATCAATGTGATCCTTCTTCGCATTTCTTACTGTGAATAAAGATACATTTTTAATTGCTTCGGTTTTAAAAATTTTTTGAAGCTCTTCATTGAGCTCATCAATATGATTAAATTTATCCTCAAGGCACAGTGCCAGAGAGATAGCAGAATTCTGCATAAGGGAAACTTTAATTTTGTATTTGGATAAATATCCAAAAATAAGGCTCATGTGATCTTCTGCAATGAAAGAGAAATCTCTTGTAGAGATTTTCAAAAGATCCTGATTTTCTTTCAGAATATAAGATTCTTCCTGTTGATTTTTATCAGAAGCACCCACTTTTGTTCCTTCTTTGGTAGGCTCTACAAAAGATTTTACATAAAAAGGAATGTTTTTTTGCTGTAACGGCTGTAATGTTTTAGGGTGAATTACACTGGCACCATAATAAGCCATTTCTATAGCTTCCTCATAAGAAATATTGGAAAGAAGGGTTACATCACTGAACTTTCTCGGATCTCCGGTCATTACTCCCGGAACATCTTTCCATATCGTCATTGCTTCAGCATTTAAGCAGTAAGCAAAAATGGCGGCGGAGTAGTCGGAGCCCTCTCTTCCTAATGTTACCGTAAAATTGTTGTCGTCAGAACCGATGAATCCCTGAGTTACATAGCAGATTTCAGGATTAAGATGGGAAATAAATTCTTCCGTTCTTGTCCAGTCTACCGTACCTTCCCGGTATGAATTATCCGTTTTTATATAATCCCTGGCATCCAGCCACTGATTTGTAAATTGAATTTCATTCAGATACTCACTCACAATTTTAGTAGAGATCATTTCTCCGCAACTTACCACCTGATCGTATACGAAGTTGTAGTTGGGAGATTTATTTCTTCTTAAAAAAGAATCAATATCATCAAAGAAGAGATTAATTTCAGCAAAAACCGCATGATTTTCAGGAAAAAGTCCTTCCGCAATCTCCATGTGTTTTCGTTTTATCTTTTCGATCTCAGTTTGATAGTTATCTTTTTTGAAATACAGTTCTACAACTTTTTCCAACTCATTTGTAGTCTTGCCCATTGCTGAAATTACCAGCAAGCATTTGGCAAATCCCTGGCTTTTTAGAACCATGGACACATTTTTTACACTGTCAGCATCTTTTACGGATGCTCCACCAAACTTGAAAATTTTCATTAAATTGTTAAAAATAAAATTGTTAGATAAAAAATTACATGAGTTTTTTACGGACGTCAAAATTATAAATTTACAACGAGATATGAAATAGCCTGGCGCAGAGATAGAATTAAGATTTCCTTAAAATCAACAAATAATGAAATAATTTATTTTTTTGTGGGTTTTAGCAAACAAATTTGGAGGTGTAATTTTTAATAATGACCAGGTGTTATGTTATGTTTTATTTGTATTGTGTTGAAATACAGTACTTAATCTCTTTTTTAATTAAATTTTCTTAATGCAATAAATTTTCCGAAATTTGGGCAAAACGTAAAAAGAAAAATATGTCAAATCAACCATTACAGACTTTAGGAGAATTTCTTATAGATAAACAGGACGATTTTCAGTATTCTACAGGTGAATTCTCTCGTCTTCTAAGTGCAATAAGATTGGCTTCGAAAGTGGTAAACAGAGAAGTAAATAAAGCCGGAATCGTAGATATTACAGGGGCTGCAGGAAACCAAAACGTTCAGGGAGAAGAGCAGCAGAAATTAGACGTTATCGCTAACGAAATTTTTATTACGGCTTTGTCTCAGAGAGAGGTTGTTTGTGGTATTGCTTCTGAAGAAAATGATGACTTTATTGATATTAAATGTGGTGAAAACGGACATTTGAGTAAATATGTTGTATTAATTGATCCTTTGGACGGATCTTCCAATATTGACGTAAATGTTTCCGTAGGAACTATTTTCTCGATCTACAGGAGAGTTACAGAACCTGGAACACCGGTACAGTTGGAAGACTTTTTACAGAAAGGAATCAACCAGATTGCTGCAGGATATGTTATTTACGGTTCATCTACCATGATTGTTTACACAACAGGAAATGGAGTAAACGGATTTACATTAGATCCATCTTTAGGAACATATTATCTTTCTCATCCTAACATGACTTTCCCAAAAACGGGTAAAATCTATTCTATTAACGAAGGTAACTATATCAAATTTCCTCAGGGTGTAAAAAACTACCTTAAATACTGCCAGATGGAAGAAGGTGACCGCCCATATACTTCAAGATATATCGGTTCTTTGGTAGCAGACTTCCACAGAAACATGCTGAAAGGAGGTATTTATATTTATCCTTCTTATTCACAAGCTCCGAATGGTAAATTAAGACTTTTATACGAATGTAATCCAATGGCCTTCCTGGCAGAGCAGGCAGGAGCAAAAGCAACCGATGGATTCAGAAGAATTCTTGAAATAGAACCTACAGAACTTCACCAGAGAATTCCTTTCTTCTGTGGAAGTATCGACATGGTGGAAAAAGCAGAAGAGTTTATGCGTATCGACAGCGTAAAATAAATGGAAGCAACTTACTTACAATATTTATTACAATTTAAGCGCCCGAGTGGAACATCTCGCGGCGTTTTGCTTGATAAAGAAACCTTCATTCTGACAATTTCCGAAGAGGGAAGAAAAGGAGTAGGGGAATGTGCTGTTTTCAGAGGACTGAGTTTTGATGACAGGCCTGATTATGAAGAAAAACTGAAGTGGCTTTGTGAAAATATTAATCAGGACAGCGTTTTTTTGAAGCAGGAACTGAAAGAGTTTCCTTCAATTTGGTTTGGATATGAACAGGCCATTCAGAATCTAAAATATGGAGGCAGCCTATATTTTCCAAGTGAATTTACTGAAGGAAAGTCTGCCGTTACCATCAACGGTCTGATATGGATGGGCGACGCAACATATATGGAAGAACAGATTCAGGAAAAACTGGAAAAAGGCTTTCACTGTATCAAATTAAAAATAGGTGTGGATTGGAAATCTGAGCATATTATTCTTCAGAAATTAAGAGAAAAGTTTTCCAAAGATCAGTTGGAACTGCGTGTGGATGCCAATGGAGGTTTCAGTAAAAACGAGGCGGTGATGGTTTTACAGCAGCTTGCTGATCTTCATATCCATTCCATTGAGCAGCCTATCAAGGCCGGAAATTGGGATGAAATGGCTGAGTTATGTGAAAAAACACCTACTCCGATTGCATTGGATGAAGAACTGATTGGAATGATAGATCCTGAAAAGAAGAAACAGCTTTTGGAAACAATCAAGCCGCAATATATTATCTTGAAACCTGCATTAGTAGGAGGTTTTTCAGGTTCTGATGAATGGATTTCCCTTGCAGAAAATCAGAATATAAGCTGGTGGATTACTTCAGCATTAGAAAGTAATATTGGATTGAATGCCATTGCTCAGTATACTTTTACCAAAAAAAATCCAATGCCTCAAGGTTTAGGCACTGGAGCTTTATTTGTCAATAATTTTGAATCCGTTTTAGAACTCAGAAATGAGCTGCTTTGGTTCAAAATATAACTGAAAAAGTTAATTAGCATAATGGTGGAGGTGAATCCGGACATGTAGTTTGCCCACAGTAATCAGGTGCCCATGCTCTGCAGCACATCGCTGCCGGATCCCAGTTGTTGCACCCAAGCGGTGGTCTTCCCCCTTTGACTTTTTTCAATTCTCCTCTTTTGATTTTCTTTAGATTTTTCATGTTATTGATTTTATTTGATTGGTAAGTAAATGTCGATAACTTTTTTGAATTATACAACATGTGGGGAATTATTTAATATTATTTAACAATTCCCCTTAAATATTTAGATAGTATTGAATATGGATTTGGTTGGTTTCAGTTTTTCACCTGCAATCCCTTCCTGTTCAGAATATTTGAATTTTTTTTAATCCGGTCTGTAGGAGGACCTGGCAGTTATAGATCGAATATTTTGTTGATTTAGAGGTTGTTACTCAATTAAATCACATCTTTTACGAAAATGGCTTTCTTTATATAGTTTAATATATTAGAAAACCTTTTTTTAATCTGTCCCATAATTAAAAATTGTAATTCCCTAACAAATGAATTAGCAATCATTGTGCCATACTGCTATTTTTTAGCTGATTTTTAACGTATAATTCATTTTTTGGAGATTATTTTAATTATTTGTTAAGAAAAAATTGTGAAAATGTTTTCATTATCTTTAGACCTGTTGGAAATAAGATTTCTGTCAATTCCATATAAATTTTGGAAAATATCATGCTGTACCTGCGAACTGGAAAGATATCCCCAATGGTTTCCTGCTTCATATTTAAAATTGTTAAGCAGATCATCTTTTACAAAGGTACAGTCGATGACAGACACAATATCTTTATATTGATCAATACCGCTCGGACCATTTTTACCCAGCCTTGGGGTGAGAATATTTTTCGTAAACTGAGAAGCCGCCAGAATAATATCCTGTCTGTTTAAGTAAATAGAAATCCTGTTAGCCAGTAAGGGCAGCTTATTAAATGAATCCTCAGCATCTTCAAATACTTTATAGCTCACATCAGCATTTAACAGGAGAACCTGGTCGATAACACGAAGGATATTTTCCCTTTTAAGGCTGTATAACATACTTTGAAGCACTCTGTTTCCCATAGAGTGAGCCACAAGATGTATTCTTTGATTGCAGGGAGCAAGATCCCGGTTGGAAAAAATATCTTTTAAAAATTGAGTATAGAAATAGAACAATCTCATCAAAGATGTTCCCGAATTGATGCTGGAAGCTTTATCATCAAAATAACTCAACGGGATTATACTGCCGGAGGCGGGCCAGCTTACAAATAAAATATGCTCCACAGGAGAGGCTGGATTATCAATAAATATTTTTTTCAGATCAAGTATAGCTTTTAATTCATCATCAAAATCATATAAATAACCATGGATGAATATCATGACATCACTTCTGTCTTTGGTAGAAGACATGTTTTTGTACAGTTCATAAAACATTCTTTGGGTTCCGCCAAGATTATTGGCTGTAAGAGAGGATTTTTTAATTCCTTTTTCGCTCAGTAGGACCTCCAGAACTTCTTCATAACCCTGTTTTTCGGGTTCAGAAAAAAGCTTGTAATTTAAAATATTTCTGTTGGTATAATCCTTTTTCTTTTTGATTTGTGCTGAAGGCTCCTTATAATTCTCAAAATCGCACCTGGCGATTCTGAAATTAGGAATCGAGTATTCTTCATTGGAAAAAGAGTCTACTCTTTCACCTTTATGCCGGATAATTTTCCGGTTGCTTAAGATATAAACAGCCATAACGGTTAATGGTTAAAATGGTATTAGCTTTCCGAAATTAGTGAAAAATATTGAAATACAATAGGTAAGGCATTTAAATTACCACTTTTACAAAAGCTTATTTTTCCGTAACTTTGTGAAACTTTTTTTGCTAAAAAATAAAAGCTACTTTAATGGAAGAAGAAAAAAAATCACTCAATTTTATTGAGCAAATTATAGAAGATGATCTGGCAAACGGTCTGAAAAGAGAGCAGATTCGTTTCCGTTTTCCGCCTGAACCTAATGGTTACCTGCATGTAGGGCATACAAAAGCCATCTGCATCAATTTTGGGCTGGGCGAAAAATACAATGCTCCAGTAAACCTTCGTTTCGACGATACGAACCCTGAAAAAGAAGAACAGGAATTCGTAGACTCTATTATGAAAGACGTTGAATGGCTGGGTTTCAAATGGGATAAAGTTTTGTATGCATCCGATTACTTCCAGCAGCTTTACGATTGGGCAGTTCAGTTAATTAAAGAAGGAAAAGCTTATGTAGATGAGCAGCCTTCTGAAGTGATTACCGAGCAAAGAAAAAATCCTGCAGAGCCGGGAATTGAATCTCCATACAGAAACCGTCCTGTTGAAGAATCGTTAGATTTATTCGAAAGGATGAAAAACGGAGAGTTTGAAAGCGGTTCGATGTCTCTTCGTGCAAAAATCGACATGGTTTCGCCTAATATGAATATGCGTGACCCGGTGATGTACAGAATTTTGAATAAACCTCACCACAGAACAGGTACAGCCTGGAAAATTTATCCTATGTACGACTGGGCTCATGGTGAATCCGATTATATCGAACAGGTTTCACATTCCCTTTGTTCTCTGGAGTTTGAAAATCACAGACCGTTGTACAACTGGTATCTTGACCAGGTGTATGAAGAAGGAAAGGTTAAAAACAAGCAGAGAGAATTTGCAAGGATGAATGTTTCCTATATGATTACTTCCAAAAGAAAGCTGCAGAGACTGGTTGCTGAAGGGGTCGTAACCGGATGGGATGATCCTAGAATGCCTACTATCTCTGGGATGAGAAGAAAAGGATTTACTCCGGCTTCTATCAGAAACTTTATTGAAAAAGTAGGGGTTGCGAAAAGAGAAAACCTTATTGAAATTCAGCTGCTTGATTTCTGCGTGCGTGAAGACCTGAATAAGGTTGCCAAGCGTGTGATGGCAGTAGTAGATCCAGTGAAATTAGTGATCGAAAACTATCCGGAAGATAAGGAAGAATGGTTAGAAACTGAGAATAATCCTGAACAGGAAGATGCAGGGACAAGAGAAGTACCATTCTCAAGAGAAATCTATATTGAACGTGAAGACTTCAAGGAAGAAGCTAACAATAAATTCTTCAGACTTAAATTAGGAGGAGAAGTTCGTTTGAAGTCTGCTTACATCATCAAAGCTGAAAGAGTGGAGAAGGATGAAAATGGTGAGATTACAACGATCTACGCTACGTATGATGAGAAGAGTAAGTCAGGAAGCGGAACAGAGGAAAGTTTAAGAAAAGTAAAAGGAACTTTACATTGGGTATCTGCAAAACATGCTATTCCTGTAGAAGTAAGAATCTACAACCAACTGTTTACAGTGGAACAGCCTGATGCGGAAAAAGATGTAGACTTCTTGAACTTCATCAATCCTGAGTCTGTAACTACAGTGAAAGGATTTGCTGAACCGAGCCTGAAAGAAGTTGCTGTAGGAGAACCATTACAGTTCCAGAGAATCGGATATTTTACAAAAGATCAGGATTCTACTGAAGATACCTTGGTATTCAACAGAACAGTAACATTGAAAGATTCTTATAAACCTGAATAACTTTCAGGAATAGATCATAAAACAAAAAGCAGGACTTCAAATGAAGTCCTGCTTTTTGTTGTTTTTGTTGGAATACGCAACGGCGCAAAGAAATTCATTCATTCTGAATATTTTTAAGACGCGAGGAAATCGAAGATTTCCGGCATGTGTTATACTAATTAATTGATAAATGTTCTAAGCTCCAGGGATCAACAAATATCAATTTTATCGTAGATAAAATCTTTGCGTCTTAAAAACGGGTTAAAAAATAAACTTGCGCCTGCGAATTCCAACAGACAAAATTAAATCAGAATTAATCTTAAGAATAATTGATAAGAAAAAATCAGGACTTGCATTGAAGTCCTGATTTATTTTAATAGCTAAAAATCTGAAATTTAAGATTCTACTTCAGGAAATCCTTGTCCTGATAGGCGGGATTTGGATATTTATAAAATCCTTCCCCGGTCAATACTCCCAGTTTTCCTTTATCAATATATTCTTTTTTTAATTTTTCTACAGCTTTTATCTTTAACGGATCCTGAGTTTCTTCAGCTTCCATCTTATTGATATTATAAGCCGTCGTAATTCCTACAATATCCAGAATACCAAAAGGCCCTGCTGGTGCTCCGGTAGCTACCATCCATGTCTTGTCAATTGTTTCTATATCTGATACTTCATCGACCCAGAGATTGACTGCAGCGCCAAGCAGCGGAACCAATAATGAATTGACAATATACCCGGGTTGTTCCTTCTGGATAGATAGTGCTACCATTCCAATTGCTTTCGCAAATCTGATTACAGAATCAAATACCTCCTGAGAAGTTCCCGGATGCCGCATTACCTCTCCGGTATTGTGCTTCCAGATTTCATTGGCAAAATGGAGGGCTACAAATTTCTCCGGTCTTCCTGTATCCTCAGCAAACTGACTTGGAAGAAGAGTAGAAGAATTCGTTGCAAATACTGTTTTTTCAGGTGCTACCTGAGCCAGTTTATGATAGAATTCCGTTTTGATGGCTGGATCTTCTGGAACAGCTTCTATCAGAAGATCGGCATCCTTTACTGCTTCAGCAAGATCAGATGAATAGCTGATATTTTTGAATGTAGCATCAAGTTGTTCCTGCGTTGCGCTGAGATCTTTTTTGTAAGCTTCACTTAAAGCGGTGAATTTACCTTTGGCTTTTTCCAATACTTCATCATTGATATCATATACGGTAACTTTGAAACCGTGATAGGCCGTTTGGAAAGCGATCTGATATCCCAATACGCCGCTTCCCGCTATCGTTATATTTTTAAAATCCATGAGATTTATTTTTAGTCTTTTACTCCTTTTACCCATTCCTGAAATCTGGTTAAGAAAGATTCATGTTCTTCTTTTTCTTCCGGACGGTTTACAAGGATGTGTTCAAAATAAGTTCCTTTTAATTTTTTTCTTAAAATCCCTTCTCCTAAGAAAGGTTTATAGTCATTCAAAGCCTGGGTAGCTTTTAATAAATGTCGGATGTCATATTGTAACGGATTGATATCCGGCACTTGTTTGTTAAGATTAAGAAGGCTGTAAACAGCTATTCTCGCAGTTCTCACAGAGCTTTCCATAGTGAAGACAACATCGTTATTGGTTTCTACAAACTGTCCTACAAGACCTAAGTTGGTACATCCTTCAGGAACCACTCTCGGACGGTCTCCCATCGCTCTAGGCATAAACATAGACGTGATATATGGCATGAATGCAGTACGTACAATGGTATTTTCAGTGACATTATCCAGCTGATCTGCTATTCCAAGGTGGTAGCAAAGCTCAGCAAGAATCTCGTTTCCGGTACACTGAGGCATTGTTTTTTTGATATAATTACCTTCTTTATCCATCAGTAAAGCATATACCCAAACTACAAGGATGTCATCCGGCTGAGTAGGGAAGTGCGGTTGCCTGTTGCAGGTAAAACTCATTACCCAATTAGAATCTGTAATGGTAATAATACCTCCTGTGGCTGTTCTTCCTGAATAAGGATCATTTACACACAGTTCTTTGAGTTTCTCTGTGAAAGCAGAAGGACGGCAGGTTAAGGTAGCAGACTCCCATGAAGATTTTTCAATGTGGCTACAGAATTTTTCAGGTTTTCCGAATACTTCAGATTTTGCAGCAAGATTTTTCCAAAGCTTCCATCCTGCACTTTGTCCTGCACTGCTGTTGTCTATCGTAACCTCAGGAACGGTATTGTTGTCACCGTAGAACGTACTTTCTGTCATAGATCCGGTAGTTACAATAACGTAGTCGTCTTTACCAACCGGTATTCTTACTTCTTCGCCATTTTGTTCAGTGATAATTCCTTCTACAGTTTTTCCTTCCGTATTAATATGAATATCAAGATCTTTTACCAAAGTATTAAACTGGATCTGCACCCCTTTTTCCACCAGGAAGTTTTTTAATGGAGTTACATACGTGTCGTACTGGTTATATTTGGGGAATACCAGACATGAGAAGTCTTTCATTCCGTCAATGGCATGAAGGAATCTGTGCATATACAGTTTCAGTTCCAGTAAGCTGTGCCAGTTTTCGAAGGCAAACATAGAACGCCAGAAGAACCAGAAATTACTGTTCAGGAAAGATTCAGAAAAATAATCTTCAATCGTAAGATCGTCCAGTTCTTCTTTTTTCTTTAACAGGAGTTTTACAATCGCCAGCTGATCTTTTTTCTCAAGTCCGAATTTGCTGAAATCCTTGATCTGTCCCTGGTTATGAATGAGTCTTGCTTTGGAATAATTCGGGTCGTTGTCATTAACAAGACGGTATTCATCCAATACACTATAAGGAGCAGGCAGTTCCAAAGCAGGAATATCCTGGAACATATCCCATAGATTTTCATAAGTCATATCCATTTCTCTTCCTCCACGGATGATGTAACCGTCTTTTGCGTTACCAGCTCCATCCAAAGATCCGCCTTCCACATTCAGCTGGTCGAGGAAAATAATATTTTTGCCGGGTACACGGCCATCACGGATAAAATAATACGCTGCCGACATGCCGGCAATTCCGCTTCCAACAATATAGATTTTACTGTTTTCGTAAGATTGTAAAGGGATGCCTTTATTACGCTGGTAGTTTCCGATCTGGTCGGAAAAAGGCATCGTCTTTTCAGGAGTGTTAATCTGAACTTCTTTGCTTGAATCCGGTTCGTGGTTTACATTTCCAAACTGCTCAGAGGCATTTAAAACTTTATCGAATTTTGAATTGATCGTACTCATCTTTTATTGTTTTTAATTAACAGTATAAAGGTACCTCTATTCAGAAAGCGATATATATCCCCAAGTTCAGAATTATTATCCCCAAATTCTCATGACTGAATATTTTCTTTAGTTCTGTACTCCGAAGGGGAAAGTGCCGTATGTTTTTTAAAGAAACGGCCGAAAGCTGATGCTGAGTTAAACTGAAGCTCAAAGGCGATCTCCGATATGGTGATTTCAGGGTTTCCAAGCATGACATACGCTTCCTTCAGTAATGCTTCATCAATCACTTCATGAGGTGTTTTTCCGCTTGATTTCTTAATGATTTCGATGAGGTATTTATTGGAAACATGAAGTTGATCCGCATAAAACTGAACCGTTCTTTCCCTGGTGATATTTTCACGGATCAGTTTACTGAATTTGAGATAAAGGTCTTTTTTTCCTTCTTCCTTTTCCGGATTTGCAGCATTTTCCTGTTCCATAATCTCAGCAGTCTCCAGCAGAAGATTGAAAATAATGGTACGGATAATCTCCTCTGTAAATTTTCCCTGCTTTTTCGATTTTTTATCGAGGTAATCCAGAAGATTTTGCAGAAGTGAAGAATTGGTTGCCGTAGTTTTTACAATACTGTATGAGCCTTTGGAGAAAAGATTCATTTTCTCAATGATAAAAGGATTGGAAATATTTTTAATCAGAAAGTTCTTGTCGAAGAACAGCAGTTTCATCGTAAAATCATCACTGGTTTTTCCAAATTTCACAATGGTAGAAGGTGCTGCAATAAGAAAGCTGTCAGCATCTACTTTGTATTTCTGACGGTCTATTTCAATATTGATTTCTCCGGCAGTACATATACATAGTGCATAATAATCCATTCTGAAAGGAGCTTTTGGAAATTCAAAAATGGGTTTTCCGGAAGAAATGTAATAGGATTGGCAGCAGTCAATACTGTAAAAAGATAGCGTATCATGTAAATTTTCGTAGGTTATCATTTTTCAGTATTGGTTAAAATTTTATTATGTTTCTAAGTGAATTTAGTATAAAAGCATCTGTTGTTACTGCAATTTACGATTTTTATAAAAGTTTATTGTTTTTATATAGCAGATAAAACTGTTTTTTAAGATAAAGTTGATTGTCTGTTGAAGGTTATTGATAAAAATAGGGTTTAAACAAAGACTTTTGGGTTATTTTTATCTAATTTTGCACTGTCAAATTTCCCCAAAATATTATTGTGAGATTAATTAACGTATATACGAGTTCTTTCAAAGGACTCTCGCAGGAGAGTTGGATGCTGGCGTTGGTAATGCTCATCAACAGGGCCGGCTCTATGGTACTTCCGTTTCTGGGAGTTTATATGACGAATCATTTGCATTTCAGTATTGAAAATTCCGGAATTGTACTGAGCTTTTTTGGAATAGGTTCGGTTATCGGATCATGGCTTGGAGGTATGATTACGGATAAAATAGGAGAGTACAGGGTGCAGAGTCTGAGTTTGCTGCTCAGCGTTCCTTTATTCTGCTTGATTCCGCTCTTTACTACAGAAGCTGGTCTGGCGGGAATTATTTTAGCCCAAAGTATTGTAAGTGAAACGTTCCGTCCCGCAAACTCGGTGGCGATTACCAAATATGCAAAACCTGAAAATATTACCCGTGCTTTCTCGCTCAATCGTATGGCCGTTAACCTTGGGTTTTCTATTGGTCCTGCACTGGGTGGTATTTTGTCGGCTATTTCTTATGAATTTCTGTTTTTCAGCAATGCATTGGCTGCTTTGCTGGCAGGATTGATGTATATCTGGTTCTTTAAAAACCGGGCGCGATTAGCTAAACTGAAAGCAAAAAAGGTAAAAGAAGCTATTATTATTAAAAAAGAAAGTTCACCCTACCGCGACAGTAAATTCCTTATTTATTGTGTATTCTGTATGCTGTTTTCCATATGTTTCTTCCAGCTGTTCAGTACCCTGACGATATTTTATAAGGATACAGCTCATCTGAGCCAGCAGAATATCGGATATATTCTGGGATACAGCGGTTTTCTGATTGTACTGCTCGAAATGGGACTGGTACAGATTGCTGAGAAGTATTTTACTTTAGCTTTTACTATGCTGATCGGGACTTTCCTGTGTGGTATTTCCTATGCCATGCTCGCTTTCGATTACAGTCTGATTACCCTTGTGCTGTCTATGACATTGCTTTGCGTGGGAGAAATATGGACACTTCCTTTTATGTCAACGATTACGGCATTACGTTCGGGAGAGAACAATAAAGGCGCTTACATGGGACTGAACGGAATGTCATTTTCCATTGCGTTTATTGTAACACCTTATATAGGAACACTGATAGCAGAAAAATTAGGTTTCAATACATTATGGATCGGAACAGGAGTTCTGGCGGCAGTTATCGCTATTGGTTTTTATTTTATCGTTCCATGGATGCTTAAGGATAAAAATAAGGTAGAAAAAGAGATGATATAGCGCTTTTGATTAAAAGCAAAAAGTTTCGGGCAATTTCGTAGAAATTGCCCGAAACTTTTTTTAATATCTGTAATCATTTACGATGAAGATATGGAAAGAATCGAATTAATAATCATATTGGCATGAATCCTTGAATTTTCAATGAACCAAAGGTGAGTATCTTTTCCTCCGCATACCACACCGGCAAGATAGAGGTTGGAAATATTGGTTTCCATGGTTTCAGGATGGTAAAAAGGATTCAGGCAGTCTCCATTGAGTTCTATTCCTGAATTTTTCAGAAAATCAAAATCAGGAAGATAGCCTGTCATGGCCAGTACAAAATCATTGTCAATTTCATGAATAGCTCCGTTTTCATCTTTAAAAACAACAGAATTTTCTTTAATTTCGATCATTTCTGCATTAAAATGAGCTTTAATACTGCCCTCTGCAATTCTGTTTTCAATATCGGGTTTTACCCAATATTTTACACTTTTGGAAATCTCAGCATGACGGACAATCATCGTTACATCAGCTCCTTTTCTGTACGTTTCCAGGGCTGCATCTACAGCAGAATTACTGGAGCCTACCACCACAATTTTCTGCTTTGCGTAAGGGTAAGGTTCCGTATAATAATGCTTAACTTTAGGAAGGTCTTCACCGGGAATATTCATCAGGTTAGGAATATCATAAAACCCCGTAGCGATGACTACATTTTTAGCCTGATAATTTGCTTTGGTGGTTTTGATCTCAAATATCTCATCCTTCTTTGAAACGCTCAGAACTTTTTCATACAGGTTAATATTCAGGCTTTTTTGTCTGGCAATTCCCTGATAGTATTCCAGAGCTTCCTGCCTTCCAGGTTTTGGAGCAGTAGAAATAAAGGGAATCTCATCAATTTCCAGCTTTTCAGCAGTGGAGAAAAAACGCATGTACAAAGGATAATTGTACAATGAATTGACAATAGTTCCCTTTTCTATGATTACATGACTAAGATTGTTTTTTTGAGCTTCAAGGGCGCAGTTCAAACCGATGGGTCCGGCCCCGATAATCAGAATATCCAACATTTCCATCTAACAAATGTACGATGTAATTTTTAAAATGAGAAGCCGAAACCTCTTAATCTTCATCGTCTTTATCTCTTTAGATTATGTATCGCTTGGCATCAGTTTTGGTGTTTTTACCTATTGCAAAATGTAAAATATGAAAAAATTACTGATCGCGGTATTCGTTTTGAGCCTTGTTACAGCCTGTAAAAAAGAGGCCGGGAAACCTGTTCCGAACGAAATAGATTCTATTGCACAAAATAAAACAGACACTGCAGGTACGGTTCAGACCCATGCGGATAAAGAAGCCGCTTTAAAGCTGGCTAATGATGAGGTCTTGAAAGCACTGAAAGATAAAGATTATACTGCTTTTGCCTCCTTCATTCACCCGCAAAAAGGGATCCGTTTTTCAATGTATGCTTTTGTTAATCTGAAAGAAGATAAACATTTTTCTAAAGCAGATTTTGAAAAATACCAGCCTACTAAAACCTTGTTTACATGGGGGAAACAGGATGGTTCAGGAGATCCTTATAAAGCAACCATCAACGATTATCTTGGCAAATGGGTTTTTTCTAAAGACTTTACAGCTTCACAATATTCAGTGAATAAATTTATCGGAGGAGGTAATTCCCTGAATAATTTAAAAGAGATTTATCCTAAAGCTGATTTCACGGAAAATTATATCAAAGGAACCGAAAAATCCGGTAATATGGATTGGAAAACGGTTCGTTTCGTATTTGAAGAATTTGAGGGTAAATACTATCTGATTGCCGTTGTGAATGACCAGTGGACAATATAGAAGTTAGAAGTTAGCGACTGGAATAAACTTCCAGCCTCTAACTTCCTTTCTTTTTTATTTCAAAACTTCAGTCAGCTGTTGAGTAAGATTTTTTCTTGAAAACTGTTCAATATGCTGGGTATTTTCAATAAGGCTGTCATTTTTCCACAGTTCATATTTTTCAAGAATAAACTTTTTAATGTTTTCTGTATCCTGATAACTGAAATGTTTTCCTGCCTGCGTTTCTTCCAGAATTTTTGCGACATCCGCTTTGTCCGGACCGAAAGATAGAATCTGCTTTCCTGAAGCCAGATATTCAAATATTTTTCCGGGGATAATTCCTTTTGAAGCTTCGTTCGGGAAATTGGTAATAAGAAGCATATCCGAGTTTTGCATTTCTTCAACAGCTTTCCCATGGGCAAGATATCCAAGATTCAGAATATGATTTTTCAGACTTGAATTTTCAATGGAGTGGAGGACTTTATCATCTATTCGTCCTACAAATTTCAACTTAAAATCAGCCGCAAATTCAGCATTTTCTTTCACCAGTTCGTCGAGTGCTTTCCAAAGATTTTCAGGGTTTCTCAGCTGTTCCAAAACTCCGATATAGCTTAGCGTAAATGCTTTTTCAATTTGTGAATTTTTATTTTCAACTGCTTTTTTGCTTGAATCGCTTTCATCAAATCCATTCGTAATACAAAATGCATTAGCTCCGGCCTTTCTGAAGTTTTCAGCATCAGTGTAACTTGTAGCCAAAGTGATGTCTGCATTCTTAAATACAGCACTTTCCAGCTGCCGGTGTTTTTTATCTGAACTTTTAGTTAATTTCAGATGTTTGTAGTAGGAAATCTCTGTCCATGGATCACGGAAATCAGCAACCCATTTCAGGTCCGGCATTTTATTTTTAAGCCCTAAACCAATCAGATGCAGAGAGTGTGGCGGACCGGAAGTAACGATGGTGTCTATTTTATTTTCTTTCAGGTATTTTTCCAGAAATGTAACGGATGGTTTTACCCAAAAAACTCTGGCATCAGGAATGAAAAAATTACCTCTTACCCAAATTGAAAGTTTAGATTTCCAACTTTGGTTTTTGCCTACATCAAATTGTCCGGCTTTGAATTTTTTATTGCTCTTATTCAGTTTTTCAGCAAGCTGATAAGGTTCCCAGATTTTGGTTCTTACCATCTCGATATTTTCCGGAATATCTTTCATCAGTGTTTCGTCCAGCAATGGATAGCTTGGATTTTCCGGAGTATAGATGATCGGTTTCCAACCAAAATCAGGTAGATATTTTGCAAACTTCAGCCATCTTTGAACACCAGGACCTCCCGCAGGAGGCCAGTAATAGGTGATAATCAATATTTTCTTCTGTTCCATTTTTTACTTAATGGTCTTTGTCATTCTGAACCAAGCGTAGCGCAGTGAAGAATCTCATTGCGCAACACTATTTATATTGTTTAAGCATTCTGTTCAGCTACAATCTCTTTTTTCTTGTTCTTATTCATCCAGAAAAGCCCAAATGCAGCCAACAGGATAAATAATCCGAATGAAAAAAGAGAAAGCCATTTTCCTTTTTCAATCACTTCAGGTTCAAAAACCATTCTGATATGGTGGTTTCCTGCTGGAACATGTACGGCACGAAGCAAATAATCTGCTTTGATATAAGGAACTTCTTTCTCATCTACTAACACTTTCCATCCATGAGGATAATAAACTTCAGAGAATACGGCCAATTGAGGTGTTTTCGACTGAGATTTAAATTCAAGTTCGTTAGGCTGATATTTCGTAAGAGTGATAAATGCTGTAGAATCTGCCTGAACAGGTTTGTTATCAAAATATGATTTGTCAGATGAAGCAATGACAGCTGTTTTCTTGTTGTCAATAGTCCCGATCGCTTTTATTTCCTGATTAGGAGTATCTACAAATTTTAAATCGCTTACAAACCATGCATTGCCATTAGCTTTAGGATTAGGAACAACCTGTGGCTGCTCAGGACCTCCGAAAACCATGTATTTGGTATTCAACAGGTTTAATACATTAGGTGTTTTTATACTATCAATACTATTGATGTATTCATTCAGTACATCGTCATATCTTCTTAATTTTACAGCGTGATAACCGCCGATGGAAGCCTTAAAATAAGAGGTATTGGTTTCGCTGGTAACTCCTAATGTCTGGTTGTAAATTCTGTAGTGTGTTTTGTCTTTCTCAGCAATAGTCTCCAATGTTTTGTTGATGTTGACATTGGATAAAATAGATTCAAGATTTGGATTTCCCTGCACTTTTTCAGCCAACAGGTCTGAACTTTCAGTCTGGAAAGGATTTTCAGCGAAGATTTTATCAACATAGTTTTCATCGTTTAAGTAACGTTTGTTTACCGACCAAAGATCAAATAAACTTACAAGCCCAATCACTACCAAAGCAATATTCTGATTAAGCTTTTTCTTTAAAGTTAAGAATAGAGCTGCCGCAGTAATCGCTACATAAATGAATGCTTTTATGGCATCTATTCTGAATAATTTATATCTTTCATCTACAAGATAATCAAGCAGGAAAGGAGGGAAGTAGGTTTTCTCGTTTTCTGTAGCAAAACCTAACAATGATTTTCCAAAGATTAAAAGAATCAATAAAAATCCTAACGTTCCACCTCCTACATACATCAGAATTTTCTGCTTATACTCTTCAGTCAACTTTTCATCTGTAAAGAATCTGTATAATCCCAAAATGGCAATTAATGGGAATAATAACTCTACTACCACTAAGATTGAAGAAGGAGCTCTGAATTTATTATAGAACGGTACATAATCGATAAAGAAATCCGATAATGGCATAAAGTTACTTCCCCAGGCCAGTAAAATAGTCAGAATGGAAGCTCCTAAAATCCAGTAACGGTATTTTTTCGAGGCAAAAAAGAATCCTAATAAAGCAAGAAAACAAACAATTGCTCCCTGATAGGCAGGTCCTGAAGTTCCCGGCTGGTCTCCCCAGTAAGTAACCCCGCTAAAACCTTTGGAAATTCTGTCCATTTCAGTCTGTGAACCTACATTTTCCTGCACCAGCTCCTGAACTCTGTTCATGATTTCTTTTCCTTCAGGTTCCTGGCTTCCGCCTCCCATTAATCTTGGAATAAAAAGGTTTAAAGTTTCCAGTTGCCCGTAGCTCCACATCAGCATACTTTCTTTGTCCATTCCGGATTTTCCTGAAGTATGGCTGTCGTTATTTAAAATCTGCTTTCCACGAACCGTTTCTTTTACATATTCTGAATTGGCCATGATTCTTTGTGAATTCATTCCAACCCCGATAACACATGACGCTGCGATAATCCCTGATGAAATAAGGAAGTGCTTCATCGGTGTCTTTTTCTGGATGGCTCTGATCAATTCAGAAAGGAATAAGAATCCTAACGCAATGAACAGATAATAGGTCATTTGTGGGTGGTTTGCAGCAATTTGAAGACCCATAAAAAGGGTAGTGACAATGAACCCCCAGATGTATTGTTTCCTGATATACACCAGTAAAATTCCGGCTAACAGCGGTGCGAAATATTCAATGGTATTTACTTTACCATTATGTCCGGCTGCAATAATGATATAAAAATAGGTGGAAAGTCCGAAGAAAGTAGCTCCCAAAAGAGCATATTTCCAGTTTCTGACCACTACCATTCCCAAAAGGAAAAAACCTGCAAACAGCAGGAAGAGATAATTAACCGGCCTTGGCAGGAAATTCAGATTGCTGTCTATTTTTTTGATGATATCACCTTTGAACTGGCTTCCCATCTGATAAGTCGGCATTCCCCCAAACATGGAGTCACTCCAATAGGTTTCATTTCCGGTATTGGCTCTGTAGTCAAGCAGTTCTTTTGCTCCTCCTCTGTACTGTACAATATCATGCTGGAAAAGCTGTTTCCCTGAAAATACAGGAGTGGAATATAAAAATGCTAAAACTATAAATACTACTAATGAAATTGCAATATAAATTAAGTTTTTATTTTTTGCCATGCTGGTTATTATCTTTTATTTCTTGGAATTTTTACCTTTTGTCATTACTCTCTTTCACCTCTTCGTAGTCTACCGTTTCTGCATCCCACTTAAGGTTCTTTTTGTTATTCTTATTCGAGTTGTTGATGTCCTGCTGCCCGTTGTTTTGATTATTGTTATTAAAACGGTAACTATAGAATGTCTTAAAGAAAATTCTTTTCAGAATATTCCAGACAAAGAAAATAATAATGGCAGTGAGTACTAACTCAAGAATGTACTTCATAATTTTTTTGTTTAAAGTTCAGGGTTTAAGATGTAAACTTTAAACCCTGAATGTTTATTCAAGTTATTTAGCAGATGGGTTTACCATTACCGAAGAATTGGAAATACTTTTCATAGACTGAGACTGTTTTCCATCGGAAATGGTTTCTATCTGAGTTGTTTTTACGTTGATATTCTGGTTGGTAATCCATCCCGTGCTTTCGTCAAACTTAATGGTTCCGTTCTGAACAAGCTCACTGCTCAGGCTGTGTGTGATAGGTCCTTGAGTTTTCTTTTCTGTTTTTTTGGGAATACCTCCGGTTACTGCAATTTCTGCAGCTCCGTTTCCTAAGCTTTTCATTACATAATTAGAGGTTACTTTAACAGCTCCGCTGGCGTCAGCATTTTCAGAAGTTGACCATTTTTCTCCGATTTTAACTCCTTTTTTAGGAATAATCATCAGGTTTTTATGGAACTGGTCTTTCAGTACTTTTTCGTTGAAAGACTGCTTAAGGCTTGCTACTACGCTTGCTTTTTCATTGGCATCTTTGATAAGTGTACCAACTGCGTTACCTACTTTTGTGTAAACAGCATCAAATCCTGTAATAGAAATTACATTCCCTTTTGTATCCATCTTCATCTGAAGTTTGTTTCCGGTAAGCGCTTTGTTTACATTCCAGATCATTTTAAGATCATCTTCTTTAGGAAGAGGAAGTTTGGTGTCTACTACTACCGTTTTTCCCTGTGCCGACTGAGAACTTCTCTTTGCTACAAGGTTAAGCGTCATTTCATATACGTTTCCTTTGATGTCATCCACTACAAAATTCATCTCATCTGTAGATTCGCTGGTAGCGGTGATGGATTTCCCCTGAGGGTCAGTCATAGTCTTCACATCTCTCTGATAAGTGGTAAGAGGATATGTTTTACCTTTTTCCAGCTTGAAAGTCTGTGTAATAACTCCCGCAGAATCTTTGATAGCAGGGTTTTCTGAAACTTTCGCTACAGAATCAGCAGGAACTTCTACCGTTACTGTTTTTCCGGTTTTAGGATCTACTTTCGTTATTTTTGCTGTTTCTTTTTTACAAGATACAAGAGCTATTGATGATATAAGCGCAAGCGCTGCAATATTCTTCATTCGA
This sequence comes from Chryseobacterium sp. DZ-32, assembly GCF_059587025.1. Classification (NCBI taxonomy): domain Bacteria; kingdom Pseudomonadati; phylum Bacteroidota; class Flavobacteriia; order Flavobacteriales; family Weeksellaceae; genus Chryseobacterium; species Chryseobacterium sp. DZ-32. The sequence goes on from NZ_JCAIOM010000013.1 coordinate 96,579, forward strand.
TTTTTTTAACTTTATTTTTTACTACTGTTTCTTAATATATTATCTGCGATGTCGTGCAGTTTTCCCTGAGATTCTCCATCCGATTCATTGGAAAGTACTACGACTCCCATGTTTTTTGATGGATATATCTGAAGAACACTTGAAAAACCAAATGTACCTCCTGTATGATAAACGGTTTGAGTTCCATCTTCATAGGTGTGCAATCTCCAATATAATCCAATAGCATCTCCTTCACTTTTTACAAAAAGAGTATGGGATGCTTTCACATATTTATTGTTCTCATCCAGATGATACTGCATGTATTTCACAAGATCTCCTGTAGTAGAAATGATTCCTCCTGCAGGAGCAAAAATGGTTGTGAAATTTCTGGGCATTATCTTTCCTTTTTCGTTATAACGAGTCAATAGCTGTGCAGAATTCGTACCAATAATAGTATGATTCATTTTCAGAGGCTTTGTGATATACTCTGAAAGCAGGTTTTCATAGCTTGTATGATATACTTTTTCCAGGATATCCCCGGCAATCTGTGTTCCGACATTGGAATATTTATATTCTGTTCCGGGTACAAAATCCACTTTAGCCTGATGAAGATCCTCATAAAAATTCTTTTTTGAATAGTTTTTATAAAAATCCGACAATGCGAGGGCAACAGAGTCCATCGGTTTTTTGAATGTTTCAGACTGATCCGGTAAAAACTGAGGCAATCCTGATGAATGATTGGTTAGATTACCGATTGTTATCGGGTGCTTTTCAAATTCAAGATTAGGATAATTTCCATCCAGATATTTCCGGATATCATCATCCATTTTGATTTTACCATCTACTAAAGCATGAGCCAGAAGTGTTCCGGTAAAGGTCTTTGTGATGGATGCAATCTCATATGGACTTTGGGAGGTTGGAAGTTCTGATTTCCCTATTTCTGTTGTCCCATAATTATAAAAATAACTTTTACCATCTTTAAAAATGCCTATTGAAATTCCTACACGTGCAGGATCCTGCATATAAGCAACAGCTTCTTTCTGAACCATCTTATCAAGATCAGTGGCAAGACAGTTGTCTGTTGCTGTTTTTTTTGTCTGGGCATTAAAAGCCAACGGGACAAAAAATAAAGGTAAAAGTGATTGTATTTTCATGGTTATGGATTAGGTATCACGGACATTTTCTGTCTTACCGCTTCATACAAAATCGCTCCACATGCTACAGAAACATTCAGGGATTGTGTTTTTCCTTCAATAGGAAGTTTTATTTTTTCATCAGCATGATGCAATACTTCTTTAGAAATTCCGGTTTCCTCATTTCCCATAACGATAGCACATGGCTCAGTCATATTAACATCATAGATTAACTTCTGCGCTTTTTCGCTGGCTGCATATACGGAAATTCCGCTTTGCTGAAGGAAGTCTACCGTGTGGGCAAGATTGTTTTCCTTACATATTTTGATATTATAGATCGCTCCGGCAGAAGTTTTTATCGCATCGGAATTGATAGGAGCAGCTCCTTTTTCAGGAATAATAACTGCATCTATTCCTACGCATTCCGCTGTTCTGCAGATGGCTCCAAAGTTTCTTACATCGGTAAGTCTGTCCAGAATTAAAAGGAAAGGTGTTTTTCCCTGTTCGAATAACTGTGGAACAATATCCTCCACTTTATGAAACGGTACGTCCGAAATAAAAGCAACCACACCCTGGTGGTTCTTTCTTGTAAAACGGTTCAGTTTTTCAACCGGAACATAATTGGGACGGATTTTATTTTTCGCTAAAATGGCTTTTAATTCAGCATAAATAGGACCCTGAAGTGCATTCTGCACAAAGATCTTGTCAATCGTTTTTCCCGCTTCAATTGCTTCAATCACGGGACGCAGCCCGAAAATAAAATCGTCTTTCATTGAAAATGTATTATATAGTTATAGAGTGAATGGTCAATCGTGAATTTTACTTTGTAAGTCAATTGGTTGGATGCCTATTCACTTCTGACCATTGACTTGCGTAGCAAGATTCATTATCTCCCTTTCTCTCCTAAAATTGCTCTTTTTTGTGCCATCACATATCCATAGTGAAGGGTTTCGTGCATATTGTTGAAGATGATGGCATCCTGAATGCTTTTCAGATCCATTCCGAAACTTGTGGTGTAAGGAGTGTAGTCTGAGAAGAAATCACTGTCATAATCCTTCATTAAAATCTTTGAAGTTTCGGTAAGTAAAAATTCTAAATCTTCCACTTCTGATTTCTGAACATTTAAGTTGGGCAAAGTCCCTTTCTTGTATGTTTCAATCCAATACTTATCTATACGGAAAGGATTTCCGCTCAGGTAATAGTGCAGTAGCTGCTGTGTGGCAACAGTATGGGCAATATTCCAGTAAATATTGTTGTTGAAACCATCCGGAATCAGGATCAGATCTTCATGAGAGGTATTCTGAAGGATATCTAAAAGGTTCTTTCTAACCTGTCTGTGTGCTTGAAAATGATAATTCATTTTGCAAAATTTTTAATCACCAAAAATAGTTTAATAAACTGGAAATGACAATTTTTTTGGGTAGAGGATTAAAGTTAAAATTTTTTAACTATTTGAAAAAAGAGCAAATTAAGGTTGTTCTTTGGCTAATTTTTATTGATAACAGAGTGTTTTAGATGTGTATTAATATGTGATAATTAATGAAAAACCTCCCGTGAAAAGCTTCAGGGAGGGTATGTTTTCATTATTTCTGAAAAATCTGCCCGCAATTATTTTTTGATTATTTTGTGGGTAAAGGTCGTTCCGTCTTTTAAAACAATATGTAGAAAATAAACCCCTGTGCTGTATGACGAAAGATTTATTTTGTTTTCGTTATAAGTTTCGGAAAGTTTTCGGCCTTCTGTATTAAAAACACTGATTGAATTGACTTCTGCTTTTGATTTTACATTGACAAAGTCCGTAGTAGGATTGGGATATATGTTCACGTCAACTGTTCTGATATCTTTTGCATTCAGTGCTGTATTGCTCTTCCCCTGCATATAAACCGATAACCTTACTTCTCCCTGCTGTTGGTTGAAAACGGCAGTTGGAATTGTGTGTTTCAAGGTGTGATTCCCCGCAGTTAAGCTCGGTAATGTAAATTTTCTGATGGGAACAGAATTTCCCGGACACCAGTTATTCCATGAAGTCCAGTCAGCAAAAGTTTTAGGAGTAGAACCATAGATTCCGTTTCCTTGAGTATTGTATACACGGTACGGTTCACATGAAATACCTCCTGGAGTATAGGTGAGAACCTGTACATCATCTATATAGGTATAGTTTTGTCTTCTGACATATTCTTCACCGCCACTGTTGGCCCCATGGGGAGTAGAAATTACAAAAAAACGGGCATTTGTAACAGGGCTTGGCAGATTAAAAGTAACAATTCTAACCGTTTCTCCGGTAACATCGGTGCTGTTGTAGTTATTAAGACTGCTGTAAGTTAGAAGAGGTAAAAGATTATTGCTGTCTGTAGGTGCTGCTCCTGTATCCGTTGAGAAAAAAGTAAGGGTGCCTGAAAAAACATCAGTTCTGTTTGTGCAGCCTGAAACCTGAGTCTGTGCTGCATAAGGAACCCCGAAAACATCCAGTTCCATATACAGATCGTACATGCCACGCAATGTTGTATCATGAAATATGCTGTACAAATTGCTGACATCATAGGTGTAAGGAACTTCAGAGGGTGTTTTGTTTTTATTCATAAAAGGAGTAATATATCTGCCTACTTCTATTCTTTTGACATTAGAATCATTGATGGTGTAAATAGATTGGTTTTTAGGTACCATTGCTAAAAAGACTTCTCCGAGACGGTCATAATTGTCACACAATGCAGCGATTGTTACCCGCATCGCAATCTTAGCTTTGAAAGAGTCTAGTTCTGCGTCAGTAAGCTTTCTGGTGTACCTGGAGTTATTCAATCTGGTCAAACCCACGGGCGTAGGATTGGATACCGTAGCTGCATAGCCATCATAGTAGACAGCATCAGAAATTATATTGGTCATGGTCGTTTGGGCGAAAACGAAATTGGCAATGAAAAAACTGCAAAAGGATAGCTTTTTATACATAGTATTGATGTTTAGTGTAAATGTATTAAATATTTATTAAAATCAAATTTAATTTATCTTATTTTGTGTAATTGTCTTGTATTATTGTTAAATGTTTATTGTTTTTAAATTTTAGTTTGTTTTTGTTTAAATTATTTCTTAGTATAGGGTTATGTGATGAAATATATTTATTATTGGTGTAATCAAAGTATTTATTATTAAATTAGCACTATATTTTACCTAAATGTTATTAATGATGAAAAGAATTTTACTTTTAGCTTTATTTTTTATATTTGCGATAATGGATGCGCAAATCAATATCAATATTGGTAGTTCAAATGTTGGTGTTGCTCCGGTAAGCAGTTTTTTTTCCTATTCCTATGTACAGCAGATATATCGTAAACAGGAATTAAATGCCAGTACGGCAGGTTCTATTACCGGCCTTACATTTTATGTGGATTCTTCCTCTACTATTACTGAATCTTCAAACTGGACCGTATATCTCGGGCATACTTCAAAAACAGTCTTTTCTTCCGGCACAGACTGGATTCCTGCTTCGCAACTGACACAGGTATTTACGGGAGCTGTCACCAAAAACAATAATAAAGTCGAAGTTGTTTTTACTACGCCATTTACTTATAATAATGTTGATAATTTAGTTGTTGCAGCAAAAGAAAACTCTCCGAATATTGATATTAATAATTTTGATGAAGCTTTCCATGTCTATCCTCATTTTCCATATTCAACACTGTACTATAAAGGAGACCGCGCTGTAGTGGATATTGCATCTCCTCCTGGAGGAATAAGTGCAGATTATAAATCAGCAGTTACAATTTCAGGTCTTACACCAAATGTCAGCCCTGCCTGTCCTTTTGTTATTTATCCTGTAAATAATGCTCAAAACGTTTCTCTATTTCCTGATTTCAACTGGTATCCTGTTTCAGGTGCTGCATCCTACAAAGTTTCAGTGGGGACAAGTTCAGGAAGTTCAGATATTATTAATCAGCAGATCGTATCCGGAAATAGCTTTACCCCTTCTGCAGCTCTTCCGGCCGGAACAACTTGCTATTTAAGAATAACATCAGTTTCAGGAGGTATTGAATCTTCAGGATGTTCAGAACTTGTTTTTAAAACTGTTCCTCCAATACCTGTAAATGACGCATGTGCGGGAGCATTGCTGGCATCAGTATTTCCTTACACCTACACTCAGAATGATGCTATATCTACAACTAATAATGCCGGAAATATAACGGTATGTACAAGTAGTGGAGATGCAGGAATGAATGATGGTACATGGTTTAAGTTTACGGGTGATGGCAGTCAGTATACGATTAAGGTGACTATGCCTTCCGGAAGTAGCTATGATCCGCAGATAGCTGTATATAGTGGCAGCTGCAGTAATCTGTCATGTACAGGAACTGTAGATACTGGTGGCAATGGTACAGCAGAAACCCTTACTATTACCACTACGGGAGGAACTGATTATTTTATAAATGTCGGTGCTTATGAAGATACTACTGATGCTCCTGAAAATATATTTACCATTACTATAACCAAGCTTTAAATACTAAGAAACAGCTCTTGATTGATAATTTAGACAAACAATTAAAAAAATGTTGCAGAAGTAATTTGTGACATTTTTTTTCGATAATATGAAAAAAATAAAGAATGGTTTAATAGTAATAATTTGAATTTCTGGATTTATATATAGATAAGAAATACAGTATTATAGCATTGAAAATATTGTTAATGCCGGATTTTTTAACAAACTTTAACTCAAAAATGGCATTTATTATGTTGATTAATGCAAGTATTTATCAGAAATTTACCACTTATTTTAAATCGAGCTATGTCAGAGATATATCAAGCTGAAGATATCCGCCAATTGACGGAAAAAGTAAAAGAAAAAAACTACTTATTTACTCTTCTGAGACAGGAAATCAACAAAGTTATTATTGGGCAGGAATACATGGTAGACCGTCTTTTGGTAGGGCTTTTGGGAAACGGACACGTTCTTCTTGAAGGAGTACCGGGACTGGCTAAAACCTTAGCGATAAAAACATTGGCAGATGCTGTTCATGGAGATTTTTCAAGGATTCAGTTTACACCGGATTTACTTCCTGCAGACGTAGTGGGAACGATGATTTTCAATATCAAAGACAATGATTTTTCTATAAAAAAAGGGCCGGTATTTGCGAATTTTGTTTTGGCGGACGAGATCAACCGTGCGCCGGCAAAAGTACAGTCAGCGCTTCTGGAGGTCATGCAGGAAAAACAGGTGACGATTGGTGACGAAACCATGAAGCTTCCAAAACCGTTCCTGGTATTGGCGACACAAAACCCTATTGACCAGGAAGGAACTTACCTGCTTCCTGAAGCACAAAGCGACCGTTTTATGCTGAAGTGTACCATAGATTATCCTGCTTTTGAAGATGAAAGACAGGTGATGAGAATGGTTTCAACCTCACACCAGCCAACGGTTAAGCCTGTAATCTCCCTTCAGGATATTGTAGATGCAAAAGAACTGATCAATCAGATTTATCTCGACGAGAAAATTGAAAAATATATCCTGGATATGGTGTTCGCAACACGTTATCCGGAAAATTACGGTCTTTCTGAACTTAAAAATTATATCAGCTTCGGAGCTTCTCCAAGAGCATCCATCAACCTTGCTATTGCTTCAAGAGCCTACGCCTTCTTAAAAGGAAGAGCATTTGTCATTCCGGAAGATGTAAAAGCATTGGCAAAAGATGTATTGAGACACAGAATGGGATTGACCTTTGAAGCAGAAGCGGAAGAGATCACAACTGAGGAAATTATCAATAGAATTTTAGCAAAAATACAGGCACCATAATGAGTGATGTGATCATAAGAAAAGCAGTTCAGCAGGACTGTGCTGCTATGCTGGATTTGATAAAAGAATTGGCAGAATATGAAAAAGCACTGCATGAAGTAACCGTGACTTTAGAGGATTTTACTCAGGATGGTTTTGGTACTTCTCCTGTTTGGGGAGCTTTTGTAGCGGAATATGAAGGAAAAATAGTTGGAATATCCCTGTATTACGACAGATATTCAACCTGGAAAGGAAGAAGGCTGTATCTTGAAGATCTTGTAGTAACTGAAAAGCTAAGAGGAAAGCAGATTGGAAAAAAATTATTTGATGCAACACTGGAATATGGTCAAACCAATAATTACAGTGGAATGGTGTTTCAGGTATTAAACTGGAATGAGCCAGCCATCAATTTTTATAAAAAATACAACACAAAGTTTGATAATGAGTGGTCGAACGTATCCATTGAGTTTAATGACTAACCCAAAACCCGGATTCCGAAACTAGAACATTAAACTTTGAATTTGAATTCGTCTATGCAGATAAAAGATATTGTAAAAAAAGTAAAGCAGATTGAAATCCGTACCAGAAAAAAGACGGAGGCTGCTTTGATGGGGCAATATCACAGCGCTTTTAAAGGACAGGGGATGACTTTCTCTGAAGTTCGTCCTTATCAGTTTGGAGATGAGATCAGAAGAATCGACTGGAATAAAACCGCACGTTTCCGTGAACCATTCGTAAAAGTAATGGAAGAAGAAAGGGAACTGACAATGATGATTCTTGTGGATATTTCCGCTTCCATGGATTATGGAACAAAAGTCCAGCTGAAAAGGGAATATGTAGCTGAAATTGCCGCCAGTTTAGGATTTTCAGCAGCTGGTAATAATGATAAAGTAGGATTGATCCTGTTTGCTGATAAAGTATATAAAGTCATTCCTCCTCAAAAAGGAAGAAAACACATTCTTTCCATTATCAGTAATATTCTCACTGCAGATTATGTTCCGGCAGAATCTAAAATAGACAAGGCAATGGAATATATGATGGGAATTTTTAAAAGAAAATCTCTGGTATTTCTGTTTTCAGATTTTGAGGATGCCTATGACTCCAAAATGCTGAGAGTAGCTTCAAAGAAACATCAGTTGCTGGGAATGAGGATTTATGATGAAAAAGATAATGAAATCCCTGACGTTGGGTATGCCCGATTACTTGATGTAGAAACCGGAAAAGAGATCTGGGCCAATACTTCCAGTGCAAGATGGCGGTATACCTTCGCAGAAGCTCAAAAACAAAAACTCAGAGCGCTGGAAGAAGACTTTGCCAACAGCTCTGCCAGTTTTATGAATATCAATACCGGTTCGGATTATTCAAAATTATTGTATAATTACTTTCAGAAAAAATAACATCGGGCTGAGCCCGTAACTTAAAAACATCAGGCGTTTTGCCTTATTATTTAACATTGAGAAAAATACTTTTAATATTATCTTTTCTGATCTGTGCAAATGCTTTTTCACAGATATTATCCTCTAACGTAGAAAAGAAAACTCTTGCTCTCGGAGAAATCAATCATCTTACCATAAAGATTGATAATCTTAATGAGCAGCAGGTAACTTCAGCAGCCAAAAATGAGCTGCTCCCTTTTCATTTTGAAGAAACCAAAGACAGTATCGGACAAACGGCTAACACCTATGAAAGGAAGATAGAATTTGCTGTTTTTGAAGAAGGAAAATTTACCATTCCGGAACTGGAATTCAAAGTAGGTGACAGAATACTTAAAACGATTCCTTACGAAATAGATGTTATTAATACGGCTCAAAAAGCAGATCAGATTAATGATATTATGAATAATAAGCAGGTGAAACTTGAACCCAAAGATTACTGGGAGCTTTATAAGTTTTATATCCTTGCTGCATTGGCTGGTATTGCCCTGGTTATTGCCATTATTATGTTTGTAAAATGGGGAAGAAAATCGAAGAGTTCTCCTGTGGTTGCTACCAATCAGACTTTAAAAGAACTTGATTCTCTTAAAAAGAAAAAATATATTGAAGGAGGAAACTTCCGTTCGTTTTATGTTGAACTGATCGATATTTCCAGAACCTTCATTACAAAACAATACCGCCTTCCTGCAGATGTACTTCTTACCGATGATCTTATTGAGGTCATGAAAAAAAATAATACAATCTCGCAGGACAACGAAAAAATAATAGAAGACGTATTTCTTAGGGGAGACCTGGTGAAATTTGCCAAAACATTTCCTGATCAGGAAACCATGGAAAGAGATTTTGCCAATATCAGAGATTTTGTGAAAAGATCATCCAAAGATTTAGAATTCGAAAACTTAAGGAAGGATGTTTAATTTTGAGTTTTACAGCCCATGGTTTTTGCTGCTTTTTCTGCTGTTTATTCCACTTTTAATTAAAGATATTGGAAAAAATAAAAGAAAAGGTATAAAAGTTCCTACCATAAAAAATATGGATCACAGCGGGAGTATCCAGGGTGTGCTTTTTTTGCTGAAAATATCAAAATATATCATTCTTTCTGCGTTGATTATTGCCATGGCAAGGCCGAGAACGTTTACCATTTCTCAGGATAGAGATGATACAAAGGGAGTCGATATTATGTTATCCATTGATGTTTCTCTAAGTATGCTGGCGAAGGATCTGAGCCCGGACAGAATTACCGCCCTGAAAGATATTGCCGTAAAATTTGTTCAGAAACGTCCTAATGATAGAATAGGCGTGGTAGCTTACGCTGCAGAAGCTTTTACCAAAGTTCCGGTTACCTCAGATCATCAAGTGGTTATTGATGAAATTAAAAATCTGAATTCTGCAGGTCTTGAACCCGGAACGGCTATAGGAGAAGGACTTTCCGTTGCAGTGAATCATTTGATTAAAAGTAAAGCCAAAAGTAAAGTGGTGATCCTGATGACGGATGGGGTAAGCAATATTCAGAATGCGATTCCACCACAGGTTGCTGCCGAACTGGCAAAAAATAATAATATAAAGGTATATGCAATCGGAATTGGAACCAATGGTTATGCACTGATGCCGACATCGCAGGATATTTTTGGTGATCTTATTTTTACTGAAACAGAGGTGACGATAGATGAAAATACCTTGAGAGAAATAGCTCAGACAACGGGAGGCAGATATTTCAGAGCTACTTCAAACAGCAGTCTGGAAGAAGTATATAATGAAATCAACCAATTGGAAAAATCTGATGTAAAGGTTTCCAAGCTGTACAATTATGAAGAGTATTTCAAAATATTCCTTTGGGTTGCACTGGCCATGCTGGTGCTGGATGCATTGTTGAGATGGGTGTTTTATAAAATTTTAAGCTGATGAGTTGGTCTTTAGGAAATTATTGGTATTTATTTTTACTGTTGCTTCTGCCGCTGTTAGCTACGTTTTTGATCCGTTTTCTACAATGGAGAAATAAAAAGAGAGAAATTTTTGCTGCGAGCCAGTTTCATGAGAATTTATTTGAAAAAAGATCAGGATTTACAAAGTTTTTTCCTGCATTATATTTATTGGGAACATTATTTCTGATATTCTCTATCATTGATCTTCTGAATGGCTCAGAAGAGGTAAAAAGTACCCAGAAACTGAATAATGTCATCTTTATGCTGGATGTATCCAATTCTATGAATGCTGAAGATATAGATCCAAGCCGTCTGACAGAAGCTAAAAATCTGATGCTGGCTACCATGAAGAAAATGAATAATGACAAAGTAGGTATAGTGATTTTTGCAGGGAATGCCATGTCTATTATGCCTCTTACAACGGATTATAATTCTGCGGAAACTTATATCAGCGGTATTGAAACCAGCTCTATGCAGATTCAGGGAACAGATTTTCTGAAAGGAATGCAGGCTGCTGCTGAAAAATTTAAAAATGTAAGCAAAGGATCCAGAAAAGTGATTCTGCTGAGTGATGGTGAAGATAATGAAGGAAATGATAATGCTGCCATCAGATTAGCTAATAAAGAAGGAATAAGCATTACTTCTGTAGGAGTAGGTACAGATGAAGGTGCACCGGTTCCTGAATATGTGTTCGGACAGCTGATGGGGTATAAAACCGATGCCAACGGAGGTACGGTGATTTCAAAAAGGCAGACGGAAGCATTAAAGAAAATGGCGGAATCTACAGATGGAACTTATATTGACGGAAATAATATCAATGAAGCTCCGGACAGGATTGTAGATGCAGTAAATAAAAAATCTGCCGGTGCGGAAACTATGGTAAAATCACAAAATGCCAACCATTATTATCAGTATTTTCTTGCAGTATCTCTTCTGTTTTTCTTTTTAATTTATATTTTTAATCCTAAAAAAGATTTTAATGTGTAGAATTCCTTTATTTATAGAAGAAATTCTACAAGTACTTTAACCGAACTTTAACAATTAAAACTCTGTTTCTTAACATATAAAGGAATAATTTTGCAAGTGATGAATACTAAAATCATATTTTTATCGTTTATTGTTGCCATTTCTTTCTCAGGCTTCATGTTTGGGCAGGAAAGCTATAAGAATTTAGTGTATGAAGGCAATCAGAAATTTGACGGTAAAGATTATGAAGGTGCCTCTTCGAAATATATGGAAGCGATAAAATCCAATGATAAAGATTTTACCGCTCACTATAATATGGGGAATGCATTGTATAAAAGTAAAAAATATGAAGAAGCAAAGGCTGAGTTTGAAAAAGCAGAAAAACTTTCACAGACACTTCCTGATAAAGCAGCTGCTCTTCATAATTTAGGGAATGCTTATATGCAGATGAATCAGCCGGAAAAAGCTGCTGATTATTATAAAAAAGCCTTGAAGCAGGATCCCCACAGTGAGGTAACCCGAAAAAATTATGAGATTGCCAAACTGAAAGAGAAAGAAAAACAACAGCAAAAAAACGAACAGAATAACTCAGGAAAAGGTGGCGGCGGAAATGATCAGAACAAAGGAGATGATCAGAAAGGCGACAAGGACAAAAAACAGGATCAGGGTAACGGCCCGCAAAACGAAGGTAAAAGTGACCAGGGTGACAATCCTAAGCAGAATCAAAATAATGAAGGCAGAATGCCCAAGAATCTTGAAAATGCGATCTTAGATAAAATAAACGAAAAAGAAAAAGAAACCGCCAGAAGAATTTTAAACAAAAATTCTTATTCGATGCCTGAAAGCAACGAGAAAGATTGGTGATGCAGCATAAATTGATTTACATATTGCTAACGCTGGCATCCGTAATTACTTACGGACAGGTAAATCTATCTATGGATGCAGATAAAACCGAATATGCAGGTAAGGATATCATCAACCTGACCATCGTTCTTGAACTTAACGGAAGTGACCTTGTACAGCAGACAGGTTTCCAGCTTCCGGATCTTTCAAAATTTAATATTATAGGAAGCGGGTCTGTTACGAATACCGTGATTGATCCTGCTACCAATACTTTAATTACCCAAAAAGTCTCCAGAATTGCTCTGGAACCTAAGAAAAAAGGAAAAATAAAAATCGGTTCCGTTCTCGTTACCGTCAACAACAGAATCTATAAAACAGAACCTTTTGATGTCAATATCCGTGATATTGTCGACAGAAGATCTCTGGCGGCAAATACTTCCAATGATGTTTATCTGAATATGGAAATTGATGACAGGGATGTATATCAGGATCAGCCTACTGTAGCTGTTCTGAGAGTCTATTCCAGAAATATGGATAACCTGAGAAAGGTGAAAAATATCCACCTTCCGCAGCAGGACAATATCAACGTGCATCCTATTAATTTTAATAAATCTGAGATAGATCCGTCCGGATATGGAAATATGCCTTCGCAGGTTCTGGCCATGTTTATGGTATTTCCTAATGAAGCAGGATATGTGGAAGTTCCCGGAGTATCTGCTTCAGTAAGTACCTATTCCAATAAAACAAAAATTGTTTCCAATAAAGTCAGAATCAACGTAAGAAAGCTTCCTGAAGGAGCTCCCGAATGCTTTAAAAATGCTGTTGGAAACTTTAATGTAAACGTATACAATGCTTCCAAAGAAAAACCGGAAGCCAAAAAGCCTCTGAATGTAGTGGTGAAAGTTTCAGGAGAAGGTAATTTACCTGATATGGAACTTCCCAAGATTGCTGCTTCTCCGGATTATGAAGTTTTTGCCCCCAAAATTACCTCAAAAGTTGCTCCGGGAACTACCGGAATGAAAGGTGAAATCCTGGCTAATTATGTGATTATTCCTAAAAAATCAGGAGTAATTTCAATTAAAACGGAACAATTTGCTTTCTTTGATCCAGCAAGCAAAGAATATGTAGATCTTGGACAGAAAACACTGGATCTGAACGCATTTTCCCACGATCAGATTTTGGAAGCACGTTCTACAGTGGAGAAAGTAAATGAATATACCAATAACCTTTTAGAGACGGTAAATACTCCGGTATTAAAAACCACTTCTTTTAAAGTAAAAGAAAAAAGCAAATTCCACTGGAATATTCTTCTGACCAATATTGCTATTCTGATCAGTTTATTTGTTGCATATCTGCTATTTAAAAATTGGCAAAAAAAACGTACATTAGTTAGGGAAACTGTACCTTCAAAACCTTTAGGTTCAGTGGCTGAAACAGAAAAAGAGATCAGAGAATTGATGAAAACAGATATTAATGATTATTTTGGATATCTGGAAAACCTTAAAGATAACGGAGAGTATGAAAAGTTCTTTGCAACGTTGGAAGAATTGGATGAGGAAGTAAGAAGCCAGTATTTCCAAGGCTCTACTCCTGAGTTTAAGACTTTTCTTGAAAAACACAAGGGTTCTTCAGTTGCAGATGAATACAGCAGACTGCAACAGAAAGTTCAGATGGAAAAATACAATCCTGTGAAATCTGCTGAAGCTTTGGAAGAACTTTTGAAAACTATTGTTAATTTATATTCACAAATTAGCAAATAGTCAGTTTATTTTCATATTTTTGCGAAATTTTTAATTACAAAGAGATGGAAATTTTTGATGGTTTTTCTTTTAAAGAGATTGTTACCAGCTTTATGGTTCTTTTTGCCGTTATCGATATCATCGGCTCAGTTCCTATTATCGTAAGCCTTCAGCAGAAGTTTGGACAGATTGAAGCCGGAAAGGCTGCCATTACTGCGGGAGCAATTATGATCGTTTTCCTGTTCGTAGGAAATAAGATTCTGAAGCTTATCGGAGTGGATGTAAATTCCTTTGCCATTGCCGGAGCTTTTGTGATTTTTGTCATAGCTCTGGAAATGATTTTAGGAATTGAAATCAATAAAACCACTGAAGCAAAGGCTGCATCCATTGTACCCATCGCATTTCCGCTGGTTGCAGGAGCTGGAACCCTAACAACCGCACTGTCTCTGCGAGCTGAATTTCATGATATTAATATTATCTGCGGAATCATTCTTAATACAATTTTCGTATATTTGGTGCTGAAATCAGCGAAATGGCTGGAGAAGAAAATTGGGGATGCTACTTTGATGATCCTTCAGAAAGTTTTCGGAATTATCCTTTTGGCAATTTCAATTAAATTATTCACCGCAAATTTTGCTCAACTCGTGCAGAATTATATTAATTTTTAAGAGTCATGAAGAAGTTTTATAAAGTATTTTTAGTACTGTTTATCGTATTCATCGCCATCAATCTTTATGCTATCAACTGGCAAGCGACAGATATCCTTGGAGATGAAGATAACATTAAGTTTGTATTCTCTGCTGGCGCTGCTGCCATAGGCCTTATCCTGCTTTTTGTAATGGATACCTGGAGCAGAATCGGTGTTAAGAAATAAATTGATTATTTCAATATAGATATAGACCTCTTTCTTTTTGAAGGAGGTTTTAGTTTTTTAGGTGGTAGATAATAGGAATTAGGTAGCAGCGATTAGGAATAAGGGATTAGAAATTAGGTGTCTTAAATGCAATACTGTTTTTTTGTATCAATAGGAACGGACTTTAGTCCGTTTAAATAAAACATATGATTCAATTGGCTTCAGCCAAAACCTAATATTATCACGCAAAGCCCGCAGAAGGACGATAAATGGCTTTAAAATTGTTCGCAAAGGCGTTGCACTCAGCAAAGAAAATATATATAGATATCTTTTCCAAATCTGTGCGATCTGTGGGCAAATCTATCAATATCAATGCCTATTTTACATAAATAATTGACCTGATTAATTCAAAATGAGTGGGCTTTAGCCCATTCAAGAGAAGGAAATATATTTTATCCTTGAAAATCTGCGGAATTTATGGGAGAATCTAAAAATATCAGGAAATAACCAGGTTTTTCAATATCGCTTCAGACTTCAGTTCTGTTTCTCTCCATTCCTTTTCCGGATCACTTTGAGGTGTTATTCCGCCTCCTACAAAAACATGTACCGAGTCTTTATAAAGTCTTGCACAACGTAGATTGACAAAGTACAGAATACTCTCATCCGTTTCAACCTTGATATAACCTGCATAAAATTCACGTGGAAATTTTTCATATTTGCGGATATTTTCGTTACAAAAATCTTTTGGAATACCGCAGATTGCAGGAGTAGGGTGCAGATCCTGGATAATTTTATCAAGATCTTCAGGTTGTATACTGGTTTTAAAATCTGTTCGTAAATGTTTGATATTACCGGAAATATGGTCATAGGTTTCCGATTGTTCTACATGGTCAGAATAGTTTTTAAGAATATCCTGAATGTAGGCAGTAACCGGCTTTTGTTCTTCAATTTCTTTCTCAGACCATTCTTCAGATACCGGAAGAGTTCCGGCAAGAGCCATGGTTTCAAATTCGTGAGTCGTTTTATTAAACTTCCCTAATACTTCTGAGAAAGCTCCCATCCATGCATTTTTCCCATCATTAAACAGATATCTGAAAGCATTGGGGTAATTTTTACATACATTTTTGAAGCTCTCTTTATAATCGATGGAACTAAAGTCTTTGAAAATCTTTCTTCTGGAATAAACCAGCTTTGGCAGGTGATTTTCTTTAATCACTTCGATCACTTTCTGTAATGTTTCGCAGTATTCTTCTTTTGTTTCGGCAGAAGAATTTGTAGAATCACTGATCAGGTTTTCATTGGTAATAGAAGTATGAGCAAATTCAGCAGCATCAATTTCACAAATTTTTCCGCTGAAGCTGATTTGGTCCAGACCGTTATAAGAAAAAAAGTTGACAGCATTTTTTGTATTATTTTCATCAGCAGACAGGAGTCTCTCGTCAAAAGGAAGTTTGAAATAAATCATGAGTTATGAAAGATTTTGAAAAATCATCATGGAAATACATAGAAATTCCCGTTGTGATTTTCCTTTTTACAAAGGTATTACTAGTATTAAAGATGTCAAAATAAAAAGAGCCTAAATTCAGTTTAAGCTCTTTTTATTTTATGTTGTTGCAATTTATCTGTGAATGATATTATTCGTCATTGTAGTATGATTAATCAAAACGCCTTTTTCATCACGGATTTCAATTTCAGAGACATGCATGGTTTTGCCTTTTCTGATAAAACGTGCAGTAGCGGTTACAATACCATCTTTTTTGCTTCTTAAATGATTGGAGTTGATATTGGTTCCCACTCCATAATATTTTTCACCATCAATAAAAATATTAGACAGGCTTGACCCTAATGTTTCCGCTAAAACGCAGCTTGCTCCTCCATGCATGATGCCAAACGGCTGGTGGGTTCTTGGGAGAACAGGCATTGTTGCTTTAAGGGTTTCATTTTCCAGATCAATATCGATGAATTTGATTTCAAGCGTTTTAGCAAGAGTTACGTCTCCCCAGTTATTGATGAATGCTAATATTTCTTCTTTTGTCTGACCTTTCATTTTAATAGTTGATAAATGATGATTAATTTTGCTTCTAGCTTCTAGCTTCTAGCTTCTAGCTTCTAGCTTCTAGCTTCCAGCTCGGTTCCCATAATATTGGGATTCCAGTTGGCCGGAACTTTTGGAACAATGTCATTTTTTACATAATAGTCCTGGATTTCCTGCATGATTTCTGAAAAAGGTACTGAGGCTATTCTTTCATAAGGAATGGTGTAACCCAGATACACAATTTTTCTTTTAAAATCGCCTGCTGCCAGAACGATAGGAACTTTTGCTGCCAAAGCCATGTGATAGAATCCTTTTCTCCATTTCGGTACCCAGCTTCTGGTTCCTTCCGGAGTAATAACAAGACTGAAATCTTCCTTTGAAAACTGGTCGGCCACGAAATTCACAAGGTCATTTTTCTGGCTTCTGTCGATTCCTATACCTCCAAGTCCTTTTACGATACTTCCATACCAGGCTTTGGTGTGTGCATCTTTGATGATAATTTTTAAAGGTTTTTCCAAGGACCAGTAGGCGAAATTTCCCAAAATGTACTCCATATTATGAGTATGTGGTGCAACCACAAGGATACACCTGTTCAGGTTGTTGACATCGCCCTGCAGGACGACCTTCCAACCTAATAATTTTAACATTGCTTTGCCTAATAGCTTTTTCATAGATTTCCCGGATTAAAAACAAAAAAGTATAACCAAACTTTGGTTATACTTTACAAATATATTGAAATATTATCGCTCTTAAAACAAACCGCTAATTAAATCTACGATTTTCATTACGAATTCCATTGCAAATTGTATCATGATAAGGCTGCGTTTTTGATTGGTTGGTTATTAAATTTTAGCTTTACGAAATTAAAACTTTTTTTTCACATAAGAAACTAAATGGAGCTTTATTTTCACTTTTCTGAGAGAAGAAGGGTGTGAATTTCAAACGGTTGCCATCCACCCACACCTTCTACCACTCTCTGAAGTTAATTATTTAGTTTGTATGGAAATTTCGTTTTTTCCGTCTTTGATTTTGATGTCCATATCTTTATTTGATTTTTTAATATTGGACACTGCAGAATCAATAACTTTCTTTGCCTGGTTGTTCGGAACTTTTTTACCGTTTACAATGATGCTGTCTTTGTCATCAGAGTTGTACTCAATGCTGGAACCGTTTACCGTGATTTTATTTTTTTCGATTCTGACACCGTTGTTGTCTTCATCACTGTCCTGATCATTATCATTGATTCCGTCTCCGTCTAAGTCTCCATCCATGTTGATACGGTCTTTTTTCATTGATATAACCACCATTTTCTGAGGAACTACAAGTTCATAATCAAGGCTGTAATCTCTGAATCTGTGCTCATATGGATACTTGATATAGTTCGGAAGTAATACTTTATTGTTGACCACTTCTACAGGAACTGTAAGCTGGATAGGGAAGTTATATCCTTTTCCTTCTTTTTTGATAATCAGATACGGTGTTTTGATATCTGGTTTTCTTGTAACATCTACAGAAATATAATCTTCTTCATACACTGATTTTTTATCAGAATAAATATCATTGTCATACGCTTTGAAGCTCTGAGGAATGTTGATCTGTTTTACATCTACATACACTGTATCTGAAGTGGTATTGATGGCAACATTTTCTACATCTTCCTTACTTCCTCTGTAGATCATATCTTTCTTAGCCATGCTGATACCGAAGTAAGTTCCAAGTCCGATCAGAAGAAGGAATAAACCTCCTACAACCCATCCGATATTTCTCAGTTTTGTTTTCGGAGAGAATATTTTGATACTTAACAAGCTGAAAAGGATTGCCGGAATTAAACTTCCGATCACCATCATCGCAGCCAGTACTTTATCCAATCCCTGATCATCCATATAGAATCTGATCTCATTAGCTCCCGGGAAGTCTGTGTCCATTGCGAAAAGGGCAAATAGTACAAATACTCCGATAATGCTGCTTACAGCCATCAATACGAAGAATCCTCCTACAATATACTTAAATACATTCCAGATCCCGCTTCCTGCATTGTTGATGTACGGCTTGTTTTCGTTATAGATTTCTCCGACCCTCTGAGTAGATTCATTGGCAAACTGTACCAATTTATTAGACTCATTCTTAAGATTGTCGAAGTTCATAGGCTTTCCCTGCATTTTCAGGAAATCTGCTGCTGTTTCAGCTTTTGGAAGTACGATCCAAAGGATTACATATAGAAGACCTATTAATGAAGAAGAAATGGCTGCTGTAAAAATTCCTAATACGAAGATTCCCAGCCAGATTGCTCTCATGGTAGTAATATCCATTCCTACGTACTGAGCTAAGCCTGCGCAGACTCCGGCAACTTTTTGTTTTTCCGGATCACGGAACAGCTGCTTTTTATCGGTATAATGAGTTCCTGAATTATAGTTTCTGGCAGATGTTTTTTCAGAATAATAAGCTTCTTCCTGCTCTTCGATTTTTTCAGGGCTTCCGATCTGTGCGATTACCCTTTCTACATCGGTATCGTTGATCACTTCACGTTTTCCTAAAGAATCTTTGAAAATTTCCACCATTCTTATTTCTATGTCATGCATTACTTCATCAGCCTCAGAAGCATCCAGAGAGCTTCTCAGTGCGTTAAGGTAATCGCTGAGCTTTATATATGCGTGTTCTTCTATGGTAAAAGAAAAACCTGCGAGTCCTATTGAGAGTGTCTTGTTCATAGCTTTGTTTTTTAATTTTGTTGGGTGATTTGGTTTACTGAGGCTGTCAGTTCATTCCATGTATTGAGAAGTTCATCCAGGAAAAGTTTTCCTTTTTCTGTGATCTGATAATATTTTCTGGGTGGTCCTCCGGTAGATTCTTCCCATCTGTAAGAGAGAAATTCTCCGTTTTTAAGTCTTGTAAGAAGAGGGTAGAGGGTCCCTTCCACTACATCCAGTTTTCCTTTTTTCAGTTCATCAATAAGATCAGAAACATACATTTCGCGGTTATTGATGAGACTTAGAATACAGAATTCCAGAATTCCTTTTCGCATTTGCGCTTTGGTATTTTCGGTATTCATCTTTGATAAGTTTTGTTAATTAGTTATATTTTTAGAAAGAAGCCCCTAGCTAGCTGAGCCTATTCTAATTTTACATTACAAAGATATGTAAATAAAATGGTATTATGCAATACAAAGTAGTGAAATTTTTAAAATAAATAATTTAAAATACTGATAATCAGATGGATAATTTTTATCATGATTTTTAAGTAAAATGAATTTTGGTTGAAAATGCCTGAAAAATTTAATTTTTTTTAATGAGATTGATAGAAATGAAGAGAAAAAAATGAACTTTTATTAATTATTATTACTCATTACCCATTACTGATTACTCATATCATGGCCCCGATAGCAGTGGTTACCCCACAGCAGCCCACCTTTAGGCAGGCGCGAGGAGTATGAGCGGATAGCGGGAGAAAGCTTCTTATCTGTGAATACTGTTTTATGGAAAGGGAAATTCTGACAGATAATGAGACATGGATTTTGAGATCGGTATTATGATTCGTATTTTTGTTAGAAATAAAAAAGACCCAAATCATTCCTATTACCATGAATATTTTAAATAAGTACAGGCACTTATCAGTATTTCTTTTGGGACCGCTCTGTTTCGGGCAATATCAGTTTGAAATTAAAAATGTATCAAAGAACTATGATGCAGTCATTCAGACAGAAAACTGTTACGATGACCGATGTGGAGGAAAAGGAACGGTGGAACTGTTTGACCATAAAAATAGTAAAGTACAGACTTTTGTTTCTGATGATCTTGTTGTATATGCGGAACAAGGCCAAAAACTGGTTCGCGGGAAATTGATTCCGCTTTCAAAGGAACAGCGTAGTGTAATTATAGATGATTTTAATTTTGACGGGACCGAAGATGTAGCGATAAGAAACGGAAATATGGGAAATTACAGTTCGGCTTCTTATGATGTATATGTATTCAATACTACAAAAATGGCATTTGTAAAAAGTGAAGAACTTACAGACCTGGGCTCAAACGGTTTTGATTTTTTTGAAACAGACGCCAAACGAAAGCGTCTTATTTCCTACGGTAAGTCCGGTTGTTGCAGGATTTTTACAACAGAATATGCCGTTATTCCGAACAAAGGACTGGATAGAGTGCTGGAAAAAGAGGAGGATATGACCAATGAGGATCAGGTAAAGGTCATAACGAAAGAAAAGATCAATAATAAATGGATTACCAGAACAAAGGTATATCCGGCAGATCAATATAACAGAAATAAAAAGTAAGATGAAAATTCAGAAAGAGATAGATTTTATTCTGGCAGTAGATGCGCTTAAAAATGTACAACGAAGAAATTATAATGCAGACGATTCCCGGAGAGAGAATACGGCTGAACATTCCTGGCAGATCATTATTCTTGCCCAGATCCTTTATCCGTATGCTAAAAACCGTGCTGATATTGATTTGTTAAGGGTGATAAGAATGCTTTCCATTCATGATCTTGTGGAAATAGAAGCCGGAGACACTTTTATTTTTGATGAAAAAGCTATGGTCGGAAAGTTTGAAAGAGAGAAAGCTTCAGCCCAAAAGATCTTTGGAATTCTGGATGAGCCTTTACGTACAGAATTTTTTAACCTGTGGCTGGAGTTTGAAGAAGAGAAAACTCCGGATGCTATTTTTGCCTGTGGAATCGATAGAATTATGCCGTTTATTTTAAATTCCCATACTACAGGAAAGAGCTGGACAGAAGCCGGAGTGACGGAAAGACAGATCCGGAATATGCTTGAAAATGCAATCAGCAGAGCATCGGACGAAATGGGAGAGGCTTTTGAACTTTTACTGAACAGAAGTCTGGAAACAGAAAAGGTATTGAAATAATGTCAATGAAAATATTTAAAGTTTCGGGCGGCCAAAGGCCGCCCGAAGCTTTATTGTTTATAGTATCTGGATTGGTTTCTTGAATTCGTCGATGGCTACAAAAGTAAAATCACCGACAATAGCTTTTTCTCTTTCATAGGAGTACATCTGTTCAGTGTAAATTTCAACATTAACCTTCATACTGGTTTTTCCCACGTAGGAAACTTTCCCGATCAGTTCCACAATAGTTCCGGCAGGAATAGGTTTTTTGAAATCGATCTTATCACTGCTCACGGTTACCACTCTTTTTCTGGCAAAACGGGTTGCGGTGATAAAAGCTACTTCGTCCATCAGCTGCATGGCAGTACCTCCAAAAAGGGTATCGTAATGATTGGTTGTGTTTGGGAAAACCGCTTTAAAGATTCTGGTTTCGGATGCTTCAATTCTTTCTTCTGTAGTCATATATCATTATTAATTAAAGCGAAATGAAATGATACTAAAACAACAGAATAATGACAGGAACTTATAGAATTCCTGAAACAATCCATCAGATCAATACAACTTCAAATCGCGAAAGTTACATGTTTAAGAAAAAGGCAGGTCTCCTGACTTGTAACATCATTTATCTCCTTCCCATGCCTCGCACAGTGGATCTTTGATAAAGACTTCAGTTACTTTACAGTTGCGCGACAGTCCGTGATTTTCACACGGTTCCCTTTTAATCTGCAGTGATGCAGAACCAATTTCTGTGATGAATAAGCGTAAAAACTTTTCGAATGCAAAAATAATGAATTTATTCCGGATTATGATAAATAATCTGGCTGATTACTCTTCCCTTCTTAATTGTCCAGAGTGTTGTATATCTGTTTTCCCCTGAACCATTGATCATATAAAGGAAAATATTATCATTGTCGAGAGAAGTTACCCCGATGTTCTCAAAATCCATGGTAGGCTGGAACATGTTTTTGATGGCTTCCCTTACAAAAACAGATCCTCTTCCGGGCTGCTGTACTCTGATGGATTTGATTTCGGTCATTCCCTCAGGAAGGTCATTTCCAATTCCCCATGGTTTTACTTTATCAATCGTAAGAATTTTTCCATCTGCATCTTTTTCCTTTTTACGGTATCCTGCATTGGAAGGGTAAATATCAATGACTACTTTGCTTCTTTGGGCGGTAGGGATTTTAGGATCGGAATTATCGGTAAAAATAAGGGATCTTCCATTTTTGGATTTGGATGGAGTATAGGCGGGAAGCTGGTCTACATAAGCAATACGTCCTTTATTCACCATTCCTTCTTTATCAAGAGTTTCATAACGCACAAAAGGCTTGTCGTCATCCTGTTTCTCAGGATATTTGATCCAGATCCATTCTGTTTCTCCCGGAGCCGGTTTTACATAAACAAATACATCACCTTTGCGCATACGGATCTTATCAACAATTTTTCGGTAGTCGTCTTTATGTACACGTACGTTGGCATATCCTTCCTCAGCTTTTACCACTCCAAAAGGAACTTTAGTTTGTCCTTTTACAAAGACAACAGATAAGATACTGAAAGCAGATAAATAGAATACTTTGTTTATGAAAGTCATCATGAAATTTTTTTGATCCCTCAAATATATAAATTAAATGCTTTTCGGAAGATAATTATACCGTTGCAGTTCATTTAAATCTTGTATTTGTTTCAGATAGCCTTCACGCAAAAGAAATATTTGGTGTGAAATATCAAGAACTTCCTGATAATTATGGTCAGAAATAATGAATCCCTTATACGCAGACTGTTCAATGATTGCAGCTTTCAATGCTGCAGAAATTTTCGGAAAAAGACTATGGAAAGGTTCGTCCAGTAAAACAAAATCAGCTTCAGAATAAATAATCATCAAAGTTTCAATAATTCTCTGTTCACCTTTGGAAAGGTTTTTAGGCTTTTCATGAAGGAAAGGCTGTACGAATTCTGATGTAAAAAGCAGCTCAGTATTCTTTTGATTACAAAAAAGAGGAACCAGGTTTTTTATTTTTATATTTTTGGGTAAAAAAAGATCTTGTGGCAAGTAAGCAATTCTGTTTTTTCTGTCGGAAATGCTTTTCAGAATAGTGTTGTCATATTTTATAAACTGAGTATCGCCATATTCAGTTCCGAAGATAATTTTTAACAGGGTTGATTTCCCGCTTCCATTTCTGCCCAACAGGCCTATGATTTGTCCTGTTTCGCATCCTATATAAATATCCTGCAGAATTTTCCTCTCATTAAAAGATTTGGTTACGCTATCAACATGCAGTCTGCTCATAAAAATAATGTTATAATTTTTACAATAATCCCCGATACTATTGTTCCTGTCCAGAGAAAGATCCTTGAAAAGCCTGAATTGGCATAAAAGTAATATTCGCTTTTAAGCCTTACTTCATATATAAAATAATGAAGAACAGGTAAAATCAGAAGAAAACTTAATCCAAATGTTTCAATACTGAAGGGAAGCAAACAAGAAATAAGTAATGAAAACAATAAGGCGGGGATCTGTATTTTTTTATAAAAGATCCAAAGAATAGTAAAGTTTCTTGCCATGTTCAATACTTTATGAATTCAAATATATTAAAAACCTTTATACAAGAGAGAATGAAAAGCTTCATTAAAAAATAATAAAAAAGAGAGAGCTTCGAAAAGTGCTCTCTCTGTATTTACGTAACTAAATCTTCGGATAGATTAATTAAATTCTCTCAAGTTCATCTGCGTCAATTGTGGTTTTGAAAGTTCCGTAATTGACAATCACTTTGTTTCTGGAAATTTTCTCAATGGTTCCGACACTGGTACTTCCTGTAATACGGACACGTTGTCCGATTTTCATCCATACAGCACGATCGGTTTTACGCTTTTCTTCCAGTTTTTCATTGGTTTCAGCAATTTTTTCAATTACTTCTTCTTTTTTCAGCTGTTGAGTGATTTTTCTTTTGACAACCTGCAGGCGTTTGGATTCATCCTTATCTGTTCCCAGTTTTCGGAATTTTTCCTGTTCAAGAAGCTTTACAAAATCTTTTACCACATCCTTTCTGGATTTTCCTTTGGTATAGCTGTCGATGAATGCTTCAATCTTATTTCCGAACTGAAGTTTGCGGTGTTCCTCTTCATACAGCTTCTGGAAATTGAAAAGTTTCTGCTGAAGCTGGTCATTCAGTTTCTGAAGGTTATCGCGTTTATCTTCTACGGATTCTTTTCTTTCGGCAAGATCGGATTTCAGTTTCTCAACCTCAAATTTTTCCTGCTGCAGTTTTACAATCGTCTTATCAAGATTCACAATATCATGCTCTACCTTTTTCTTGGCAGAATGGATGATAAATCTTGGAATTTTATTCTTTTCTGCAACTTCAAAAGTAAATGAACTTCCTGCCTGCCCCACTTCAAGCTTATACATCGGCTCCAGTGTTTCTTCATTGAAGAGCATAGCTGCATTCTGGGCATTGGGAAGCTGTTCTATCACCAGTTTAATATTGGTATAGTGCGTTGTGATAATGGCAAAACTCTTTTTATCATAGAAAAACTCCATGAAACTTTCTGCCAGGGCACCACCAAGCTCCGGATCAGAACCTGTACCGAACTCATCAATAAGCAATAGCGTATTGGCGTCTGCTTCACGGATGATTCCTGACATTTTCTTCAATCTTGATGAATAAGTGGATAAGTGGTTTTCAATAGATTGGTTATCGCCAATATCCGTCATAATTTTCTCAAAGAAAAACATTTCAGATTTTGGATGAACCGGAACCAGAATACCACTCTGAATCATCAGCTGTAATAATCCTACCGTTTTCAGGGTAATTGACTTTCCACCGGCATTCGGACCGGAAATACAGATGATTCTGTTATGTTCTGTTAAGGTAAGTGTTTGAGGGTGAATGGTTTTGTTCTCTACTTTGTTTCTTAACCATAAAAGAGGATGATAGGCATCTTTTAATCTCAGCGTTTTATGATGATTGATTTTTGGAAGAACGCCGTTAATCAGTTCACCAAATTTCGCTTTAGCTCTCGTAAGATCAAGGTCAAAAATATACACCTGATATCTCCACAGCTGAGGCTGAAATTCTGCCAGTTCAGCTGTAAGCTTACGGAGAACTTTATCAATTTCTTTTTTCTCTTCCTCTTCATTCTCACGGAGTTTGAAATAGTGCTTTACAACACTGTCCGGCTGAATATATGTGATGGAACCTGTTTTGGAAATTCCTAATGTTCTTCCGGCAACTCTTTTTTTGAATCCTGACTTTACTGCCAGAACCCTTTGGTCGTCAATAATTGTTTCCCGGATGTCATCCAGAAAGTCACTCTGTCCGTACGTGGTAAGCGCACGGTTGAAATTTTCCTGAATCGCCTTTTTAGCCAGCTGAATTTCAGTTCTTATCCCTTTCAGAGCTGGAGAAGCTTCATTTTTTACTTCACCAAAACGGTTAAAAACCTTATCCACCTTCTCAATGATCTCTTTTCTGAATTCCAGTACAGAAATTTCTTCCAATAAAGTAGGAAACGTTTCCGGCATGGTTGGGAAGAATTTCTGAAGTCTTCCGATCTGTTCCGTGATGGTTTTTATTTTGATGAAAGCAGCATTTTCCAGACGGTAGTTCTCGATCAGCATCAATTTCAGCTCACTTTCAATATCTTCATATTCATCAAACGGAATCGCATTTGAACTTTCAAAACTCGACAGATATTCTGACGTTTTTTTTAATGAAAGTTCCGCCTCGTCAATTTCCATCGGACGAAGTTGAAGAATTTTTTCTCTGGTTTTCGGAGAATACGCAAATGGGGAGATTTCCGCGAGCAATTGCGGAAACTCTAATTCGTCTAAATCTTCTTTATCTATATACACAGTGCAAATTTAATGAGAATTTTGATTATTACGTATATCTGAGAGATTTACAGAATAAATTAACCGGGATTTAAAGTTTTAACGCTAAAAAATAAACCTTGATATTCTTTTATTAAATTTGAAATATGAAACTGGAAACCCAAAGATTATTACTGAGAGATATCAACGAAAGCCACGTTGAGGATATTTTACGAATCCGGAGCAATGAAGTGATCAATCAGTTTGTACTAAGGAATTCACCGAAAAATAATTTCGATGCACTCCAGTTTATTTTAACCATTAAAGAAAAAACTAAAAATAATCAGACCGTCTATTTGGGAATTTCTTTGAAAGATCAGCCCAATAATCTTATCGGAACCATCTGTCTCTGGAATTTTTCTGAAGACCGTAAAACAGCGGAAGTCGGTTATGAATTACTGCCCGAATACCACAGGCAGGGAATCATGTCTGAAGCTTTGAAGACCGTTCTGGATTTTGGATTTGACGAACTGCATTTACAGGAAATTGTAGCCATTACCAACAAATTCAATGAAAGCTCAAAAGGACTTCTTTTGAAACATCATTTCATTTTGCAGGAAGGAAAGCCGGATGAAGGTTTTCCGGATAATATTATTTTCAGACTACAAAAAGCCTCTCGCAGCCCTTATCAAATCTAGCTGGTTTTTCTTTATCTTTATTGCCGATTGAAATTATATATGAAAAATGAAATAAAATCTTTAACGGGACTTAGAGGAGTAATGGCGTTATGGGTGACTTTTTTTCATTTTTTTGATTTTAAAAACGAAATTCTTCAGCATATTATAGGAAAAGGATACCTTGCTGTTGATGTCTTTTTTGTATTAAGTGCTTTTCTGCTAACAGTTTCCTATTCTGATACGTTTAAAAACTTAGAAATTAAAAGAGTAGTGACGTTTTATAAAAAAAGAGTCAATAGAATTTATCCTGTTTATTTTATTTCAATGATTTTGATTATTCTGTTGGCAGGAAAAATTTCATGGTTTACATTTTTTATCAATGCCGGATTGGTACAGTGTTTTTTTAATCCAGACCGTCTGTTGAATATCGTTTATTGGTCTCTGAGTACAGAATGGATGTGCTATCTGATATTTCCTTTCATGCTCTATCTGATCATTCGCTATAAAATCCGTGGTGAAATCCTGATTGTTGCAGGTCTGCTTTTAAGGGTGGCACTTCCACATTTTCCTGATATGTATTTTAACGAGGGGGCTGTCAGTATGTGGAAATCTTCAAAATACCTTGATATTCCCTACGGAGTAAATTCTTTAATCAGAACAATAGCTTCTTATTTTTTTGGAATCGGAGTTGCTTTGCTCCCGGAATTTAAAATAAAAGGCCGCTGGCCTGTAAATGCTGTATTCGTGCTATCCTTACTATTATTGTTTACGACAAGAGGACTGGTTTTTATTCCATTCTTATCAGCATTGATGATCAGACAATTATATACAGGTGAAAAAAATTATCTTCAGATGTTCTTGGAGACCAGGCCTGTTTATATTTTAGGGAATATCTCGTATTCATTGTATATTATACATTATATCGTTAAAAATCAGAATTTTATAATAGTAGGTCTGCCACTTGTTAATACCCTTTTATTGATCACTTTTTCACTAATGCTGTCTTACTTTTCCTATATGCTGATTGAAAGAAAAGTAAAGATATTTAAGGTATAATGTAAGCCCTTATTTTAATATTATTATTTTTGCACTATGACCTGGACAGAAATTTTAGCCCCAATAAAAAGTACGGAATACTTTACAACCCTTTGGGAGAAAGTGAAGAATGAATATGCAACAACCAAAGTTTTTCCACCAAAAAATCAGATCTTCAGAGCATTGGAACTTACTGCTTTTGATGATGTTGAAGTCGTGATTATTGGGCAGGATCCTTACCATAATGATTATCAGGCGAATGGTTTATGCTTTTCTGTTTCCGAACAGGTTGCAGCACCGCCATCCCTTAAAAATATTTTTATTGAGTTAAAAGATGATCTGGGAGTTGTAAGAACTTCCAAAGAACTTGATGATTGGGGAAGACAGGGGGTTTTACTGTTGAATGCTACCTTAACGGTTCGTGCGCATTCACCCAATTCCCATAAAGACCTTGGCTGGGAAAAATTTACCAACTTTATTATTAAGGAAATTTCAGATAAAAAAGAGAATGTCGTGTTTGTATTGTGGGGCGCTTTTGCACAAAAAAAAGCCGAACTCATAGATCCGGCTAAACATTTTATTCTGAAATCGGCACACCCTTCACCCTTTTCTGTGCACAGAGGTTTTTTTGGAAGCAAGCCTTTCTCAAAAATTAATGAGTATCTTGTTTCCAAAGGGAAGAAGCCTATTTCGTGGTAGAATCAGCTGATGGTTCAGCTTTTTTTATTGTAATTCCGATTTTATATTTTCCGGCTAGTGCTTTTGTTCCGTCCTGTGATTTTGGATAAGGAGCAATGTCCTGTAATGTAATCGTGTAACCATTAAATTCTGTCGACTGGTGGTAATTTCTTGCCGGAAAATCTCCGCTGGCAAGGTTCAGAATCATCGGCCGGGTAGAAGTTCCCATGACTTCCACCTGAGCAAGAGCAACGCCCGCCCAGATACAATTGACTCCTTCAGGACAACGGCTGTCTTCAGAAACCCCTTTGAATGTCACATTCATCTGGTATTCTCTTAAAAACTTATTCTCTCCTTCACTCAGGTAGATAATACCATCTTTCTGATTATCAGGACTTGTTGATTTTGTACCTGCAGACATTTCAGCGGCTTTTGTATTAATTCTGGATTTCTTTTGGGCATCGCATCCTGTTAATGCAAATATCCCCAGACTGAGTATGATAGCTTTATGGAACATAGTTTCTTATATTTAATTAAATGATGTTGAACATATCAAGTAATACTACCAAAAACATTGCCACTCCTACCACAAAGCTGAATCCGGTTCCATAAATGAATCCAATCAGCGCTCCTTTGGTAGATTGTAAGGCCTTATTCATATCCTTACTGTCGTGAAGTAATTCACCAATAAATACCCCTGCAAACATTCCTATCAGAAATCCCAATGGAATCGGAATAAATATTCCCACAATGGTTCCGATAACAGAACCAATACTTCCCCAACGAGTGCCCCCGTATTTTCTGTTGGTCTTTGCCGGAATCACATAGCTTAACACTACAGAAGCTGCCGTAAGAATTCCGAAGGCCCATATATAAATCATCGGAAGATCCGCATCTGTCCCGAATTTATAGATCAACAGTCCGCAGATACTCAGTAAAAGACCAGGTAATACAGGAAGAAAAGTTCCCAATATTCCTATAAATAATAAAATAAGGCAGAAAATATTAATAATCGTTGTATCCATTCTTTAAAAAAATATACATGCAATATAAAAAAAGTGGCCTTATAAAAAGCCACTTTGAGAACTGAGTTATAAAATTTTATTACAAATTTAAGATTACGTATTCCAGAATCGGTCCTGCTTTACCGATATTTCCGCTTGCGTGGTTATGGAAAGTGGTATAATAGATATTTCCGCTGGTAGAGTTTCCTGTGCAGGATCCCATGGTATCTCCATGTGCCTGATGGGCGTTCCAGGCATTCTGGTTGATGGTAATGGTGATGTTATTTCCACTGGCTGTGTGATGACAGATGGTGATGTGGTTGTTGTTTAAAGAAGTTCCTACAGGAGTTTGTGGGGCTGAGGGATTGGTATAATGTCCTGTTCTTATCATCAGAGGTTCGTTACCTTTTTGTACCAGAACATCCCAGAATAAAGGGTCATAGTTTTGAATTTTTTCCCATGCGCCCATATCATATTGAATATCCAGGGTATTAAATCCTAATGCAGTTGCCAAAGCCGTGTTTGAAACGTTACAGCCCATATAAGTGGTGGCTGTGCCTGTATCCTGCAGACAAAGAAGGTTATCATTGATAAAACCTCCCGGAGCATTACAGTTTTCAGTATTTGTATTTCCCCCTACCAGATAAGCCGAAGCCCAGTCTGAGCTGTAAAGGCTTCCGCCATTAGTTACAAAGGTGGAAAGATTGTTATAAACACTGGTATCATTGGATGGCGTGGAAGTTCCTGTTTGGGGGTAAGTACGGGATCCGCAATTCAGGAAAATAATATCATACTGGGAAATCGTATTGATATTTTTTAAATCCTGATACGTAATTTCAGTGGCAGTATATCCAAGTGAGGTTATAATGGCTTCAATTTCATCATAGCTCCCTTTTATATAAGCCATTTTTGCTATCTGATCCAATTTTGAATCTGTGGCAGCTACAGTAACTGTTTCATCTTTCTTAATGGTAAGAGGAAGTTCTGTTCTGAAATTTTTACCGTCACCTGTCTGAATGTGAAGGGTTGTCTTGCCTTCAGGAGCTGTTAAGCTGAAACTTCCGTCAGCATTGGAATAGGTATGGTAAACATTGCTCTGGCCGTCAGTAGTAAATACAAGAGCCCCTCCAATCGGTTTGGTCCCGTTTTTTGCCAATACTCTGCCTTCCACTGTTCCTGTGGATATTACTTTTGTGGGGTTTTCTTCGGGAGTAACAGAGTCGTCTCCTTTACAATTAGCTAAGAGCAGAAGGCTGCATAGCGTGATCAACAGGTAGTTTTGTTTCATATTTAATTGATTTTGATGGGTTTAGTTTTAATCAAATTTAATAAAATTTTAATATTAATACATTAAAATTGAAATTTGTTTTAATTTTTTTTACTTAAATGTATTGTTTGTGGTTTATTTTTCAATTGTAATGGTGGACTGTAGAAGATTTATAATTTTTATTAAATATTTTCTGATGAATACCTTTTGGGATGAAAATTGATTGCAAATAATAAAATGATGATTCTTAATTTCATAAATTTGCTGTAATGAATGACCAGTTACAAGAAACCAAAAACTTTATACAGGAGCTGAGCGAGCAGCTTTACATCTATATCACCCGGATTTCACCAGCCGGGCTCGACTGGGTTTTTCATATCATTGTAAAACTGAGCTTACTTCTTGTCCTGTTTTTAATCACTGATTTTATTTTTAAATTCATTATCAATTCAGTATTCAGGTTATTTCATAATGAACAGAAGTTCCCGATCGTAAAATCTATTTATCAGTCGAAAATCACCAATTCTGTAGCCCATTTTGCTGCTTTGATTGCGGTTGCCGGGATCCAGGGATCTATATTTCCGGAAAATGCGCTGCCGAAGACCACTATTTTTATTATAAGATGTATCAATCTTGGGTTGGTCTTGATAGTAGCGGGAATGCTTTACAGATCACTGACCGCTTTCAGGAATTATTTCAGTATTAAACAGGATTTCTACAAAATAATGGCACTTAATGCCATTTCAGAAACTGTAAAGATTTTAGGACTTTTTATATTTACAGTAGTAGGACTTTGTGTGATTTTCGGGATCAAAGGAACCACTATTGTAGGAAGTCTGGGGGCTATTACAGCTGTTCTGGTATTGGTTTTCAGAGATACTATTTTAGGATTTGTTACAGGTCTTCACGTGGCTACTTCTAAAAACTTAAAAGTAGGGGATTGGGTAAGTATTCCCAAATATAGTATTGAAGGGAATATCACGGAGATCAATCTTTTGACGACTAAAATCACCAATTTTGATAAAACGGTTTCCACAATTCCAACCTATGATCTGATGACCACTGAGATCAAGAATATGCAGGTGATGTCTGAATCCAATACAAGAAGAATAAAAAAATCAATCTACTTTAATATCAATTCTTTTAAGTTCCTGACGGATGAAGATGTCGAGCGTTTAAAGGAAATTAACCTGATTTCAGATTATCTGGATGAAAGGACATCAGAGATCAAAAAAGAAAAGGAAAGCCTTGTACATAAAGATAAAATTGTGAATGGAAGACAGCTTACCAATATCGGTGTATTCCGCTATTATGCACAGAAATATATTGAAAATGATCCTGATATTGATAAAAACGGAACCCGGATGGTCCGCCAGCTGGAGATCACCCCACAAGGGCTTCCGCTTGAAGTATACTGTTTTGCCAATGATTCCAAATGGGAACGTTTTGAGCAGATACAGGCCGATATTTTTGACCATTTACTGGTGGCTTCAAAAGAATTTGAACTTCAGGTGATGCAGGTAAGCGTGAAAGTGTAGAAGCAGGAAGATTGAAAAGGGAAGTGGATATTTCCAGTCTCTTTTAACCCAAATTTTAAATTAAATTTTTAAATGATCATAAATGTGGAAGACCAATAAAAGTACGAAGTCTGGATTTACTTCCAACTCCATGCTTCCAGCTTCCAACATCTTATATCTAACATCTAAAATAACAATGACAAAACTAAGCGTAAACATTAATAAAATTGCGACGTTAAGAAATGCAAGAGGAGGTGAAACTCCAAGTGTTACAGAAGCTGCTGTAAAAATTCAGGAATTCGGAGGACAGGGGATTACCATCCATCCAAGACCTGATGAAAGGCATATCACAAGAAAAGATGTCTATGATCTGAAGCCGTTGGTTACGACTGAGTTTAATATTGAAGGAAATCCTCATCAGGATTTTATTGATATGGTATTGGAAGTGAAACCTGAACAGGTGACTCTTGTACCGGATGCTGATGATGCCATTACATCCAATGCCGGCTGGGATACCAAAAAACATCTCGATTACCTTACAGAGATCATTGCAGAATTTAAAAAAGTGGGAATCCGTACTTCTGTTTTCCTTGATCCTTTACCGGAGCTTGTAGAATATGCGGCCAAAACAGGAGCAGACAGAATAGAGCTGTACACTGAAGCTTATGCAAAAAACTATCTTACCAATAAAGAACAGGCTATAAAACCTTATTACGACACTGCTGTTGAAGCGACAAAGTTCGGGTTGGGAATTAATGCAGGACATGATCTGAGCTTAGAAAACCTGAAGTATTTCTCAGATACCATTCCGAACCTTCTGGAAGTATCTATCGGACATGCTTTGATTTCTGAAGCACTTTATATGGGATTGGAAAATACAGTTCAGGCTTATCTGAAGAGACTGGCAAAATGGTAATGAATAAGAAATCAGAAGTTAGAGATTAGGAGTTAGTACAACTTCAATTATATTAAAAATAGCATAAATAGATTATGCATGATTTATCTAACTTCTAGTTTCTCACATCTAACTTCTAAAAATATGGAAATTTTAAACTCAAAAATATTCAGCGAAAATGTAACGAATACGCCGCTTCTAGTATTTCACGGACTATTCGGAATGCTCGACAACTGGGGAAGTTTCGGAAAGGATCTGGGAGAATATCTTCCGGTACACCTGATCGATCTTCGAAACCACGGAAGAAGTTTTCACTCAGAAAGTATGTCTCATGATGACCTTGCAGATGATATTGCCCGTTATATGGATCATTATGGTATTCAGAAAGCTCATGTTTTAGGGCATTCTTTAGGCGGAAAAGCAGTGATGCAGTTTGCCATAAAATACCCTGAACGTGTTGAAAAACTGATTGTTGTAGATATTTCACCTAAAGCATATCCACCACATCATCAAGGGATTATCAAAGCACTGGAAACGGTTGATTTCAATACGGTAACTTCAAGAAATGAAGTGGAAGCTGTCCTGAATCAATATATTCCCGAAAGATCTACCGTGCAGTTTCTGACGAAAAATCTGTATTGGGATGACAATAAAAAACTGGGCTGGAGGTTCAACCTTAAAACATTATCTGAAAAATATACTGAGTTTGTTTCCAATGCCATCAAATTCGGAGTTTTTGAAGGTGAAACCTTGTTTATAGCAGGGGCAAAATCCAATTACATCCTTCCACAGGATGAATTCGGTATCAGGCAGCAGTTTCCTAAAGCTAAAATAGTGACGGTGAAAAATGCAGGACACTGGGTGCAGGCAGAAAATCCGGTTGATTTTGCAAATGTTGTTAAGGGATTTCTTGGTTTAAATTAATTTTATACTTTGATTTTTAATATTATGTTAAAATTTTATTAAAAACATATATTATTTCTCCATGAGTTGAAATTTTTGTACTTTGGATTTTCAAAAAACAATAAAAATATTAACTTATGGAAAACAAAAATTCAAAAAAGAAGCCGTTTTTTGCATCATTCTTAGAAAAACAGGTTAAAGATCCTGAAACAGTAAAAGGTGGAGGTATTACTTCCGTATTGGCAGATCAGATCACTACAGCCCTGCAGGATCAGATCACGACTCCTCTTAAGGATAATGTTACCAAGCCTGATAATGATAATGTAACCATGAAATATCCTTCTGACGGTGATGAGGATGTTTTAGAAGTATGATAATGTACAAGCATAAGCTAAATTATAATCCAACCAAAACTAAAACATTATGAAAAGCAACAACTCAAAGAAGAAGCCGTTTTTCGCATCATTCCTGGAAAAACAGGTGAAGGATCCCGAAACTGTAAAAGGAGGAAGTGACATCACACTTGCTGAAACAGATTTGATTACAAAGCCGACAATAGACACGGTAACCTCTCCAAAAGATGATATGATGCACACGCTGAAATATCCATCTGACGGTGATGATGATACAATCACTATTCCACTATAATAAGTAGAATATTCAATAAAATAATAGGGGAAACTTAAATAGTAAGTTTCCCTTTTTAATAAAAAACCGGCAAATGATTCTCTGCATCACCCACTCACAGGATTTTTATAATATTGATCTCTTTTTCGAATATCTTACCTCTAAAAATATTCCCTTTTTCAGACTGAATTCTGACCGCCTGAACCATCTTCAGAAAATCAGTATTCATGAAGATTCATTTGAATTGACTGACGAATCAGGAAATACCATCCATTCTGATGATATCAAAGGCGTATGGCACAGAAAAGCCTGGAGGATCAGTGCACCCGAAGAACTGGATCAGGATTATGAAAAAATCTTTCTCAACGAATATGGCAGCCTGAGGTATAACCTGATAACGGCTTTAGAACATATTCCCTGGATCAACCCTTATGAAAACGAAAAAAAAATCGACGGTAATAAGATCTTTCAGCTGAAAATTGCACAAAGAAATAATTTAACCATTCCCAAAACCATTTTTTCTAATGATGAAGAAAAAATAACCACATTTTTCCATCAGTACTGCCAGGGAAAAGCCATTGCGAAGCTTCACGGAGTTACCGCAAAAACAATGTCAGGGGAAAATATGATTTCCACTACAGTTATTGAGGAAGAATCCCTGGAACACCTTTCAGATATTGCATACTGTCCGATGATTTTTCAACCCTATATTGAAAAACAATATGAATTACGAATCGTGTATGTAGATGGTGAGTTTTTCACAGGAAAAATCAATAACAGTGAAAATGCAGACTGGAGAGTTGCCCGCGAAGGATATTTCTGGGAAGCCTACGAATTACCTGATGCTATTAAAGCCAATCTCACTTACATGATGAAAGAAATGGGACTTTATATAGGAGCGATCGATATGATCAAAGGAAGAGACGGGGCGTATTATTTCCTTGAAGTCAATCCTCAGGGAGAATGGGGTATGCTTCAGAAAGAACTGGGATTTCCCATTGCAGAAAAAATTGCCGATAACCTTATCAAAAGAATTAATTTCCATGAATAAAATTTTAATAATTACCCATACCGCAGATAACTTTTCCATTGAAAAAGTAACAGAATACATTGAAAAAAATAATTGTGAAGTCATTCGCTTTGATGTAGACGTTTATCCATTACAAAACAAACTGTCTACTATTTTCCAGGACGGAGAATGGGTAAGCTACCTTGAAACGCCTGAAACAAAACATCGTCTGGATGATATTTCAGCCATCTGGTACAGAAGAGCCTACAATATCGGAAAAGGATTAAAGGAAGAAATGGACTCTAAATTTTACGGTGCGGCTATGGGA
This sequence comes from Chryseobacterium sp. DZ-32, assembly GCF_059587025.1. Lineage (NCBI taxonomy): Bacteria > Pseudomonadati > Bacteroidota > Flavobacteriia > Flavobacteriales > Weeksellaceae > Chryseobacterium > Chryseobacterium sp. DZ-32. The sequence continues at coordinate 132,834 of NZ_JCAIOM010000013.1, forward strand.
GAAATCAGAAATACCCTTTTTGGTTTCTTCGAATCTGTGGATGCTTATTCTCTGGGAAAACCAAGTGTTTACAGAAGACTCGACAGCAAGGAAGAACAATTGAAAATTGCAGATAAATTAGGTCTCACCATTCCGGCAACCTGTCTTACCAATAATCCTGATGAAGCAAGGAAATTTATTGTAAAACATCAGAATGTAGTGGCTAAAATGCAGACCGGTTTTGCCATTTATGAAGATGGAGTAGAAAATGTAGTGTTTACCAATGTTGTTGGCGAAGATAAACTGGAAGAACTGGATTCATTGCTGTATTGTCCGATGCAGTTTCAGCAGATGATTCAGAAGAAAAAAGAACTTCGTATTACCATTGTGGGAAGAGATGTTTACGCATTCGAAATAGATTCCCAGCAGTCTGAAGATGCCAAAATAGACTGGAGAAAAGACGGGGTTAATCTCATCGATAAATGGAGCAGAACAGAACTTCCGGCAGATGTAGAAGCAAAACTGCTTGAACTGCTTGATATTTATAATGTTGACTATGGAGCCATAGATATGATTGTTTCTCCTGAAGACGAATATTATTTTATCGAGATCAATGCGGCAGGAGAGTTCTTCTGGCTGGATAATCTTACAGATGGAAACCTTATTTCCAAAAGCATTGCAGATGTTCTCTGCGACAAAGCGCCAAGAAGAAATAATGAGGTAATGGCGTAAGCAATAAAGAATTTTAAATATAAAAAGTCCTGAAAGTTGTCAATTCTTTCAGGACTTTTCACTTGGATACCCTTTTGTGATTTAAATTTTCAGGTTTGTGGTATTCGGAATGATAATATTGGTTAAATTAAGTTGAATTATGCTTTAAAAATCGCAAATTTGCAAAAACGGTTTTTCCAAATAATTTTTACCGATCCGGAAGCATTGCCGGATAGAAAATATTGTTATATTTTAGTCAGCAATCAAGTAAAATAATTAATGATTTTTGTAACGGGTGCTACCGGAATTCTGGGAAGAATAATTGTACTGGAACTTCTTAAAAGAGGGAAAAGTGTACGTGCTTCCAAACGGCCGGGCAGCAATTTAAACGAAGTAAAGCATTCATACAGCTTTTATACGGAGAATCCTGACGATTTTTTCAATAAAATTGAATGGGTAAACGTAGATTTTGATGATCTCGATTCTTTAAAAACTGCACTGCAAGGCGTAGATGAGGTGTATCACTGTGCTGCCAAAGTAAGTTTTCATCCGAAAGATGAAAAAGAAATGTACCATACCAATATCAAGGGTACGGAAAATCTTTTGTTTGCCTGTGAAGGATCCGACGTTAAAAAATTTCTCCACGTAAGTTCTGTTGCCGTTCTTGATAATTTCAATGAAAAAGGAGAACTGGACGAAGATTCTGACTTTAATCCAAAACTGGAACATTCTGCCTACGCCATCTCTAAGCATTTATCCGAAATGGAAGCATGGAGAGCGTCCGCAGAAGGACTGAATGTAGTGATCATTAATCCCGGCATGATCGTAGGAAGCGGAAACTGGAGCCAAAGCAGCGGTGAGCTTTTCTCAACCTTTGAAGACAATAGCTTTACCTTTTCAGGAGGCTCTGCCTACGTTGACGTAAGAGACGTTGCCAATACGGCTATAGGATTAATGGAAAATAACCTTTTCGGAGAACGCTTTATTATTGTCGCTGAAAATAACAGATATGCGGACCTTGCCAAACAGGTAAGAACCCGCCTGGGACTTAAAGATGCGAGAATTCTTTCACAATCTGTACTCAATATCGGAAGAGTAGCCAACACCCTTTTCGGATGGCTGATTCCAAAACTAAGGATGGTGACCAAATCAAATATTGAGGCCATCTCTTCATTCAACACCATTTCCAATCACAAAGTCAAAGAAAAACTGAACTATCAGTTTATTCCCGTAAAAGAAAGTATAGACTTTCACCTGAACAATTATATTAACGACAAAAAGCTGAAGAAATGAATCTTGCAGAGGCAATTATCCTTAAAAATGTAGAAAAACATCCTATAAAAGCGGCCATCGGATTTAAAAAGAAAGATGCCTGGAAAGAGCTGAGCTGGAAAAAATTCAGTGAAATTATTTTTAAAACAGCCAATGCTTTAAAAGAATCCGGAGTTCAGGAGAATGACAGAGTGGCGATTTATTCAGACAATTCATCAGAATGGATGATCATGGATCTGGCTTCTCTGGCGATTGGTGCTGTTACAGTACCTGTTTATTCCACGAATAATGCTGAACAGGCAGAACATATCATCAACGATTCCGGTGCTAAAGCCGTTTTGGTAGGAAACCAGATGCAGTACGATGCCTGCCTTGAGTTTTTACATAAAGAAGAAAACAATCTTGAAACCATTATTGTTTCTAAAAAAGCAGTGTGGATCAAGAAAGAGTTCAATAGTTTTTATCTTGAAGATTTTATCGCAAAAGCCTCGCCGGAGCTGGAGATCTGTAAGAAAGAAAATGATGATACCGCTACATTAATCTATACTTCCGGAACTACCGGAATTCCAAAAGGAGTAATGCTTACCCATGGAAATTTCATCAAGGCATTCGATTCTCATTTTGAATTTTTTAAGTTTAAAAACTTTGAAGAAGAACTTTCACTGGCATTCTTACCTTTAAGCCATGTATTTGAAAGAAGCTGGAGTTTACTTTGTTTGTACGGTGGTGCCCGTGTGTATTTCCTTGAAGATCCGAAAAATGTTGCCAAAGCACTGGAAGAAGTAAAACCTACTGCCATGTGTGCAGTACCAAGATTTTTCCAGAAAGTATATGCCGGAGTTCTTGAAAAAGCGGAAGAAGGTTCAGCTCTGAAAAAGAAAATCTTTGACTGGGCGCTTAAAACCGGATGGGAAACCGCAGAATTAAGAAGAAATGAAAGGCCGGTTCCTTTTGGATTAAAATTCAAAGAATCTGTAGCTGATATGCTGGTTTTCAGTAAAATTAAAAATAAAATGGGTGGGAGACTTTGGTTTTTACCTTGCGGTGGAGCTTCATTGTCACCCGAAGTTACCCGTTTCTTTGAGTCAGTGGGCATTCACGTAACTGTTGGATACGGATTAACGGAAACTACTGCAACATTGACCCTTTTCCCTTTAACTCACTTTGAGCATGGAACCAGTGGAAAGCCTCTTCCGGGAGTAGAAATGCGTATCGGAGAAAATGATGAAATCCAGGCCAGAGGGAACGGAATCATGAAAGGATACTACAATAAACCTGAAGAAACCCGGAAAGTATTCACAGAAGACGGATGGTTCAAAACCGGTGATGCCGGAAAGTTTGATGACAAAGGAAACCTGATCATCACAGACAGAATCAAAGACCTCATGAAGACTTCCAACGGAAAATACATTGCTCCGCAACAGATTGAAAACCTTCTGACCAATAATAATTTTATCCAGCAGATTATGCTGATTGCAGAAGGCAGACAGTTTGTTTCAGCACTGATCGTTCCTAATTTCGAATTTTTACAGGACTATATTAAGAAAAATAATATTCCTTTTACCAATTGGGAAGATGCTGTAAAAAATGAGAAAGTAATCGATCTTTACAAAGAAAAAATCAAAGAATTACAGAGCCACCTGGCAGATTATGAAAAAGTGAAGAAATTCACACTAATGCCGGCAGAATTTGACATTAATACAGGAGAAATTACTCCCACTCTGAAAGTCAAAAGAAATGTGGTGATCAAAAAATATGCGGATATTATAGAGAAGATGTATTAAAAATTTTAATCTCCCTTTTCACGTCAATTACAACTGAAGATGTGAAAATTCCCCTCTTTTGGAGGGGTGGCAAAAATTCAAAGAATTTTTGACGGGGTGGTTCAAAATAATGATTTAAAGTAAACTATGACAACACAGGATTTTATAGGAAAAGAAAATTTCAATATTTATACCCAAACGGTTTCAGAAAGTTGCCCGTCTAATATTGCCCTGATTAAATACTGGGGAAAATATGCTGATCAGATTCCTGCTAACCCAAGCATCAGCTACACGTTAAACCATTGTAAGACCAATACTTCAATGGAATTTACTGCGAATGAGCCTTTTTCAGTACAAACTTTTCTGGCTGGAAATGAAGAAGTGAAGTTTGCCGAAAAAATTGAAAAATATTTCAGAAATATAGAACAGTATCTTCCATGGATTCTGAAAGGAAAATATATCATCAGAACAGAGAATACATTCCCGCATAGTTCCGGGATTGCAAGTTCTGCTTCAGGATTTGGAGCGATTGCAAAATGTCTGATGGCATTGGATGTTTCATTTACAGGAAAAACTTCTGAAGAAGAATCTTTGAGAAAAGCTTCATTCTTAGCAAGATTAGGAAGTGGAAGCGCATGCCGGAGCTTGTATAACGGACTTGTGGTGTGGGGTGAAACCGATGAGGTAGAAGGAAGTTCAGATTTGTTCGGAGTACAGTATCCCAATGCTGAAATTCATGAAGTATTCAAGAATTTTAATGATTGGGTTCTGTTAATTCATGAAGGGCAGAAAAGTGTTTCTTCAACAGTAGGTCACGGTCTGATGAAGACGAATCCTTATGCAGAGAGAAGATTTCAGGAAGCAAGGGAAAATTTTGTTCCCATGAAAGAAATCCTGAAAAAAGGAGATATGGAAAGCTTTATCAAATTGGTAGAACATGAAGCACTTACCCTGCATGCCATGATGATGATGAGCGATCCTGCCTTTATCCTGATGAAAACAGGAACACTGGAAGTCATCAACAAAATCTGGGACTTCAGAAGAGAAACAGGACTTCCATTATTCTTTACCCTGGATGCCGGAGCGAATGTTCATCTTCTGTTCCCGAGTAACGGATCTGAAGAACAGATTAAAACCTTCATTGAGGCTGAATTATTACAGCACACCCAGAAGAATGGAGTAGTGAAGGATGTGATGAAATTTTAAATTAAAAAAAAACAATAGGAGTGGGCTTTAGCCCACTTTTTTTAATCCTCAGTGACCACAGTTTCCCGTTCGCCATCTTCTTTCTTTCCTTCCTCGATCATGATTTCAGCCTCAGCTTTCTCTTCAGCAGTTGCTGTTTCTATCAGTTCTTCCTGTTCATCATTGTGATGATCTATGAAAAACTCACAGTATACCGGAAGGTGGTCTGAACCAAAATTTTCCAAGGTCTTCAGCTGTTTAATAAAAATATCTTCACTGTGAAACATCAGATCGATAGGAAACCTTAAAAGACGGTATTTTGCATGAAAAGTAGAAACGAAAGAATGCCCGATTCTGGGATCTATCAGGTGGCTTGTTTTTCTGAACAAGACAGATGATCTCGACCAGGCAACATTATTGAAGTCTCCTACGACAATAACAGGCTTTTTAATATCTTTTACACGCTTGGCTGTACTTAGAAGATCGCCGTCTCTTTCCTTTGATGTTTCTTCTTCCGTAGGACTTGGTGGCGGCGGATGAACTCCAAAGAAAACAAAAGAAAAACCATCAGCGGTTTTCATATGGATCTCAATGCTCGGGATGTCATCAGCAACGAAATAATGGGTTTTTGCTTCCTTAATCTCCACTCTTGAATAAAAATGCATCCCATAGGTATTTTCAAGAGTCACTTTGTGCTGGTAGGAATATTTTTTTTCCAGAGGTCTCATTGCTTTTTCCCAGTCACTATTGCTTTCCATCGTCATGAAAAAATCAGGATTGTACTTTTTAACGAGTCCGATGAATTTCTCATAATCTTTATTGAACTGATAGACATTGGCCGAAATAAAATGCAGTTTATCAGAAGATCTGTGAAGCTGTCTGTGTTTTTTTACAGGATAAAAGTGGGTGTATTTGATGAGTGTTTGACCATGATGAATAAACATGACCAGCAGAAGGCCCTGATAATACCAGAAATATTCTGTAGAATCTGTGAAAAAGCCTAATAAAAAAGTAAAGAATATAAGGTAGGTAACCTGTATTTTGGCAAATTCAGGAACTCTGAATATCCAGTGGGAATGCTGAATTTTCGGCAGTATTGTCATGACCATAAGAAGTATGGCCAGAGTCAGGTAAATAATCCACATATAAAAAGCTCTGAAATAATTTTGACCACAATTTAAGGAAAATGAATTTTAAAATTTGTTAATCAATTTAAATTTTATTTTATCTATTTTTAATTATCTAAATCTATACTATGAATAAAATAATGGCATTTCTTGTTCTGATTAGTATTTCGTGCTTCGGCCAGCAGAATACAGATATTGAAAAACCTATCCGAAACCTGTTCCTTGGTATGAAAAATGCAGATCCTGAGTTGGTAAAATCCGCTTTTGCAGAGAGTGCAGTACTTCAAACCATCACAAAAGACGGTACTGTAAAAAGTGATGGTATTTCGGATTTCATCACTTCGGTTTCCAAATTTACAAAAGGAGATCTGGATGAAAGAATTATAGTAGAAGCCATTCATACAGATGGCAATCTGGCAACTGTGTTTACCCCGTATTCTTTTTATTTAAAAGGAAAATTATCACACTGCGGGGCAAATAGTTTTCAGCTGGTAAAACAGAATAATGAATGGAAGATCCAGTATATTATTGATACGAGAAGAAAGGATAACTGTAAAGAAATACAATAATAAAGTTCAATTGAAAATCAGGTTAAAATAAAAATGAAGATTCACCATATTGCCATCATCTGTTCAGATTATGCCGTTTCAAAAAAGTTTTATACGGAAATTTTAGATCTGAATATCATCCGTGAAGTATACCGCGAAGAAAGACAGTCTTATAAACTTGATCTTGCTATAGGAGATCATTATGTGATTGAGCTGTTTTCCTTTCCCGATCCTCCCCAACGTCCGTCACGTCCCGAAGCATGTGGTTTAAGGCATCTCGCTTTCTCGGTAGAAAATGTTATGGAAAAAAGAAATGAGCTGGTAGAAAAAGGATTAATCTGTGAAGAAATCCGCATAGACGAATTCACAGGAAAAGAATTTTTCTTTACCCAGGATCCCGACCAGCTGCCGTTAGAGTTTTATGAAATGTAAAAAATTAGTGTGCGTAACCGGCAAAGAAACTCACCGCCATAATCGCTAAAACAATAGAAGAAATGACTACATATACGTAGTCTTTTTCTTTTAAATAACCTATTAAAGCGAAAACGATTCTCATCAGAGGAGTGAAGATCAGCAAAAGAATACCCAGCTGAATAATAGCTGTACCTTCTCCTTTACATAGAGAGTCCCAGAAATGTCCCCAGACCTTTTCAGAAGAAGTACCTACGACAAGGCTGGTATATTTTTCGGGCATTTTAAAGCCTTCAAAAAATAACTTGATAAAACCGATCAATGATGTAGCCACAGACAGAATAACACCCAGTCTCAGAAGATTTCCTACCGAACGGTTCAGATCTACATCTGTAAAATTCTTTTTCATTATCTGAAACTTTTGTTGATACCGTTATACATCATATAAATGGAAAGAATGGTAATCACAATGGCAAAAAATACTTTTAATTTTTTGGTCTTCGATACCATCAGCGTTTTTGAACCGATAAAACTTCCGATCACAACTCCGATCAGTACGGGAGCTACAATTACCGGAATGATTTCTCCTCTCTGGAAATAGATCAGGGCACTGGCCACTGCCGTTACTCCGATCATGAAATTACTGGTGGTTGTAGATACTTTGAAAGGAAGCTTCATCATATTGTCCATTGCCAATACTTTCAATGCACCGGAACCTATTCCCAGAAGTCCGGACATGGCTCCTGCAAACATCATCATCAAAAATCCGGGAACTGTATTTCTTGCAGAATAGCTTTTCAATACTCCTTTATCGGGAAATGTTCCGTACAGTTTCAGCTTTTCCTCCAGACTTCCTTTTACCAAAGGTTCCTGGTGATCAGGTTTCCCTTTAAGATTTAAAATAACGGTTAAAAGAAGGATACTTGCGAAAATAATTCCGATTGTATTTGGGTTAAGCATTCCTGAAACAAGGGCCCCAATAATAGCGCCTGCTGTGGTGGCTATTTCGAGAAACATTCCGATCCTCATATTGGTAAAACCTTCTTTTACGAAAGCTACAGCCGCACCGGAAGAGGTCCCGATCACAGAAATAAGTGAAGCACCGATAGCGTAATGCATTGGAACGCCGAATCCCAGCGTTAATAAAGGAATGATGATAACTCCTCCTCCTAAACCCGTAAGTGAACCTAAAAGACCCGCTGAAATTGCGCCAAGGAAGAGTATGATGATTTCTGACATACTACAAATAATACTACAAATATAAAATTATTGTGATAGTCTGCCAAACATTTGAAAAAGATAAATTTAACGTATTTTTGTATGCATGAAAAATGTAATGAAATTATTTTATGTCATCCTCGGGGCAACACCCAAAGGCAGAAATATAGAGCAGCACGATGTTTTCTTCGGAATTGCGGAGAATCTGAAAGATCTGATTCCTGATATGAAAGAATTTTGGAAGGAAGCAGAAGGAAAAATTCACCTGGATTGTTACCAGGAAGTGAAATTTGCAGACGGTTACAAGGTGAAAATTGTAGAAAAGGGAGAGAAGACATCAGAAAACCAGTTGTTTTTTCTGAATCTGGGAGGTTATAAGCCAGGTTTCTTTGAAGAATTTCATGAGCAGCACTTAATGGTAGGACAGTCTATGGGAGAGATTGTGAAAAGAGCAAAAGCTACCGAATTCTATCAGACCATGGGATTTGAAGGTGCAGTAAGCCATATTGATGATAAGCATGGAGTGGATATTGATGATATTTTCAATGTGAGCGATATTCTTCCTGCGTATATGAAAGAAAAATATGCTATCATTCTTCAAAAGTCTGATGAAGAAAATCAGGAGAACCCAATGGGGTTAGGCTATTTAAAAATTGATAAAATTCAATAAGAGTAAATCTAATAAAAATAAAAAATGAAAATAGGAATTCTGGGAGGCGGACAGCTGGGAAGAATGTTGATACAAAGTGCACTGAAGTATGATGATGAGTTTTATACTCTGGATCCGGCCTCTGATGCACCATGTCATAATATCTCGTATTTTACACAGGGAAATTTCAATGACTATGAAACAGTTTTGAATTTCGGAAAAGATAAAGATGTTGTAACCATTGAAATAGAACACGTAAATGCTGATGCACTGGCAGAACTTGAAAAGCAGGGAATAAAAGTGGTTCCTAATGCCAATATCATCAAAACAATTCAGCAAAAAATCCTTCAGAAAGAATTTTATAAAGCTCATGATATTCCAAGCCCGGAATTTCAGGTAGTATGGAACAGTGATGAGAAAATCATCATGCCATTGCCGTTTGTTCAGAAGATGAATACCGGAGGCTATGATGGAAAAGGAGTACAGGTGATCAAAACGGAAGAAGACTATCAGCAACTATGGACTGAACCTTCTGTCATTGAAAGTCTTGTTGATATTGAAAAAGAACTTTCTGTCATTGTAGCAAGAAACGAAAAAGGAGAAACCAATATTTTCCCGGTAACGGAAATGGTTGCCGATCCAAAACTGAATCTATTGGATTTCAATGTATGTCCGGTTCTGCTGACGGAAGATGTTCAGAACCAGATTGATTCCATTACTGAAAAATTTCTGGCTGCAGTGAACTCTCCGGGGTTGTTTGCCATCGAATTATTCCTTGATAAAGAAGGAAAAGTATGGGTAAATGAAACTGCTCCAAGGCTTCACAATTCAGGACATCAGAGTCAGGAAGGAAATACTAATTCCCAATTTGAGCAAATGTACCGCGTGGTTAAAAATTTACCATTAGCGGATACTGACGCCATCACTTACAGCGGAATGCTGAATCTTGTAGGAGCAGAAGGATATTCCGGAAAAGTAGTCTATGAAGGAATGGAAGATGTTCTTAAGCTTCCCGAAACATACATCCACTTATACGGAAAAACTGAAACCAAGCCGGGAAGAAAAATGGGACATATCAACGTTCTTGCAGATTCCAGAGAAGAGCTTATGGAAAAGCTTGTACAGGTAAAAGGAATGGTAAGAGTAATTGCTGAGTAATATCGATTTAAGATAGATAAAAGGGAGCTGTTTTAACTTTAAAAACAGCTCCCTTTTATTTTTGAACTCATTCAATAGGAACGGGCTTTAGCCCGTTTAAAAATAATTGTCAACTCAATTGGCTTTAGCCGAAGCTTAATTTTAGGTTTTCGGCTAAAGCCAATTTTATTTTGATTGTTCACATCGGGCTAAAGCCCGATCCTATTGATAATGTAATGCTTTCATGATTAAGGATTTTTAACCACCTCAATATTATCCTTTTTATAATTGTATTTAATATAACTTCCTAAAGCGGTTGATAAAACAGAAAATTCTTCCAGCGATGTAAGTGGAGCATAGAGTTTAAACGTACAAATGTCCGTTGCAGAAATAAAAGGATTGGTTACTAAATGGCTGTGGGTAGACATAGTTACCGTTCCTCCATTTTCTAAGGCTGTAGAGGTTGGAATAAGTCTTGAGTGAAATTTTTTATGGGAAATAATATTCCCTTTTTTATCCGAAACAAAAAGATAATCATTTCCGAAAGGAATTATACCAGACTGGGCAGTACCAGGTATCAAATACACCTTATAGTTTTCATTAAACGGAATAATAATCATATTAAGACTATATCCCTGTGGTACCGTTACCGCATACTTTGAATCGGATAACTGCGGAATAATGGCAGAACGGATATTTTTTTAAATACTTTCAGTTTCATTAAGTCCTCTTTCTTTAAAATTTTCTTTGACAGGTTTTGTCTGGTTATTTTTGAAAGACACTTCTGCAATAATCATATTACCTGCTTTATTAAGAAAGGAGGTTTTGATGGTATCGTTTTTCTGGTACGTGATATAGCTTCCTGTATTTTCAGCAAGTCTTTTATTGCTGCCTACAAGATCTCCCGCATGCCATGATGCATTTTCGTAAGAATAGAGTAGGTTTCCTTCAGTTTTGATAGAATCCAGTTTTTGTTTCAGTTCTTTATCCGAAAGGGTAAGGTTTTGTGCAGAAAGAATGATGGACACAAAAAAGAAGAGAAATCCGATAATTTGTTTCATAGGTTATTTTTTTGCCAAAATACAAAATTCAATAGGAACGGGCTTTAGCCCGTTTAAAAATAATTGTCAACTCAATTGGCTTTAGCCGAAAACTTAAAATTAAGTTCGGTTAAAGCCAATTTTATTCCTATGGAGCCCGACGCTATTGATGATTTAATTGTTTAATCATAACGAAGAATTAATTATTCGCAGAGAAGAAACTTCCGGCACCCTTCTTCCTTCTTCCAGCCTTTTTATTTAAAAATCTTCTGAATCACATTTCCAATCTCCACAAAATCCCCGTGATTTCCTACAGAACGTATTTCCGGGCTGTTTTTGTCATACTCCGAGAAAGGGAAAATCAGAAGGTAATTATTGTCTTTCAGATTCCTGTTCAGCAGTTCAGGGATCAGTCTCATTCTTGGAATATATGACTTCATACCGCGCTTGGCCATCAGAATAATCAAGGCTTCATCATCTTTCAGCTGTGCTGCGGTTCTTTCTCCGTCCTGCCATGTGCTCATGATAATGAATTCAGCTTCTATATTGGCTTTTTTAATGATTTTCTGAAGAATATCAATAATGTTTTCAGGAGCATAAAAAACAACTGTAGCTCCGGAATTTCTGGCAATATTCCATACCCTCAGCAATGCATGGAAGAATCCTGCTTCCTGATGAGCATTTTCGGGAATCATCACCGCATACTTCTTAATGGTGGAAAGCGGTTGCGCAGCATGGTAAACCAGTACATTCACATCATCATTCTGAAGATAACCGTTATAAAGATTATATACAAAAGAAGGGGAGAATCCTTTTTCGTCTTCCAATCCGATGATAAGATCTGTAATTTTCTGTTCTTTAATCACATTATTGACCCCGTTGATGACATCATTGTCATATCTTTTTAAAGCCTGTAATTTCACATCTGCCGCTGCGGCTGCATCTGCTGCCTGGTGAAGAAGTTTCTCCGCATTCTTTACCGAAGATTCATTTTTGTCTTCGTTGATGACATTCAAAGCAAAAAGATCTTCTGTATTGGAATGTGCTTTGATCAGAATTCCCAGATTCACCATTCTCTCAACAGTGGCTTCATGGTTGATGGCTAAGAGAATATTTTCTTCTTCGTGGGTATTTCCGGAAACAGTATCTTCGTTATCACTCTCAGCAATTTTCTGAGCGCTCGCCATGGAAATAAATGAAGAGATGGTACATGAAATCAGGATCAGGAGAATACTTCCGTTCAGTACATGTTCGTTTAATAATCTTACAGGTTCTCCGGTTTCGGTTTCAGAAAGGATGATGTTATATCCAACCATTACGGAAGCCAGTGTTGCTGCTGCCGAAGCAGAGCTTAATCCGAAGATCAGTTTTCCTTCCTCTTTGGTCAGCCTGAATGTTTTCTGAGTGGCAACCGCAGAAAGATATTTTCCTCCGATAGAGGCAACCAGCATAATTCCGGCAACTTCAAGTGTTTCCCAGCTTTTAAAGAAAACTTTAAAATCAATCAGCATTCCTACACTGATCAAAAAGAACGGGATAAATATGGCATTTCCTACAAACTCAACCCTGTTCATCAAAGAAGAAGTGTGAGGGATAAGTCTGTTTAACGCCAGTCCGGCAAAGAATGCTCCGATGATAGCTTCTACACCAGCCAGTTCAGCAAGCATAGCAGCCAGATAAATCATAACCAGTACAAAAATATACTGTGAAATTTTATCATCCACTCTTTTGAAAAACCATCGTCCTATAATAGGGAATACAATAAGTACAATAAGGGCAAAAACGACAAAAGAGACCGATAATTTAACCCAGAATTCTGTTCCCACATCACCTTGAGACATTCCCACAATCACAGCAAGTACCAATAAAGCAAGAATATCCGTGATCATCGTACCGCCAACGGTGATGTTAACTGCTTTATTTTTCGCAATTCCCAACTTACTCACCAATGGATAAGCGATAAGTGTGTGAGACGAAAAAAGACTGGCAAACAGAATGGAAGTCAGCATAGAGAAGTGTAAAATATAATATCCTCCCAGATATCCTAGTACAAAAGGAACTGTAAAGGTATAGATACCAAAGGTGAGACTTTTCCATTTATTCTTCTTAAAATCCCCCATGTCGATCTCAAGACCTGCCAGAAACATAATGTAAAGAAGCCCGGTGGTTCCGGTTACTACAATACTGCTGTCTCTGGATAATACATTGAATCCGTTCGGACCAATAATCGCTCCGGCAATGATAAGTCCCAGGAGATGAGGAACTTTAATTTTATTAAGTAGCAATGGTGCTGCAAGGATGATGACCAGTACCAACAGGAATTTCAGTACCGGATCTTCTATGGGAAGACTCAGGTTGTGTATACTCAGTAAAATCATATGTGTTTATTTTGTGGAACGTACTAATTCAACAGAGAACTTGGCGGTACAGCCATCAGAGGTAATGGTTCTGGTTCCTTTGATCTTGTTGTCCGAAATATCATTAAGAAGAACGCTCATTTCTACATTCTTTTTGGCCGTAGAATCGGTTTTGAAGGACAGTCTGATCTCATTGTTTTCAAACTTGCCTGTATAAAGCCTTACCAGATTATTATTGTTGATGATTTTGGTAATAGGCTGGGTAGAATCATTATCAAATTCCCAGATATCGGTACGCTGGTCGCCTACAGCATATTCGCTGCAGTTGGATTCTGTACAGATTACTTTACCGTTCCATGGTCCGGAAATTTCTGCAGGCCATGCAGCGGTGATCACTACAGAATCTTTTTTCGCAAAAATACTGTCTCTCATTTTCAGCAGAGACTGATATTCGGATTCTTTTTTTGCGAATACTTTTTCTTTCTCTAATAATTGTTTTTCCCTGTCTGTCAGGTTCTTTTCCTTCTCTTTGTAATCACAGCTTACCAATAGAAAAGTGGCAGCCAGCAATAAAAAAAATGTGTTTTTCAGCATATTGTATCGGTTGGAGTATACAATATAAGAAAAAATGAAGGAAATAGAAAATCCCCATATAACGGATCTGCTTTTAATTCTATTTAATACATTAAAAAGCAACGGAATAGATGGGTTGAAATAATGAATATTATTTTCTGATTTACGACTCGATTCTCTGTTTTTTAAACATGGCCGGATTGTAATTGATCACAAAAACCCCAACAATAATAAGTATGGCAGCAATGATGAATTTGGCAGAAATTTTTTCATCAAGAATCAGCCAGCTTAAAAAAATGGAAATTACCGTATTGATGTAAGCCAATATGGATACCTGAACCGGAGAAACTTTGGTCAATGCATAATGAAAAGCAAAAAATGCAGCTACAGAGCCGAAGCACGATAAATAAAGCATCGCAGAAATACTTTTCAGGCTCCAGTTTCCGAAATTATAGTCTTCTGAAAAAAGGAAGGCAAAAATAATCTGGATAATTCCCGCAAAGGCAAACTGGTAAAAGAGGTTCAGTGAGATATTCCCGCTTTGGATGTTCAGTTTTTTGGTGAAAATAGTTCCTGAAGCCCATCCTGCAATGGCAATGAATAAAAATAATATACCCAGCGCATAATCCGGGTTTTTCAGATCATTGATACCATCCCAGAAAATAAAAAGAATGCCGCTGAAACACAGAACAACTCCTGTAAAAGCCCGCCAGCTGAATTTCTGCAGACCTAAAGCCATACTTCCGAAAAACACCAGGATAGGAGAGCAGGCACTTATCAGTGAAGTAAGGCTGCTGGTGACTTCCTCTTCCGCCACTGTAGTCATTCCGTTTGCAATCACAAGCATTAATAAAGAGAAGATAAACTGGTATTTCAGGCTTGTCCAGCCTATCCATTTGAATTCTTTTCTATAGGTAAGAATAAGGAACATGATTATGGCTGCAAGGAATTGACGTATTCCTGCTACAAACCAGGCGGGTATTGTTTCTACCGCAACCCTTATCGATAAAAACGTAGTACCCCAGACAATAGCAACGGTACATACAGCCAGTGTAAGTTTATAATCTTTCAATTTAATGTGGTGTAACAACAAATATATCTATTTTCCCAGGAATTGTTATGGATACAGATGTTGTAATTTATAGGAGTACAGATGAAAAATCTGAGCCAAAAAGATCTTTATTTATTCTTTACATTTTAAATGGAAGATCTATTGAAAGATTAAATTATTTTAGGAATTATAATCATAAATCGTTTCCCGGATTTTTTGTAGTCTTTCCTCTTTACATTTTTATTTTTTATCTTTGAACATCTAATAAAATTGAAGATGGTAGGAATTATTATGGGCAGTCAGAGTGATCTGCCGATTATGGAACAGGCTGCAAATTTTCTTAAAAGCCTCGATATCCCTTATGAGTTAACAGTAGTTTCAGCGCACAGAACACCGGAAAGAATGTTTGATTATGCAAAAACTGCTCAGGAAAGAGGTCTGAAGGTAATTGTAGCAGGAGCAGGAGGAGCAGCACATCTTCCGGGAATGGTGGCAAGCTGTACTACACTTCCGGTAATCGGGGTTCCTATTTTGTCCAGTAATTCTATAGACGGATGGGATTCTGTTTTATCTATCCTTCAGATGCCCGGTGGGATTCCGGTAGCTACCGTAGCTTTAAACGGAGCTTTGAATGCCGGGATTTTAGCTGCAAAAATTTTAGGAAGCGGTAATGAAGAAATCGCTGCAAAACTTCAGAAATACCAGGATTCTTTAAAAGATAAAGTTCTGGGAACTGTGGATGATATTAAAGCACAGCACCCAAATCATTTTGATCAATAATTTATTTCAACTCAAAATAGAAGCCTCACTTTTCAGCGAGGCTTTTTATTTTATTTTTTAATGAATTTTGAAGAAATGGTCTGATCTTTCAAAATGAGCTGCAAAATATAATTTCCTTTCGGTAACGATCCTATATTGATCATTTCTTTATTTGGATTTCCTTCCAGTACCAGTCTTCCACTTGCATCAAAAATTCTGTACTTTTTAATGTCACTTAGTCCTTCAATATGAATATCATCCACAGCGGGATTAGGATATAGTGAAAGTTTTTTATTCAGTCTGACTTCTGATGAGGACAGTAAACAGTTTCCTACCGTATCACCAGACATCGTCCATCCTTTATTAATAAGAATATCCCTTTTATCTGTTGCATTGGAAGCATAAGTCAAAGGGGCTACAATGTCTAAATCAACATTATTGGCAGTATCAGGATTATCTGCCCATCCTGCCAGTGTTTTACTGAAATTTTCACAATCCATTCCTGTCTGCATCAAAGCCTGGGCCCCGTTATTAACGCTGGCAAGATTCCAGCTTGCAAGGGAATGATTAAAGTTGGGTGTTTCCTTAAGAATCTGGTCTATTCTGGTAACCTTGGTCATATCCCAGTTTTCAAGGGAATGACTATAGGCCGTGCAGCCATGAATAGCATGTGCCATATTGGTAATTTTAGAAGTGTTCCAATGGTTTAAAGATTGGTTAAAGGCAGAATCAAAATGGAACATAAAACGGATGTCTTCAAGGCTTGAGGTATCCCAGTTATCCATTGGTTGATTATAGTTTGGGCAAAGAGCAAACATCCATTTCATATCCGTTACGCTCGAAACGTTCCAGTTGTTTAAGGTCTGGTTAAAATGTGCTCTTCCCGCAAACATAAAACTGAGATCAGTTGCAGAGGACATGTCCCAAGTATTAAAATAAGGAGGATTGAACTGATCAGAAACTGAGCTGATAACGGTGTCAAAGATCAGGGCAAACATGAATCTGAAATGCTTAACCTTAGAAGTATCCCAGTTTTGCATGGAGCTTGCGCCTGTAAAGCTTTTTGTACCATAAAACATATAAGAAGCATCTTCAACATTACTTAGGTCGGGAATGTCTGTAGCCGTGATCTGAACAAGTTTACATTGGCTGAAGGCATTGTTCATCGATGTCCACACAATGTTTCCCCATTGTTCTATTTCCAGGATCTTATCAGCGCTTCCGTTGACCTGCCAGATCGGGAAAATCTGATCCGGAAGCTGAGTTTCCTGTACATCTCCGAATTTTATCTGTTGAAAAACGCCATTTCCGTTACTTACTTTTACTCTGTATTTGGCATCATTTTTTTCTGCGATCGACGTACCAAAGTCAATAAGAACCTGTTTTGTGGAGGTTACGTCGAGGAGGGAACCGCTGTGTTGGGGATATCCTACTTCTTCCCAATAGATATCATAGTTTTCACCAATTCCTGGAAACCATATCTGTTGGGAACTTGCCTGATAAGGAGCACTTACAGTAATTGGCTGTGTTATCGTGGAAGCGGGTTTCCAGATCGTGATAAATTCATTCTGGGCTTTAGCCATGAATACCAGTGTAATACAAAAGCTTACCAAAAAATTTCTGAGTAACATAGGGAAAAATTTATGGTTATTTTTTAATGAATTTTGAAGAAACCGTTTTTTCTTTCATGACAAGTTGTATCACATAATTTCCTTTTGGCAGAGTGCTTACATTGATGATATCATTATTAGGATTTCCTTCTTTTACAAGTCTTCCGCTGGCATCATAAATTTTATATGCCTTAATATCAGCTATTCCATCAATGTGAATATCATCCACTGCAGGGTTAGGATAAAGCAGAGGCTTTTTGTTCAGCTTTATATCCGATGAAGATAATAAGCAACTTCCTGGAGTATCACCTACAAATGACCACCCTTTATTGATCAGAATATCTCTTTTGTCTGATACATTGGGAGCATATTTTAGTACTGTTAAGGAACCTAATGAGATATTGTCCGCTGTATTGGGGTTTTCTGCCCATCCCACGAGTGTTTTGCTGTAATTTTCACAATTAAGTCCTGACAGTGTTAAAGAGCCTGCACCATTAATAAGTGAAACCAAATTCCAGTTTCCTAATGGCTGATTATAATTCGTTGCACCATTCAGTATATCATCGATTCTCTTTACTTTGGTCATGTCCCAATTTTCTAAAGACTGATTAAAGGATGTACAGCCATGGAATATATGAGCCATATTGGTCACTTTTGAAGTATTCCAGTTTAAAGGCTGATTGAAGACAGGAATCATGTGAAGCATAAAGTGCATATCTTCAAGGCTTGAGGTATCCCAGTTATCCAGACGTTGATTAAAACTTAAACACTGCCCGAACATCCAGCTCATATCGGTCACCTTGGAAACGTCCCAGCTATTAAGAGACTGGTTAAAAACTTTTCTGTTTCCAAACATATAGCTGAGGTTGGTAGCAGAAGACATATTCCAGCTGTCAAGATAAGGCGGGTTGAATTGCTCAGTCAGCCCGGCTGCTGGGGGCGTATCAAATAAAAGTGAAAACATAAAGCTGAAATTCTTAATTTTCGATGTATCCCAGTTTTGCATAGAACTGGCACCCTTAAAGCTGGTTGTGCCATAAAACATGAAAGAAGCATCCTCCACATTATTAAGATTGGGAGTATCGGTTGCCGTAAGCTCCATAAGCCTGCACAGGCTGAAGGCTCCGTTCATCGTAGTCCATGAAATATTACCCCATTGCTCTATTTCCAGTATTTTATCTGAACTTCCATTGATCTGCCAGATAGGAATGATTTGCTCAGGACCAGGAAATAATTGAGCAGTTCCGAATTTTATCTGCCTGAACATTCCGTTACCATTCGTAACTTTCACCCTGTATTTGGCATCATTTTTTTCTGCGATTGATGTACCAAAGTCGATAAGAACCTGTTTTGTGGAAGTTACATCGAGGAGGGAGCCATTGTGCTGAGGATAGCCCACTTCCTCCCAATAAATATCATAATTATCGCCAATCCCGGGAAACCATATCTGCTGTGTGGTTGCCTGATAGGGAGCGTCTACATTTACCGCCGGTAATACAGTAGAGGCCGGCTTCCAGATAGTGATAAATTCATTTTGTGCCTTTGCGAGAAATAGTAACAAAAGAAAAATGAGTGTTGGAATTTTCTTTAGAATCATGGTTATCGTTTTATGGGTATTAGTTGTTGTCTTGGGCTATTGTTTAATAAATAGAAAGGAGAGATCCTCTTATCCGCCAGAACTTGTTGCTGAACGGATATGGAATTTTGATCATGTTCCTATATGACTTTACCGGAAGTGTTTTTTGCGAAATGAAATGATAATATATGGAGAGAAAAAAGTGAAAATTTTTGTGCATGTCATTAGTTTGTGAAATAAGCACAGCTAAAATAGCAAAAAACTTAATATATTTTTAACTTAAATGTAAAGTTTGTAGTAATTTATAAATTTCAATGAGATTATTTAAATAAAAAACTCTCCGTTTTGGAGAGTTTGCTTTATTCCTGAATCATATTATCACGGGTGTTTTTCTGCACTGCGATGGCTCCGAAGAGTGCCAGTAGAAAGGCAAAGGCATAAAAACCTTTTTCACTTGGAAGGATGGTGGCATTCCAAAGTCCGATGGCCAGTAGTACAATAGATGATAATGTTGCAAACCAGCAGATTCCATAATAAATATCGGTCACCTGAATGTTTTCTAATCTGTCACGTACTGCTTTCTGTAACGAAACCACAGCAAATAAGCCATAAAGAAGGATGGTAAAATAATATCCTTTCTCATTCAGCAGCATTTCTGCTCTTGCAAGACCGACAATAAAGCCGATCATTCCTGCTCCCAATGCTACCCACGACGCAGCCACAAATGCATTTGATACTCTTTGTTTTTTCATAGTTTAATGTTTTGTTTAAGAGGGCTAAGATATTCATTTTTTATAAATAGAGCTCTGACAAAGGGAAAATATGGGAAAAATACTGGATAGAAGGATGAAGTAGGTGTATGTTTCAGGCTCCCTTCGTCTAAACTCAGGATATAACCCGTTACCATTGAATAATATAAATCTATTCATCATTCATCACTCATCATTTATCAATTATAATTCATCATCTTCTCCTAGCCCCGATAGCAGCGTTTACCCCGAAGCATGAGTGGGAGAGTTGGTGGGTAAGAGGCTGGGGCAGGTTGGAGCGAGGAGTATGAGCGGATAGCGGGAATCAGCTCATAAAAAAACTCTCCAAAATGGAGAGCCTTGTTTTACAGAGTGATATATTCGTAAGTATATTTTGCATAATCATTATTATCCAGTTTTACCATGACCTGAGTTGGCAGTTGATTACTATTATATTCTATCTGATAGGTAAAATTCATAATTTGACTCCAGTTTCCAGTGCCATCTTTGCCACTTATTTTTACTGTGGTATAATTATTTTGACTTAAAAACTCTGCTCCTCCCATAATCATTCTAAAATATTTGCCCATCAAAGAATAGGGATTTACCTTATTATCATATGAAAATTCTTTTTTATTAGTATGTGGACCGCCGATACCATCACTAACCGAAATTTCTTCCGAAACATTATCACCACTATAAGTATATGACATGGTAGACGGAATGGGACAACTGGAAGACTCACAAGTAGAAGTAGCAGTAACTTTACCATAAGTATAAGTCATTGTTGTATTATAGTGAGTATCTGGATCTATTTTCTTGATCATCGTAAGCTGATCACCATTATAAGTAAAGGTTTTATAATAAGCTACGGTACCATCTGCTTTCTGGTAAGTGATTTTTGAAGGTTTTCCGGCACCATCATATTCCAGAACGGAGGTTGTAGTTTCTGATGTAATTTTAAGTAATTGTTTCTGACTGTTATAATCTAATTTTGTAATACTGGTGTGCGGCCCGGAGGGACTTGTATAATAAACTGTAGTGACTTTACTTAATAATATTTGAGAATCAGAAGGATTGGGTTCATTATTTTCGTCATTATTGCTACTGCAGTTGAGGAATAAAAATGAGCTCATCAACCCGATAAATAATTGGTTTTTCATGTATTTAAAAGTTTTATTAAATAAGGATTAAATATATTCATTATTTATAAAAACAGGCTTAATTGATGACGAATATATCAGATAAAAAAACTCTCCAAATTTTGAAAAGTTAAAGCCTTATTATTGAGTGATATATTCGTAAGTATACTTCGCTGAAAGATTTCCGTTGGCTTCTTTTGAAATCACCTCAGTAGGATAAC
This sequence comes from Chryseobacterium sp. DZ-32, assembly GCF_059587025.1. NCBI lineage: Bacteria > Pseudomonadati > Bacteroidota > Flavobacteriia > Flavobacteriales > Weeksellaceae > Chryseobacterium > Chryseobacterium sp. DZ-32. Next base: position 153,912 of record NZ_JCAIOM010000013.1, read on the forward strand.
CAGCGCTGTTGTATTGAATGGTGGAAGTTCGGGTTTGATTTTGTGTCCAGACTCCATTACTTTTATAGCTGATTTTTTCCGACAGATAATTGTTTTGACTTACAGCGTAGGCTCTTCCCATCATAATTTTTAAATATTTGTTGATATTGATGTATGGGTTCTGTTTATCATCATATGAGTAAACAATTTTTGTGCTGTAGCTGGATCCTCCACCTTCTGAAATTTCTGTTGAAATATTGTTTCCATCATAAGTATAAGTATCCACGATGGGGTTGGAACAGGCTGGTGACTGGCAAAGAGATGAAGAAATTACCTGTCCGTTGGTATTATAATTATAAGTAATGGTTCTGTTATAATCCGGATTAGTAGTATAAATGGCTTTAACCGTCGTAAGCAGATCTCCATTGTAACTATATGCTGAGTAATAGTCTACCGTACCATCTGGTTTATAATATGTGGTTTTAGTTGGTTTTCCGTTACTGTATTCAAACTTGGAAGTTCCTAAAGCTGACGATGTTTTGATAAGTTCACCCTGATTATTGTATTCCAGAGTTTGTATGCTTGTCTGCGGCTGCAATGGATTGTCATAATAAACTATTGTGACTTTGCTTAATAATACTTTAGAAGAGGTATTGTTTCCCTCATTATCATCATTACTGCTGCAGCTGTTAAAGAAGATTACAGAGCCCGCGAGCCCCAGAAATAAGAGTTTTTTCATGTTATTTTTTTAGTCGACAAAAATAAGAAATGCTTTATATGCTGCATAAAAAAATCCCACTATCTTACCAATAGCGGGATCATATCATGTTTTGTTAAGATCTTAGTATCTGTAGTATTCAGGCTTGAATGGCCCTTTTACGTCTACACCGATATACTCAGCCTGCTCAGGAGAAAGAGTTTCAAGCTCCACGCTTAATTTCTTAAGGTGTAAAGCAGCTACTTTTTCATCCAGGTGCTTAGGAAGCATATATACTTCGTTTTTGTAAGCTGCAGAGTTATTCCATAGTTCGATCTGAGCTAACGTCTGGTTAGAGAAAGAGTTAGACATAACGAAGCTTGGGTGGCCAGTAGCACATCCTAAGTTAACCAATCTACCTTCTGCAAGGATGATTACTTCTTTTCCTTCGATTGTATAGATATCCACCTGAGGCTTCACTTCAGATTTAGTATGACCATAGTTTTTGTTCAACCATGCCATATCGATTTCATTATCGAAGTGACCGATATTACAAACGATCGCTTTATCTTTCATTTTAAGGAAGTGTTCTCCTCTTACGATATTGAAGTTACCTGTTGTAGTGATGATGATATCAGCATTGTCTACCACAGTATCTAATCTTTTTACTTCATAACCGTCCATAGCAGCCTGAAGTGCACAGATCGGGTCGATTTCCGTAACAGTAACGATAGAACCAGCACCTCTGAATGAAGCAGCAGTACCTTTACCTACGTCCCCGTATCCGCAAACTACCACTCTTTTTCCAGCAAGCATTACGTCTGTAGCTCTTCTTACTGCATCTACAGCAGATTCTTTACATCCGTATTTGTTGTCGAATTTAGATTTAGTAACCGAATCATTTACGTTGATGGCAGGCATTACTAAAGTTCCGTTCTTCATTCTTTCGTAAAGTCTGTGAACACCTGTAGTGGTTTCTTCAGAAAGACCTTTGATATCCTTTGTGAACTCAGGGTATTTATCAAAAACCATGTTTGTTAAATCTCCACCATCATCCAGAATCATGTTTAATGGCTTTCTGTCTTCACCGAAGAATAAAGTCTGCTCAATACACCAGTCAAATTCCTCTTCATTTAATCCTTTCCACGCATACACCGGAATTCCAGCAGCAGCAATAGCAGCAGCAGCGTGATCCTGTGTAGAGAAAATATTACAAGATGACCATGTAACTTCAGCTCCTAAAGCTACAAGAGTCTCGATAAGCACAGCCGTTTGGATGGTCATGTGAAGACATCCTGCGATTCTTGCTCCTTTCAGTGGCTGAGATGGTCCGTATTCTTCACGGATAGCCATCAAACCTGGCATTTCTGCTTCTGCAAGGGTAATTTCTTTTCTACCCCATTCTGCAAGGGAGATATCCTTAACTTTATAAGGAACGTATTGTGTTGTAGTACTCATATGTAATGAATAGTTTTAAAATTCAATTGATAACGAAAGGCAAAATTACGATTTATAATTAAGATATAAAAACGGCAAACCAAGTTCGGTTTTATGAGATTAAACATGGATTAATGTTATTTAGTCTTAATATAAATAACTAATTTTATCTGATAAACAAATATATTATGAATCAAACCCATACAGAAAAGAAAATCAAACCTGTTGCTCCCAAAGTACAGGAACTGATCAATGCTTCAAAAAGTGTAATTCTTGCTACTGTTGATGCTGAAGGAAATCCTAATTCAAGCTATGCACCTTTTGTACAGGTTGATCAGACATTCTATATTCTGGTATCTTTCATGGCAAAACATACTAAAAACCTTGCAGACGGAAGAAAAACATCCATTATGTTTATTGAAGATGAATCTGCCACCAAACAGATCTATGCCCGCGAACGTCTGACCATTGAAGCAGCCACTTCTCAGATTGAAAGAGATTCTGAAGTATGGAATGCTGTTGTTGGGAAACTTAGAGAAACTCATGGCAAAGTAGTAGAGGTAATTTCCGAAATGGGAGATTTTATTTTAATTGCATTGCAGCCTGTAAAAGGCTCTTATGTAAATGGTTTCGGAAGTGCTTATTTTGTAAATTCAAAACTTGAAATTATAGAGCACAGAAATGATGTGAATCATCAGTCTAAATAATTAGCTGGAAGATGGAAGAATGATGCTGGAAGTTATAAAGATTAAGGAAACAAAGAGTTTGTTTTTTCCTCAACGGAAAATTATTTTTACGATGAATAGTAACTTCCATCTTCCGGCATCCATCTTCCATTCCTTTCAACTTCCGCATCTTTTCACTATTTTTGTCCAATAAAAAAAGAATGCCCCTCTACAGAGATTTTTCAGATGATAATGCCACCATTCTGGTTTGGAAGTACGATGAAAGTGAAGAACTTGATATCAACCAACTTCTGGAGCCTGAAAATGCTGAGAAGGTAAAAGATTATCATCCTAAAAAATTGCTGGAAGTCCTGATGGTTCGCAAGCTCCTGAAAGGATTAAAGCCTAATTCTAAAATTTTATATAAAGAAAGAGAGCCTTTTCTTTCTCCCTACGATGCGGAAATATCTATTACGCATTCTTTTCCTTTTGCAGCGATTGCTGTTTCTAAAAATAAAATAGGAATTGATATTGAGAAATTCAATCCTAAGATTTTAAGAGTGATTGATAAATTTACCTATGAGAATGAGCGTGGATTTATTCCGGAAGACAAAGCGGATACTTTCTATACCATTATATGGAGTGTAAAAGAAAGCATGTACAAAATTCATCACTCAAAATATTGGTCTTTAAAAAAGAATTATGAAGTAAAGCCTTTTGAGCTGAAGCACCTTCATAAAATCAGTTGCCGTGTTTACGATGATCAGTTTTCAGATGAATTCAAAGCCAGGGTGGAATTCTTTGACGATTACTGCTTTACGATTGTGGAGGAGTAGGCTCAGTTTCGTTTTTATATTTTTCGATCACTTTTCTCTGCTCTTTTGCGACATCATAGATCAGCTCAAGAATATCGTGGATATTTTTAAGCTCGGTTAAATGTGAAATTTTATCAGGATCTCTTCGGTCAACAATTTCATTTTCTTCAATCTCTGTTTTTCTTTTCAGGAGCATATATTCAATGGAGGAATCTTCCGGCTCAAGGCGGCTTTCCATTTTCAGTGTTTCGTTAATATCATTTCCGTTGAGAAGGGTAGAGGTTTGCTGCATTTCGGCCTCAATCTTTCTGCTCCAGCTTTCAGCATCTATTTCAGGATACTGCTCATTACTTTTTGCATATTGGGATAGGGAAGCCGTATAGGCAGTAATCAGGTGAGATGTTGCCACAAACTGGTGAACCACTTCCAGTTTTTTCTGCTGATTTTTAGGATCAGAAATCATTCTCTGGAAATTATCGGAAAGGTTAGCCAAAGAAATAATGGCATTTTTTCGCTTTACCTTATAATCTTCGAGATCGAAATTTCCCTGTAGGAATTTGGAAATCACGCTCTGGAAGTAGATAAGGTTGTCCGCGGCAGACTTCTTCATTAGATCCAGGTTTTGCGTATGTTCCCAAACCGGCAGTACAATATATGACACGGCAAAGGCAATGATCCCGGCAATAGCAGTATCCAGGATTCTGTCTTTAAAAATAACATTGACTTTCCCTGGGTTTAAGAAATTAAAGCTGAGGAATACATAGATTGTCATAAATAATACCGCCCAGAAATATCTTCCTTTCAGAAAGCTGAAACACATGATCATGCTGATCAGAAGGATCGCAAATAAAACGCCATTAATATGGACAAAATGGAGAATGGCATAAGCTATACTTGCTCCGGCAATGGTTCCATAGAGACGGAGAAGGTTTCTCTGTTTAGTGATGGAATATGCGGGTTTTAAGATCGCTGTAATGGTAATTAATATCCAATACGTGTGTCCAAGTCCCAGAAAATCGAACATAGAAAAAACGTATCCCAATAGCAGAGCTGTTGTAATTCTTATAGCATGGCGGAAATGGGAAGATGATAAGGAAATATTATTTCTCAGAACCTTAGCATTCAGTTTAGGTTCATTGGGCATAAATTTCTTAAGATCCAACCCTGTAGATAAACTTTTCGCCAGCTTGATATCCTGTGAAAATACTTTATATATTTCGTTGATTTCTTTCGTGATTTCATAGATACGCATCAGGATCTGGCGCAGGATCATGAAATTTTCCAGATTGTCGGGAGAAAGCTGTTTATTTCTGAGTTCGAAATAATTATAATTTAAGTTTTTTAATTCCTCTTCCAGATTAAACATCGGCTTGGCTCTGGTACCACTTTGCAGGGCGATTCCGATATTGGTGATCTCTTCCGCCAGAAGGTTAAGATAATCATGGATATTCACCAGGATCATACTGTCTTCAAAGCTCTGCTGTAACTTTTGATAGTCACTTTCCGAGGTCATCAGTTTTTCATGAAGGTCCATCGAATTAAGAAACATCAGCATTAATAAGCGGCTGGTGGTCGTAGATTCATTGACAATAGTTCTGGTTTTGAAAACGGTTTCTCTGGTATCTTCCTGAAGGTTTTTTATTTCAATCTGCTTGGCAATAACCTGAGTGGTCAGCTTATTAAAATCCGGATTTTTCTGATAATAATTGGCTTTGATCTTTAAAAACTCAGCCAGCTGAAGATAATTTTCGCCAATCATCTGGCTTGCCAGTTTATAAGGACGAATGGTAGTTACAATAAGGAATATCAACAGAAACCAGATACAGCCTGAAGCAAATATCAGCAGACTTTTAAAAATATTGCTTCCTGTAAGATGCCCGTCAATAAAGATGGCCAGTACTACCAAAGATAATGAGCCTACTGCAGCCAATCTCTGGCCATAAACGCCAATCAGGGAGAAAAACATCCCGAAGACAATGACTTCCAGAATGACCAGCACTTTAATATTCATCACAAGACTGGCAATAAGTGCTACAAAGACAAAACAGCAGATCGCAAAAGTGAGAGCATTTCTTCTTCGGATAAATGGACCTGGCTGGTCGGTAAGGGCTACAAAGCTGGTTCCTAGTGGGAAAAGGAAGTATTCTTTCAAAATCCCGAAGTGGGCGAGGACTAAACAAGGCAGAACAGTAGCTAATGTAATTCTGATCGCAGAATATACATACTGACTGGTTACAAATTTTTTTAGTTCCGCCGAATAGTTCATATTACAAAAATAGCTATTGAATTTAAGAAAATCGCCATAAATAAGAGACTTTTATTAACTTAAATATTATATTTTTTTTAATTAAGATGTAGTATTATTTAAAATAAATTGACAGATGAAACATATGAATGATTCGCCACTTACAATTCGTCATTTTTTAACACAACAGCTAACAAATCCTGTTCCACGAATTCCTATCTTAGCTTATCTCAAGCGTAAATTATCATTTTATGAATTTCATCAGTAAAAATATAGTGGCCATTTTGTTTCCTTTGATCATGTTAAGCTGTAGCTCACAGAGCAAAAACAGTTTTAAAGCAAAGAAAATATATGAATCAAAAACCCTGATCATTACTCAGATTTCAGAGAATTCTTTTATTCATACCTCCTTTAAACAGACCAATGATTTCGGGAATGTACCCTGTAATGGATTGATTGTAAAAGATCATCACGAAACCGTTGTTTTTGATACACCTACCAATGATAAAAGTTCAGAAGAGCTGATACAATGGATTAATGAAAAGCTTGATTCGAAAATTAAGGCCATTATTCCAACCCATTTTCATGATGACAGTTTGGGAGGATTGATGACTTTTCATAAGCACAATATTTCATCCTATTCCTATGTGAAAACAATTGAGCTGGCCAGAGAAAATAATTTTGTTATTCCTGAAAACAGTTTTAATGATTCTGTTATTTTAAAAGTCGGGGATAAAGATGTCATAGCAAAATTTTTCGGCGAAGGGCATACAAAAGACAATGCTGTGGGATATTTTCCAAGCGAGAATGTTTTATTTGGAGGCTGTTTGTTAAAAGAGCTGGAGGCAGGTAAAGGATATTTGGGTGATGCCAATGTTTTTGCCTGGTCCAATACCGTTGAAAAAGTAAAAAAAGAATATCCGGATGTGAAAATTGTAGTTCCCGGCCATGGCGACTACGGTGATGGAAAACTTCTTGACTATACAATTACATTATTTAAAGGTCAAAAGTGAATTTTTGCTTCGCAAAGTGAATGGTGAATGGTTGCAGCATAAAAAAATTGACAAGCGAAGCGGATTCACCATTGACAATTGACATAAAAAAAGCCTCCATACAATAATGTATGAGGCTTTTTTTATCGCTTTTTCTTTTATTAACGATCGTTGTTGGATGTTTCTTCTCCGATGTTCCAGGTTAGACCGAAACGAAGCGTGTTATCCAAAGCACTGTTGATCTTAGACATATTGATCAGGTAAGAAAGATCAAGTCCGAAAGAACGGTATCTTAGCCCAACCCCTGCAGTTGCAAACTGTCTTGCTCCCTGCTCTTCACTTTCATGGAAGTAACCTCCTCTTACAGAAAATGCATTGTCATAAGAATATTCCAGAGCACCACTATACATGATACTGTTTTTATTTTTGAAAGATTTTCCGATACCAGCCATTGGTCCTACATTCGGGATCTGGTAGATAGGCTGTCTTGTATTCGGGTCTATTCCTGCATACTCAGATCCAGGAACTAATAGTTTTGAACCTTCCACAGAAATTCCAACTCTGTTCATATCATCCAGGTACATATCGTATCCAACCCCTAATCTTGCCATAGTAGGAAGATAAGATCTTGATTCTTCATTCCCTGTATAATCCAGTTTTGGACCTAAGTTCTGAATAGCTAAACCTGCATTGATTTTACCATCATATCCGCCAATACTGGAGAATCTTGGAGAGGTATAGTATCCTGAAACGTCTACTGCAAAACTGTTCGCAGCCTTAAGTGTTGTATCTGTGTTGAATCCTCCGGCTAAGTCTGAACGGATAAATCTACCGGTAACAGCTCCGGAGAATGAATCAGAAAGTTTCAAAGCGTAGGCAACGTCAATGGAGAATTCGTTTGGTTTTGATGTACCCATTGAAGCAATTTCTGTACCCACCAATTGAGTCAGGTCTACCTGTCCCATATTGAAATAATAGATACTCGCAGAAATTGTAGATCTTTCTTCCTGCCCCAAAAACTTATGGAACGAAGCATATAATAAGAATACATCATTGGTAAGTTTTCCCATGTAAGGCGTATAGTTAAGACCTACGGAAGAACTTGTCCTGCTGAAAGGGTATTTAGCCGCATTCCAGAATTGTGAAAATGCATCCGGAGAGGTTACCACCCCCTGATCTCCCATACCTCCCGATCTTGCATCAGGTGCAATTCTTAAGAAAGGAGCTCCGGTAAGAACTGGGTTTACTTTACCTAAATCTTGCGAATAGCCTAAAAAACCAGCACTCAAACCAAATCCTAATAGCAGTTTAGTAGTTAAATTCATATGTTGTCTTTTATATATTATCAGTTTTTTATTAATATTATTATCTATTGTTCTGTTTAATTATTTCAAAAGTACCATTTTTTCTACAGCTGTAGCACTTCCTTTGCATTTTTCTTGATTTTGACTTTTTGCAAATATCTTAAAAATATACGTACCTTTTGCTACAGTAGCTCCAAAATCATCTCTTCCGTCCCATTCTATGGCCTGACGAGGGGTTCTGAAGCCCTGTAGGAACGGTTCTGCAACCACCGGCTGCGACAAAGTTCTTACCAATCTTCCTGTTATTGTATAAATTTGTACGTTCACATCCAGAATATCATCACAATTGTGTTCAAACTGAATATAGGTTTTGTTGGTAAATGGATTTGGCCAGTTCAGCGGACGGTTTATTGTCAGATGCTGGTCAGACTCATCTTTAACTTCAAAATTTAACGTAGCAGTTGTAGAATTATTGTTTATATCCCAAACTTTAAATGTTAATTGATGCTGTCCTATTGCAAGATTTCTGAAAGGGTAGGTTACATTTCCTTTCTGGTATTCGGCAAGACTAGGATTTAAACATCCGTTTCCTTCTCCCGGAGCATAAAAATCATTTAAAACAACAGTATTGATAATCTGCCCGTCAAGATATACTGTAATATCATGCCCTACACCGGATCCTGTTGAATTGATTCCTGTATCATCGGTAAGACAGGCAAGAAGCATTGGATTCTGATTGGTAATTCCACCATCTGCAAAGTTGGTGTTGTTCATATACAGTTTTACTTTTGGAGGCTGATTATCATTGATTCCGTTTGGATTAATATCGCCAACCTGTACAGCCTGATTGTTGAAAACATCCGTTGACTTATTATCTGCATAGGCTAGTATTCTTCCCTGGCCTACAGCATAGTTAATGTCTTTAGGTACATAGAATTCAGCAGTGAAAACCCCATTTACAGCAGTTCCTGCAGATTTTACAATAGCACTTCCTTCCTCAGTATACTCTAACACCGGAGATAAAACGCCACTGTTATTTAATGTTTTTTTATTTAATCTCTTATCAAAAATATTGATGCTGACCTTTCCGTTGAAGGTATTGTTCAGTGTTCCGTTCGGATTATTGATGTGTCCTTTGATTTTTACAAAATCCAGCCCTCTGATCAGTCCCGGAACAGGTGTTTCAATATTATCAATAACCAGGAGTCTTTGTGGTCTGCTTAATTTCATGGCAGGATCACCCAGTAAGTTTACTTTTAAGTGGTTACTGTTTGGTCCTTTTTGTTTTTTGGCAATTAAGTGGGCATTCCCCAGCGTATTAAAGTCGTCATTGGTTAACTTAAAAATATTCTGAGTAAAGGTATTGGTAAAATCACGTCCATAATCAACCCCGATAGCACGGCTGGAGGTAATCATGGTAGAAACACCTCCCTGTTTCATCTTAATAAACTGTTCTCCTACAGAGTTGGTTGAAGGTTCGTCCCATAATGTAAACTCACAGGTAATGGTAGATACAAACGGGAATCTGCTGTATACATTAGAGAAATTGTTGGCATTCTGAACTTCTGTGCTGGTAAGTACTCTTTCCTGTGCCCAGCCATTGATTCCTCCGTGTCCGAAATAAAACAGATATAAGCTGTTTCCGATAGCATTGGAAATGGCCTGGTTTACCTGCGGATATCTTCGTCCCCCGGAAGTACTCTGGGCGGTAAAGGCATCCATGTATAATTTTTTAACATTATACTCTTTAAGTTCCTGCTGGCCAGGCTGTTCAAATATGCCGGCAAGGGAGTTGTTCATGACATTGTGGAAAGGGCTTCCCCCTTCGTTGTTATCATCCACTACAAAGTCAAGTCGCATACGCCAGTCTCCAAACGGGCTCGACTGTCCCTGAAGGGAATTATAGTAAGCCAGTGTTTTATTGATCATATCTCCGGCTTCACTGGCATTGGCTGCCGGAATTCTGCCAACCGGAAGATCCGGAAGGTTGTTTTCAATTAATAATGTATTCTGCGGCTTGGTCATTACGATATAGTCATCCGTCACAAAAGAGGATACATAATCGGAAGACTGCTCACTCTGATAGCTGGCAACAACGTTTGAATTATTCGGAACCCTGTTTTTATAATCGTATGAAGCATCCCCAAGGATAAATACATATTGAAGTCTCCCCAGTGGAGTATTGAGTTTACTTACGAAATCTCTTATCGCGGTAAGATCTTTACTTCCGCTGCCATATTCCTCGTAGATTTTATTGATGTCAACAATTTCTACCTTATAGTTATTCTTGGTTTGATGGTAGTTGGCAATTCTCTGTGCCTGGCCCATCATTTCAGGAACGGTAAGGATCAGATAATCTACGTTTTGTATTGCGGAAAGATTCTGATTCGAGATTCTTCCCACAAACTGCGGACTGAAAGCCGCATCAGCACGGAAAGCTACAAACTCATTGTTGAAATTCTGATCAGCAGCAGTGTACGCAAAGCTGAAGGAACCGGCTCCTGCCTTATTCACTCTTCTATTGGCGTTTGTAATATCCGTTACATCCCATACCTGTTCTATAGCAGCAGCATTACTGATACTGAAACCATAGTCTGTATTGCTTCCACTTACAATTGAGTAATCCCTGAAGTTCATTTGTGAACCATTGAATGCAAGGTTTTCCTTATACTGAACCTCTACATAATCAAAATAGAAAGTTCCATTCGGATTCTTGGAGATATCAGGATTATAAACCAGTGTAAACTGATTTCCGGTAAGATTGGTTAATGTTCCAGTATAAGTTACCGGATAGAAAGTATACTGATACGAAGAGGTGTCTGTAGGAATTACCTGCAGCGGGTGCGGATTTAAATTGTTGATTTTAAAATCTATCGTATTCTGCTGCGAATTGTACGCTACCACCTGGGTTCTGTATCGTATGACATCATTCGCCTGTATCGGGGAATTGGTAGTAAATGTTACTGTTTTTTCATTGGTGAAAGGAGTATCTTCTACCCATGTTCTACCCACTTTTAGCAGGTTTTTCTGATCCTTGTTGATCACCTGGTAACTGTCATACCTTGTAATCAGCTGGGCAGGAAGGTTTCCGTCTACAGTCGCAACCCTTTTTCCCGCACCTTTATCAAAGTTGATATAATAATAGGAGAAATCCTCATAGATGTTTTTGACATTATTGCTTCTTTCACTGAACCGGGTATCGTGTCTTTTAAAACCGTTCCCGTTGGAAGTATCATAAAGGTTGTATCCGTCTGGACCCTGTGCATAGAAAAGAGCGTAGTCATTGTCATTCCATACCCCGTCATCTTCACCTACCACCTGAATGGCATTTTCCTGTAAAGCACCGTATCTTGGATCCTGGTTGTATTCGGGAAGCATGATTCCCCCGTTTCCATAAATTCTGAAATTTTTAGGATTTACAGAACCCGGATTGATTCCGTTGTCTTTTAAAAACTGCGAAGTGATTTTGAATACTCCGGACTTGTCTACCTTTATTTTATAAAAATTTCCACTTGATAAAGGATTGCCGGTGGTTCCTATTTTATTAACAGTTCCTGTTGTATTGATAAAAGAAGAAGCTTCCGAAACATTAAACGAAGATAATCTCTGAACACGGCCTTTTACATTTTTAAATAAAGCAATACTAATGCTGGCATAGCTTTCACCATCTAAAGTATAATAGGAAACATCTGCTACATCATAATCAGGAAGTCTGCCCTTATCCAGCTCAAACAAATCCTGATTTGAAACGCTTTCCCAGACAAGGTCTGAGATTTTTAATTGCTTTTCTCCGATTTTTTGCTTGCTTACGATAAAAACATTATTTTGGCTGTAAGAAAAACCTTCATTTTTAAAATTAGGAAGATTTAATTTTGTGTCACCAAAATCCTGGATTTTAGAACCATTCCATTCTATGGTGTTTCTTTGAGCGTAAAGTGTTGATGCAAAAGCGATTAAAGATAAAATCGTAATTTTTCGTTTCATGTTTACTATTGAAATTGCTAAATTACAAAATAAATGAAAATTTTAGAATTAAATTGTGATACAATAAAATTAATTTGTTAACGTTTTTCAAAAAAATCAAATGTTTACTTGATTTATTGAATAATTTATTTTTTCTTTGTACTTTGAAAATATTTATATCGACTATGAAAAAACTAAAGTTGTTTTCATTAATAGCATTAAGTTCTACACTTGCATTAACCAGCTGTGGCGGATCAGGAACCAGCAAAGGTGGCGGTACCAAAAAATTTGTCAGCAAAACAGGTTGGAAACCAAACGAAAAACAGGGTTGGTTTTTTGCAGGAAAGCAACAGAAGCAGAAGGGTTGGCCTGGGATGGTATATGTAGAAGGTGGAACTTTTACAATGGGATTAGTGAAAGATGATGTTATGCACGATTGGAATAACACACCTCGCAGAATGCAGGTAAGTTCATTCTTTATCGGAGAAACTGAAATTACTAACTACGAATACCGCGAATACCTTACATGGTTGAAGTATGTATTCCCACCAAGTGACCCGAGTTTTAAGGAGATCTATAACGGTGCTTTGCCGGATACCTTATTATGGGACAACAAATTAGCAAGAAACGATTATAACGAAACGTATCTGCGTTCTCCGGAATTTGATTACTATCCGGTAGTAGGAGTTTCCTGGACTCAGGCAAACAGATACTGTGAATGGCTGTCTGACAGAGCCAATGAAAAAGCTTTGATGCAGGCTGGTATTATTGCCAAAGATTTGTATATCAACGAATCCAACAACCAGGGAGGAACTGCTTTCAACATGGATAAATTCAAATCGAATGATCCTGAAATGCAGGGATATATCAATGAGAAAAGAATGCAGCAGAAAACTGGTATGAAAACGACAAACCAGAGATTGCTTGCAGCTAACAGAGCTCCGAATTCTGCAATGGTACAGAAGTTCAGACTTCCTACTGAAGTAGAATGGGAATATGCAGCTCTGGGTATGGCTAAAAACAGAGAATATAACCAATATCTGGGTAAAAAACCTCAAATTGAAAGATTAAGAGGTTCCAAAGGAAGAGACAGAGGAATGTTCCTTGAAAACTTCAAAATGGGTAGAGGTGATTATTCTGGTATCGCAGGTTGGAAAAATGACGGATCAGCTCAGACTTCTGACGTAAGACAATATCCATCTAACGATTTAGGAATCTACGGTATGTACGGAAACGTTTCTGAATGGACGGCTGACGTTTACAGACCTATCATCGATGAAGATTACAACGATTTCAACTACTACAGAGGAAACATGCCTCAGGCGATCGTAAGAAACGGTGACGGAACTTATAAAATGATCGACGAAGGTACTATCAAGTATGATACGTTAGCGGATGGAAGATTAGTTTACAGAGGACTTCCTGGACAATTCGAAAGACAAACTATTGCTGACTACAGAAACTACAGAGATGGTGACAGACAGTCTTCTTTAGAATATTACAGAGCTTCTGATTCTGCTGCCGGATTCGATATGTACAACGCTCCTAAAACAAGCTTCGTTGTAGATGGAAGCGGTAGAGTGAAACTACAAAAAGATACCAAAGACAGAACTTCTGCAATCTCTAACGAGGTTAGAGTAGTAAAAGGAGGTTCATGGCAGGATACAGCATACTGGCTGGATCCGGGACAAAGAAGATATAAAAATCAAAACAGAGCTTATGGTTGGGTAGGTTTCCGTGTTGCACAGGATGCTAAAGCCAGCGATAAGAGTAGAACTAGAAGATAATATTTATCAAAAAATACTTACAAAAAACCTTCCGGACTTTCGGAAGGTTTTTTTATTTTTGAACCATGAAACCGCTTGGGCTGAAAAGCCTGAAATACTCGTGTAGATTTGGCGGTTGCATGTCAATTCTTAAAAAAAATATATATTTCCACATGAATATAGAACAGTTTTATCCTTTATTTCTGCAGGCGGCAAAAGTAACCATTGACAGCAGAAAAATAGCAGAGAATGATATTTTCTTTGCCTTTTCCGGTGAGAATTTCAATGCAGCTACGCTGGCAGAAAAAGCCATTGATGACGGAGCTCTGGCAGTGATTGTTGAACTTCCGGAATTTGAAAACAGAGATAAAAACATTTTCTATGTTCCGTCTACGCTGGAATTTTTACAGCAATTGGCAATCTATCACAGAAACCAGCTTCATATTCCTTTTATCGGGCTTACTGGAAGTAATGGAAAGACGACTACAAAAGAGCTTATCCATGCTGTTCTTTCGGAAAAATTTAACGTTCAGTATACATCAGGAAATCTGAACAACCATATCGGAGTTCCGTTGACAATCCTTTCCATTAAGCCGGAACATGAAATGGCTGTGATTGAAATGGGAGCGAATCATCAAAAGGAAATTGAATTCCTGTGTACCATTTCACAACCTGATTTGGGGTATATTACCAACTTTGGGAAAGCTCATCTGGAAGGCTTCGGAGGTTTTGAGGGAGTAATCAAAGGAAAGTCTGAGCTGTATGATTATCTTAAAAATAACAACAGAACAATTGTTGTGAATGAAAACGATCCGATCCAGGCTGAAAAGACTGAAAACTATTCACCTAAAATTACTTTTGGAAAAGAAACATCGGATTACAATTTTGAATCTTTTTCCGCTGAACATTTTGTAGGATTGACCTATCAGGGCGTAAAAGCCGTTTCAAAACTGACAGGAGAGTATAACTTTACCAATCTCTGTGCTGCTGCCAGTCTTGGCCTTCATTTCGGAATCAGCTTTGAAAAAATAAAACATGCTCTGGAGCTGTATACCCCCACCAATATGAGATCTCAGGTGGTGAAAAAAGAGGGCAGGACTTTGGTGCTTGATACTTACAATGCCAATCCAAGCTCTATGACCGCTTCTTTAAATAACTTTATCAGTTTTGAAGGCAGCAAAACCATTATCATCGGTGATATGCTGGAATTGGGTGATGAAAGTGAGAAAGAGCATCAGAACATCTTAAAACTGGCTCAGGATCTTCATTTCGATGAGATCATTACTGTCGGAAAACATTTTAAAGCGGTTAATGATTCAGAGTTTGCTTTTGAAAATACGGCCGAATTAGCAGAATACCTGAAGCAGAATACCATTCAGTCTGACAATATATTGTTGAAAGGTTCCAGAGGAATTGCTCTGGAGAAAGTGATCGACTTTATTTAAAGTAAGGAAGCTGGGCGCTGGGGGAGGAGTGTTCATGAAGGAAGGAAATTAAAGACCGTTCTCTTATTTCTTCAGCTTTATAAAATTTCACTGATGAATAACTTAAAGAAGTAATTGGCCGGATAGTAACTTCCGGCTTCATTCTTCCAGCTTCCGGCTTTTAAGATTTCTTCAAATTCCAGAATTCTTTTACGATCAGTTTGATATTTTTAAAAGTACTCGGGAATACTTCATTTTCAATTTCTGAGGTCGTTTTCCAGGCTACTTCGGTGATACCTTCTTCTATCTGCGGTTTGGAAGTATCTTCGCCGTCAAAGTTCATTTCAAACCAATGGGTGCATTTTAAGATTTTCTCCCCGTTTCTTTCTACATAGATATGATAAGTCGTGTTGATGAATTGTACAAGCTCAACATCACTCAACCCTGTTTCTTCTTCTATTTCCCTTACGGCAGACTCTTCTCTGGATTCTCCTTTTTCCATCTTACCCTTTGGAAGATCCCATTTGCCTAATCTTCTGATGAAAAGAATCTTACCTTCAGGATTATTAACAAGACCTCCTGCAGCCTCTATAATTCTGAAAAGCTTTTGAAACTCCTGCCAGATTTCATCCAAATTCTCTCCATACACATTAAGTTCCTGCACAGAAGTATTCTCCAGAAGATCCAGGGCGATCTCTAAAGTGGTATAATTTTCGTACCCAAGCTTTTTTTCAAGTTCTTCAGGATGCTTAGATAGTAATAATTTTTTTTCGTTGACAAAAACTTTATACATTTGTAATAGTTAAGAATTTAAATACAAAAATAAAAAATGAATTTAGAAGGACGAAAGATTATTGTCAATAAATCATCTAAAGAACTTACAGAGTTGCTGAAATCACCTGAAAATTATAAAGATTTTATGCCGGACGGTCTTCAGAAATTTGAAACAAGAGATAACGGATTTAAATTTGGATTACAGGGAATGCCTGAAATCGCTTTAAAAATAGATGAAGTGGATGATCAGAAAGCTGTTTTAAGATCTGCAAGTTCAAGTCTGGACTTCTCATTAACAGCGACATTGAACCCGATCAGTGAAAACCAGACTGAAGTTCAGATGTTATTTGAAGGGAAATTCAATCCATTCATCAAAATGATGGTAGAAAAGCCTCTACAGAACTTTATCAATACGCTTACGGATAAAATCGAAGCTTATAAATAATAAAAACCTTCATTTTTGAAGGTTTTTTTATTTTACAGGAAAGTTTTTTTATGCAATAACTCCCGAACAATGATCCGCTGTACTTCCGGTGGCAGAAGACAATACATTGATCTCGTTATTCATCTTTAAAACGCCCATAAAGGCAAAAATCAGGGCTTCTTTATAATCGATGATCTCTTTTTCAGGGATGATCACTTCGGCCTTTGTTTTTGCTCTTATTTTTTCGATTAAAAAAGTGTTGTAAGCGCCTCCTCCGGTGATAAGGATGTCTTTTATACTATATTCATTGATGACGTTGGCAATCTGCTGGGCAGCATGTTCTGTAAAAGTGGCCAGAGCATCTAAGGCTTCAATATTTTCAAGAAGGGGAAATATATGTTGATGGCACCATTCTATTCCCAAAGATTTTGGATGCGAAATCTGGTAGAAATCCAGGCTGTTAAGCTGGTTCAGTAAAGTCTCATCTACCTCTCCTTGTGCGGCTAGCGCTCCGTTTTCATCAAAATTTTTATGCAGCTGCTGGGCCAGATGGTTCAAAACAATATTCACGGGAGCAATATCAAAAGCGATCCTTTTCCCATCCCATTGTAAAGAAATATTGGAAAATCCACCTAAATTCAGACAGGCGCTGTATCCGGAGAAAAGTAATGCATCACCTATAGGAACCAGAGGAGCTCCGTTTCCTTCCATCAACACATCCTGGCTTCGGAAATCATAGATAACAGGTAATCCGGTTTCCAGCTTTATGGCTCTGCCGTCACCGATCTGCAGGGTGAATTTTCTTTTAGGCTGATGAAAAACCGTATGCCCATGAGAGGCAATCAAGTCGATATTTTCAAGCTGATGCTGATGAATAAATGCTTTAACCTGCTGCCCGAGATAAAAACCATACGCTGAATGCAGTTCCAGCAAATCTTCGGACGAAAGATGAATGGAGTTTCTAAGTTGGGTTTCCCAATCCTCAGAATAGGAGAGTGTTTCGGCTTTCAGGATTTTAAAAGTCCATGTGTCCTGCTTTTCAAATTCAGCAAGACAGATATCCAGACCATCCAGACTTGTCCCGGACATCAGTCCAATAGCCACAGCTTTCATTCTTTTTGGATTTATTTTTTATTTTCAGAAATTCTTTTGGAACTGAAATCTCCGGAATTGTTATAGAATGTGTATTCGGAAAAGTCATCTTTGGCAGTCATTCCATTGGCTCCTACCAGTGTAGAACCGTCTTCCATGGTAACATAAACCGTATCTTTGGTGTAGATTCTGTTTCTTTTCTGATCCCAATAAATACTCTGCATGGCAAATCTCTGTCCTTCATTCGTTTTTATCCTTACATCACCTTTGGCTTCGTAGAACTTTTTATATTCGAAAATACGGGCATATTTAGCGGTAATTCTTCCCGGAACTTTAGGTTTCTTTTTATCAAAAAACTCAATATCAATTCCTTTTCGGGCTACCACATAGGGGCTGTCGATCAGTTCGTATTTTTCAATGATGGGGGCTTTGGCTTTTAAAGTCACAAAGCCGGAGTCTCGCTGTATAATATTGGCGTTGTTGATAATCTGTGAAGGGAAATTTTTGCTTTGGTTGCCATTTCTTTTGGTAAGATCCTCCTCACAGGATGTCAATATAAAAAATATAGCACAACTAAAAAGGCATGCTATATTTTTATATGATATTTTTTCTGAAAAATTCATCTTAGTTATAAAGAGTCTTTCTGAACCATTTATCAGCGAAATTAAAGCCGATTCTCA
The DNA here is from genome assembly GCF_059587025.1 of Chryseobacterium sp. DZ-32. Classification (NCBI taxonomy): domain Bacteria; kingdom Pseudomonadati; phylum Bacteroidota; class Flavobacteriia; order Flavobacteriales; family Weeksellaceae; genus Chryseobacterium; species Chryseobacterium sp. DZ-32. Next base: position 172,169 of record NZ_JCAIOM010000013.1, read on the forward strand.
GGTTGACGAAATTCTGGTTGATCAGGTTGTTTTTAAGAGTTCCTCTTTTACCCACTTCCAATCCGATTTCAAGACCACTCATTCTTGTGATACTGCTGTTCTTGAACGGTAGCATTACCCCGGCTGAAATACCGAACTTATTAATGCTGTTTCCTTCAAGTTTAAGATTTCCTCTTTCGTAGAATGCTCCATATCGGTAGATCACCCTTGAGAAGTAGTTTCTGAAGTTATTATAGTTAGGAAGGTACCATCCACCGGCAGAAATTCTGTAAGTGTCCTGGAAATCAAAAGTCTTACCGAAATAAGAGATGTCTTCTCCTTTTTTATAGTCCAGCTGCCCTGATACAAACCAATGGTTTTCACTACCATATCCAACCCCTAATGAAGCCTGTAACGGAAGAAGGTTTTTGGATTTTGTTTCTTTTTGCTCAATAATGGTTTCCGATCCGCTAAGCTTGGTGGTTTCCTGAGCATCAGAATATCTGTAGGTACTGTTGACGTACTGTGTCGTCATATTACTGGTATTCCCAAAAGTAGCAGTAGCTCCCAATGTGAACTTCTTATCAGTACGTGTATTTAAAGTCTGGTAACTTGTACCTAGTGTAAAATTAAAGTTTCTGACTCTGTTTTTAGTCTCATAGCCATTAACATATTCACCTACATAAGTCCCAAGGTTACTGTTGTAAGCGCGGAATTCATTAAGGTCGTTAAGGTCTCCGAAATAAAGGTTGGCTTTTGCTCCTACGGATAATTCCTGATTGATTTTATAAGAAACAGCAAGCTGAGCCGTATTTAAAGTTCCGCTTCCTTTAAAGCTGTTTTTGTAAAGAGGAGTTTTATCTTCTGTAAACTGTTCCGTTACGATGTCGTAGCTTTTAGAACTGTAAGGCTGATAAGAGATCCCCATTTTTACTTTTGAAGATAATGGAAATGCAATCGAAATATTGGAAAGATACGTAGAATGCTTTGTAGATTTCATATCGTTATAGTTCGATTTGAAATAATTGTTTTCGTTGGTAGCTTCCAGTCTGATACTCGTAAGTTCAAAATTGGCGTTGTTTGCCGGGTTGGCAAAATTGAAACTACTGGTAAAATCACTTATAAAAGCAGTAGATATACCTCCCATAGAAGCAGTTTCGATCGTATTATCATATTTCACATCTCCAATTCCATAAGTTGCATAAGGAGAGTTGCTTAGACTCTGTGCGTTCAGAAAATATCCAACTGATATGAATGATACTACAAAGATTTTTTTCATTCTTGATTTTTAAAACAATGCGCAAATATCTTAAATATTAATGAATTGTAAAAATTATATGTGGTTAAAGTTTGTTAAGGGCTTTCCTTTAAAAGAAAAATGCAAATTTTCAGCAATAAAAATACACTTTGTAAATGTATCGCCTGACATTAAATTGTAAAATCCAATTTTAAATTTAACTCTCATCATATTATTGATATTACCTATAATACAATCAGATATAAAGCCCTTTCATAATTTTAATCTGCATTCATACATTTTAAGCAGACTTAATTTTATGAATTGAAATAAGATTTTTTATCTTTGAAACATGAATTGGGAGAACATCGCCGGACAGACGAATCTGAAAAAACTTCTTAGAGAAAGCATTGCTGAAAACAGAGTGAGCCATGCCCAACTTTTTATAGGAAAGGAGGGATACGGAACACTGCCTATGGTATTAGCCTATGCACGGGAAATTTTCAGCCAGGAAAATGAACATGCTGCTGCGAAGGTTGAGCATCTCAATCATCTGGATCTGCATTTCAGCTTTCCGGTTTTTACGGATAATAAAAACTCATTAAGCAAAAATAAATTTGATGAATTCAGAGAAATGATCCTGGCTTCACCCTATGCAAGTTATGATGACTGGACCGCTTTTTTAGAATCAGAAAATAAACAGTTATTTATTTCTGCGGATGAAGTGGATGACCAGAATCAGAAGTTCTCTTTAAAAAGTTATGAAGGAGGAACCAAAATTCTTATCGTGTGGAGAGCAGATAAAATGAATGTCGCCGCTTCTAATAAGTTTTTGAAATTTTTGGAAGAACCACCAGCAAAAACGGTCATTCTTCTTACAGCTGAAAGTACAAACGATATTCTTCCAACTATTCTTTCCAGAACACAGATTGTAGAAATTCCAAGAATTAATGATGAAGATATAGAAAGTTATCTTAAAAATAATTTCTCTGTTTCAGAAGAAAAAGTGAGAGAGATTGTTCATGAAGCTCAGGGAGATCTCAATGAGGCTATAAAATTGTTGAATTCCGGAGATAAAAGCAACGAGTTTGAAAAGCTTTTCGTACAATGGGTAAGAGATGCATTTATGGTAAAAAAGAAACCGGAATATCTCAGAAGTATTATTTTATGGGCAAGGGAAATTGCAGGGTGGAACAGAGAAAAGCAAAAAAACTTCCTCAATTATTGTTCTGAAATTTTCAGACTGGCGCTGCTTCAGAATTATCAGTCCGAAAATCTGGTTTATAAAAAGATCAATGCGAACGGTTTCAATTGGGCCGGTTTTTCAAAATTTATCAGCGGAGCCAATATTGAGAGTATTTTAGAAGAAATCAATACTGCTGATCTGCACCTGACCAGAAACGGAAACCCTAAAATCGTCTGGACCGACCTGGGGATAAAATTATCAAGATATATTCATAAAAGCACATAAATAAACTCCGGTAAATGCCGGAGTTTTTGTTTTTGTCCTGAACAGATTATTATTTCAGCTCTATTTTCCTTATATTTTTACGTTTACTTCAATTGAATGCATTCTGAAAATATTAAAATTATTGTTCAGGTTTTCCCGAATATTAATTCAAAATAAAACTCTTTTAATCAAAAAGTGCCTTTCCTGCGCTTTCAGCATATATTATAGAAACCGTCTTTTCTTTGCAATAAATTAAATCTATATTAAAAAATCAATCAATCGTTTGATTTGAATGAAAACTTGTGTACATTTGCGCCCTGAAAAATGAACACTAACATGATTTCAAAAGAAGAAAATATATTATTCGCTGCCGAGAAGCTCTTTGCAGAACAGGGATTCGAAGGAACTTCCACCCGGGAAATTGCAAAGGCGGCGAATGTAAACATCTCTATGATCTCATATTATTTTGGCTCTAAGGAAAAACTTTATGAGAAATTAGTGGAATACAGAATGAATGAAGGTCAGTTTTTCTCAAAAGACCTTTTGGGAAGAACAGACATCAACGAATGGCAGAAGATTGAAAGAGTAATCGATCAGTTTTCTCACAAGATCCGGACTCAAAAATGTTTCTACAGGATTATGCAGAGAGAGCAGCTGCATACCAAGAATCCTCAGATTATAGAATTTTTGAAGCAAACCAAAATGGGATTCCTTTCTATGTATTCGCAAATATTGGATAGTGGTCTTAAAAATGGAATTTTCACCAAAAATCCACCTATTTATCTCCTTCATTCTACCGTAAGCGGAACCTTGTTTTATGCATTCAATGCAAAAGAAATGTATAAAGAGTTCCTGAATGAAACAGAAGATGAAGAAGCTTTTGATGAAAAATACTACACAGAACTTAATAAACATATTAAATATTTACTAAAAGACCTTTTAGGTTATGAAGAGAATAAATAACTCAGTGATTGCATTATCACTATTCGTAGGAATAGCAAATGCAAATGCTCAGGAGAAAAGAACACTTACTCTTGACGAGGCCGTGCAGCTGGGAATCCAGAACAGCAAGAATCTCAAGATCGATGCAGCCAAGATCGAAGAGGCTACAGCTGATCTTTTGGAGGCTAAAAACAGACAACTACCGGAATTGAAGGTGTCAGGTAGCTATATGTACCTTCCGATAAAACCGAATGTTGATATCAAACTTCCAGGTCTTGCAGGAGGAGCTGGCGGACCTGAAATACATCAGGTAGTTTACGGTTCTGCTAATCTTAGCGTTCCCATTTACAGCGGTGGAAGAATCAAATACGGAATTCAGTCAGCAAAATATCTGGTAGAAGCTTCTAAATTAAGCACTGAAAATGATAAAATTGCCATTGCTTATAACGTTGCCCAGGCTTATAATAACCTGTTTAAAGCCAACCAGTCCATCAAGGTTTTTGAAGAAAATCTTGCCGCTTCTCAAAAAAGAGATGAAACCTTCCTTAAAATGGAAAACAATGGTTTGATTGCAAGAAACGACAGATTAAAGGCAAATCTTCAGACCTCAAATATTGAACTTCAGCTATTGGAAGCCAAGAATAACTACAATATTGCCAACATCAATATGGATTTATTGCTTGGTCTTCCCGAAACAACGGAACTGGCAGTAGATGAAAATTATATTGAAGAAGGAACAGATGTAAAACCTGTTGATTATTATGTTAATGAAGCCAGAGAAAACCGTAAAGATTTACAGGCTCTGGCACAACAGAGAAAAGCGGCAGAACTGGGATCAAAAGCTGCAAAAGCTGAAAATCTTCCTTCTATTGCATTTACCGGAGGGTATGTAGCAGCAGATATCCCTAAGTTTCTTACCGTATACAATGCCATCAATGTAGGAATCGGGGTTTCTTATAACCTGTCCAATCTTTGGAAAGAAAATTCTTCATTGAGACAATCGCAGGCGAGAGAAAAACAGCTTGCCGCTACTGATGAATTACTGAATGATAACATTAAGCTTGATGTCAACAGAGAATATCAGAACACAGACTATTCAAAAAAGAGAATTGCTGTTTTTGAAAAATCGGCGGAGCAGGCTAATGAAAATTACAGAATTACCAAAAATAAATACGACAACGGGTTGGCAACCATGACTGAATTGCTGGATGCAGACGCAGCTCAGATTGCGGCCAATGTTGGCGTGATCAATGCTAAGGCAGACGCAGCGCTGGCATACAGAAAACTATTACAGACAACAGGAACTTTAACAATTAAATAATCAGATCGAAACCAAAATGGAAAATAATAATACACAGGCAGCTGAACCTAAAAAGAAAAAAAGTTTAGTTTTTCCTATCATTTTAGCGGCAGTAGTAATCGGAGGAGGAATCTACGGTTACAGAGCCTTTACTTACGGACAGTATCACGAAGAGACTGATGATGCTCAGATTGCTTCCAATATGGCACCGGTAATTTCTAAAATCTCTGGCTATGTAGCTCAGGTAAAAGTAAAAGACAACCAGTTTGTGAAGAAAGGAGATACCTTGGTGATTTTGGATAACAGGGATCAGAAAATGGCTCTGGAACAGGCTCAGGCAGCTTTATCTACAGCCAAAAGCAATATTTCAAATGCAGAAGCTACTACCACAGCTACTTCAAAAAATATAGGTTCTTCAGAAGCAGCAGTAGTTACTGCTAATGCTCAGATAGAAGCAGCAAAAGTAAATGTCTGGAAAACTTCTCAGGATCTGAAGAGATATGCTAATCTTGTAAAAGACCATTCTATTACAGAACAACAATATGAGCAGGCTTTGGCTGCAAAACAATCTGCAGACAGACAGTTGCAGGTTTTAGTGGATCAGAGAAACCAAATTGCCCAGCAAACTCACATCGCTTCTTCTCAGACGGCTGCAAGCTCACAACAAATCAGTGTGGCAGGTTCTGTTGCTAAACAAAGAGAAGTAGATGTAGAAAATGCAAAATTGAATTTATCCTATACAGTAATCCTTGCTCCTGAAGACGGATACGTTGGAAAAGTACCTACGCAGGCAGGTCAGTATCTGCAGGCGGGAGCTCAGTTGTTTGCTTTGGTTAAAAACGACCAGAAATGGGTGGTGGCCAACTTTAAGGAAACGCAGGTAGATAAAATGGTAGAAGGGCAGAAAGTGAAAATTGAGATTGATGCCTTCCCTGATAAAGAATTTGAAGGAGTGGTAAGCTCATTCTCTCCTGCTACTGGAGCTACTTTCTCTATTCTTCCTCCGGATAATGCAAGTGGTAACTTCGTAAAAGTAGTTCAGAGACTTCCTGTAAAAATTGATTTTGTAAATCTTGACAAGAATATTGCCAAAAGATTAAGAACAGGAATGAACGTGAAGGCAGAAGTTGCTTTGAAATAACATTTAAAATTGTTAAAAATCAATGAACTTCGTTGTCATGAGTGAATCAGCTTTGCTGTCAATTAAAAGGCAGGCTTTACAATTCACCATTCACCTGCGAAGCAAAATTTGCCATTGATTTTTCACATCGAAAAAAACTTATGCAAGATTCATTAGTAGAATATGGAGCGCGGAGAGTAATTATTACGATTACGGCTATCCTTTGTGCCCTTCTTGAAATTGTAGACTCCACGATTGTCAATGTTGCCTTGAATGAAATGAAGGGGAATCTTGGAGCTACGCTTTCAGAAGTAGGGTGGGTGATTACAGCGTATGCCATCGGGAATGTTATCATTGTTCCGATGACGAGCTGGCTTTCACAGCAGTTTGGGCGTAGAAATTACTTTGCGGCATCCATCATTATATTCACCGTATTTTCATTCTTATGTGGAAATGCGACCAATATCTGGGAACTCGTGTTTTTCAGATTGATGCAGGGAATTGGGGGTGGAGCCTTATTGGTAACCTCACAAACGATTATTACGGAATCTTATCCGATTGAAAAAAGAAGTATGGCTCAGGCTATTTACGGCCTTGGGGTAATTATCGGTCCTACACTAGGTCCGCCTCTTGGAGGATACATCGTTGATAACTTCAGCTGGCCCTATATTTTCTATATTAATATTCCGATTGGGATTGCAGCAACGCTGATGACTCTTCAGTTTGTAAGAAGCCCGAAATATGCAGAAAAACGTAAAGCTTCAGATGTTGACTGGCTTGGAATTGCTCTGCTGGCAGTAACAGTAGGTTCATTACAGTTTATTCTGGAAAGAGGACATGAAGAAGACTGGTTTGAAAGCGGAATGATCGTAGCCTTCACTGTAGCAGCAATTTTAGGATTTATACTATTCCTTTGGCGGGAACTTACCTTCAAGTACCCGATTGTTGAGCTCAGAGTACTTAAAAACAGTAACCTGAGAATCGGGACTATGATGTCATTCGTTCTTGGATTCGGATTGTACGGTTCTACATTCATCGTTCCTTTGTACACCCAGAGTATTTTGGGATGGACAGCACTTCAGTCAGGAGCTTTGATGATTCCGGCTGCATTAACGACAGCCTTCATGATGCCCATCATTGGGAGACTACTGGCAAAAGGAGCAAAACAGCAGATCCTGGTTTCATTAGGACTATTTATCTTCTTTGTTTACAGTTTCTGGGGATACAAAATTCTAACCCCGGATACCAGTAAAGATGCCTTCTTCTGGATGCTGATTGTAAGAGGAGCAGGTCTGGGATTATTATTTATTCCGATTACCTCTTTGTCATTAAGTACCCTGAAAGGGCAGGAGATTGGTCAGGGAGCAGCCTTTACAGGGATGATGAGACAGCTGGGAGGATCTTTCGGGATTGCAGCGATCACCACCTTTATTGCCAATGCGGGACAGAAGTACAGAAATAACTTAATTTCCCACCTGGACGAAAACAGTTTTGATGTTCAGCAAAGACTGGCAGCATTGAAGGCCAATTTCATAGCGAAAGGGATGACTCCTGATGCAGCAATGAATGCCGCCTATAAAATGCTCGACTTATCCGTAACAAAACAGGCCACTGTTTTATCTTATATGGATGTATTTCTTTACCTCGGAATCGTATTCCTGATATGTATTCCGTTTATCTTACTGGTAAAAGAAAGAAAGAGCAAAGAAAAAATAGATTTGAGTGAAGCCATGCACTAGATTGACTAGTCCTGAAAAAGGTTGACTAGTTTAATATTTCAAATATACTTAAATCAGAGTAGGAATTTTCCTATTCTGA
>NZ_JCAIOM010000014.1:0-146618 GCF_059587025.1 Chryseobacterium sp. DZ-32
AAAGCAACGCTAAATTTTTCCTTTCTATACATAAAAAAATGCCCCTAAAAAGTGTCTAACTTTTTGGGGGCAGTCCAGAGAGTGCAGGATTTTTTATGATTAGATTTAAACTTTGAATATAAAACTTTGAACGTTAAACAAAAAAGAGACCTGTAAAAAGTCTCTTTTTTATATTAATTGAATAAATCTTTTACTTTATCAAAAAAAGTTTTTTCCTTTCCGGATGGTTCTGCAACCATTTCTCCGCTGGACATCTGCTTTTCAAAGAATTCCTTCTGCTCTTTGGTAAGCTTTTGCGGTGTCCATACATTGATGTGGATGAACATGTCTCCTTTACCATAGCTGTCGATGCTTGGAAGTCCTTTTCCAGCCAATCTTAAGATTTTTCCGGACTGAGTTCCCGGATCAACGGTAATTTTCACTTTTCCGCCAACGGTAGGAATTTCTTTCTTGGTTCCTAAAGCAGCTTCAGCAAATGAAACATATAATTCCTGGTGAAGATTATCACCTTCTCTTTTGATCGTTTGATCTACTTCCTCTTCAATAATCACCAATAAGTCTCCCGGAACACCTCCAAATGGGGCATCATTTCCTTTTCCTCTTACATTAAGCTGGATACCGTCTCTTGCACCTGCCGGAATGTTGATGGTAATTTCTTCTTCATCTTTAATAAGACCCTGTGCATTTGCCCCTGCAGGAATTTTGTCAGCAACTTTTCCAATTCCCTGACATGTACCGCAGGTAGTTTGAGTCTGCATCTGACCGAACATGGTATTCATTACTTTTAACTGAACACCGGAACCGTTACAGGTAGGACATGTTTTTGAAGTGGCACCTTCTGCCATCTTCATTTTCTTTACTTTGATGGTTTTCTGAGTACCGTTTACCATTTCCTCAAGGTTCAGCTTGATCCTGATTCTTAAATTAGAACCTTTCACCTGCTGACGGCCTCCACCGCCACCGCCGAATCCACCGAAACCGCCACCGAAAATATCTCCAAACTGACTGAAAATATCCTCCATATTCATTCCGCCTCCGAAGCCTCCGCCTCCGAAACCACCATTTCCACCCATTCCGGCATGTCCGAACTGGTCGTATCTGGCACGTTTCTGATCATCGCTCAGAACTTCATAAGCCTCAGCAGCTTCTTTAAATTTTTCTTCAGCCTCTTTATCTCCCGGATTTTTATCCGGGTGGAATTTGATGGCCATTTTACGGTATGCTTTTTTTATTTCGTCGGCTGATGCAGATTTGCTGATCTCAAGAACCTCGTAATAATCTCTTTTTGACATGACAATTTTATAATTGATTGTTGATAAATGATAAAAGATATTCTAAAGCTAATAAGTGAAACATTCAATTATCACTCATCATTTATCATTTATGAATTTTAATTTCCTGTTACTACTTTTGCAAAACGGATTACTTTATCATTTAAAGTGTACCCTGTTTCAATAACGTCTACGATTTTTCCTTTCAAATCTTCCGATGGAGCTGGGATCTGGGTAATCGCTTCATGGAAATCAACATTAAAGCTGTCACCAGCCTTTACTTCCATTGTTTGTAAGCCTTTTTCGGTAAGTTTATTCTTGAATTTCTGATAGATAAGCTCTACACCCTGAAGATCAGCCGGATTTCCGTTTTTAGCGATTTCTTTTAAAGCCCTTTCAAAATCATCCAAAACTCCTAACATTGAAACCATCATTTCCTGGTTGGCATACTGGAAGAATTCCATCTTCTCCTTGCTTGTTCTTTTTTTATAATTTTCGAATTCAGCATACAGTCTGATGTAACGGTCTTTCTCTTCTGCCAAAAGTTCCTCTGGAGAAGGGGCAGCTGTCACATTGTCCTGTGATGTTGCGTCATTCTGAACATTGTTTTCTTCCTGATTATTGATGCTTTCTTCGTTAATATCCTGGTTTTCCATAATTCAATATTTATTTACTGATTGTTTGACAAAGAGTCTGCCAAATCTAAAATCTGGACATTAAGGCAGAAAAAGAAGTAATGGTGAATCGTGAATACATCAATGCGCTTCGCGTGTGAATTTGTTGTAGGGTAAGATTAATAATTGACTTTGCGCAGCAAAAATTGACCATTGACTATTCACTAAAGAATATCCAATGGTCAATTTTAAAACTATAGTTATATTTTCTATTCTCCCGTAAACGTCTGATATAACAGATAAAGGTTTAAAACAATAATAATAATGGAAATAATCCATACACAGACTTTCAGGAATGGTTTATTGACAAATTCACCCATTTTGGCTTTATCATTGGTAAACATTACCAGCGGAACAACGGCAAAGCTCAGCTGCATGGATAAAATGACCTGGCTTAACACCAATAATTCGGTTGTTCCCTGTTCACCATACAGAATAGCGACAATAAGTGCAGGAATTACAGCGATAAGTCTTGTGATCAATCGTCTCAGCCATGGTTTTAATCTGATATTCAGGAAGCCTTCCATGACGATCTGTCCGGCAAGAGTTCCAGTTAATGTTGAATTTTGTCCGGATGCTAATAAAGCAATGGCAAATGCAATACTGGCCATAGAAGCTCCCAGAATAGGGGTTAACATTTTATAGGCATCATGAATATCCGCCACATGTTCATTACCTGTAGTATGGAATGTAGCAGCAGCCAGAATAAGAATTGCTGCATTGATGAAAAATGCCAACATTAATGAAACGGTACTGTCTATGGTGGCAAACTTTATGGCTTCTTTTTTTCCTTCGGTATCACGGGTATAATCTCTGGTCTGTACAATACTGCTGTGCAGATACAGATTGTGTGGCATTACGGTAGCTCCTAAAATCCCGATTGCTATATAAAGCATGGCAGGATTCTGAATGATTTCCTTTTGTGGAACCAAACCTCCCAGAATCTCATTGAAAGCAGGTTTTGAAATAATGATTTCATATACGAAACACGCCAAAATAATGAAAATAAGTCCTCCTACAATACTTTCGATCCATCGGAAGCCTTTTGCCTGAAGTAAAAGGATGATTAATACATCTACTGTTGTAATAACAATTCCCCAAGTCAGTGGGATATGAAATAGCAAATTTAACGCAATAGCAGAACCGATAACCTCGGCAAGATCACAGGCCGCAATGGCGATTTCGCAGAACACCCAAAGAATAAAATTCGTGGTAGGACTGAAGTGGTCTCTGCAGGCCTGGGCAAGATCTCTTTCTGCAACTACCCCAAGTTTTACAGACAAGTGCTGTAAAACCATTGCAAAAATGTTTGAAATAAGAATCACTGAAAGAAGGGTATATCCAAACTGGGCTCCTCCTGCAATATCTGTTGCCCAGTTTCCCGGATCCATATAACCTACGGCAATCATCAGTCCTGGTCCTGCAAATGCAAGATACTTTCTCCAGAAAGTTGCATTTTTAGGGACTTTGATTGATGAATAAACCTCTGATAGGGAATGCTTTGTTTTATCTTTTCGCCAGGCGCTCTTTATATTGAAGTTCATAAATGTTAGAAATGACTAACAAATTTAATTAAATAAATGTAAACAGAAAAATCATCGCATAAAAAAATCCCGGAAATTTGCTTTCCGGGATCTAATTTTTATTGAATCTAAAGATTATTTAGCAAATCTTACAGCCATTTTTCTGTCTGCAGCTCTTTCAGCATCAGAAGCTGTAGCATCAACTTTAGCAAATTTACTTCCATAGCCTTCAGCTTCTAAAACCTGAGCACCAACTCCTGCTTTTACTAAAGCAGCCTTGATATATTCAGCTCTGGCTTTTGATAGTTTTACATTGTTGGCTTCGTTTCCGGTTTTATCCGTATAACCTCCGATTTTGATTTTTGCATCTGGGAAAGCCTTAAGGATAGCCACTAAGTTATCCAATTGTCCTTGTGAACCTGCCTCAAGCTCAGTTGCACTTCCCAATTTGAAATTGACGTGATCGAAATCGTACCACTTATCTTTCAATGCTGCATCATCAGCTGCATTTTTGTAGTTTCCGGATTTCAGGAATGTAATCATCTGATCTTCCATTCCTCCTTTATAACCTTTTAACATCACTCCGTTAAGATCAATGTCTTCATCTGTTTTAGCTGTTGCCGGAGCAGGTGTTGCTGTTCCCGTTGTAGCAGCAGTATCTGTTGCTGTACTGGTTGCTGCTGAGTCAGATGTTGTGGTAGTAGTGGTAGTCGTCTGCTTTTTCTCACACTGTTTCCATAAGAAATAAGCAGCAGCGATCAATAATAAAAGCGGAAGCAACCATTTCCAGATTGAACCTCCGCCTTGATTATTGTTGTTATTATTTTCAAATCGTTCTCTTACTTCTCTGGCTCCTTCTGAAACATTTTCTCTTGCTGTAGCAACACTTTCAGCGATGTTATCTTTAGCAGTAGATGTTACTGAAGAGACTGTTTCTTTAGCCTGTCCAAACCAATTCTCTGCTCCTAATCCAAAGGATGCTAAAGAAAGACCTGCCGGCAATAAAGAAGAAACAATGCCTTTCTGATCATGCAGTAGGCTGGAAATACCTGAAGCACCCAGATTATTGTCTGCTGCATATTTTCCAATAGTGCCTACTGTAGCTCCAGTCACCAGGTTTAACAAAGAACCCGCAGAGGTATTGCTGACACCTGAAAAACTGGCAATAGAATTAACTAATGCACCTACTTTATCTCCAAAAATGGAAGATAATAAGTTTGAAATAACAGGACTGCTCGACGAACCTCCTAATAAATTTCCTAAAATTCCACTTGAAGAGGCTTGTGTAATTGCATCTACAACGCCAGGCTTATCTGCATTATTGGCTAATCCACCTACTACAGCAGGTAATAATCCGCCAATTGCTTTAGAAATACCAGATTCACTTTCTCCAAACTGCGATGCAGCCTGTGAAACCAATGCGGGACCTAATTGTCCTTTAATTAAATCAATGACATTTAAAGACATAATAATAAATTTTTTTGATTAATGTTGAGATAAATTTAAACAAAAATCCGTCCAAATGTCACTTTTTTTTGAATATTTCTTTGAATTTTAATGATTTAGAAAAAAATCATTAAAATTTTTAATAAGCTTTTGCAAATAATACACGTCTCTTAGATGGTTTTCCTGAGATCAAAGAAATTCCTTCTTCTACATCATCATCCAAAGGAATACATCTGATGGTAGCCTTCGTTTCATCCTTGATCTGTTCCTCTTCTTCAGCTGTACCATCCCAGTGTGCATAGATGAATCCACCTTTTTCTTCCAGAACTTTTTTGAAATCTTCATAAGTATCCACTTTCGTGATATTATTTTTTCTGAATTCAAATGCTTTGTTATAAATATCCTGCTGAATGGTTTTCAACAGATCTTCAATATAAGAATCAAGTCCTTCAATAGAACGAACTTCTTTAGTCAGGTTATCTCTTCTCGCGATTTCCACAGATTTATTTTCAAGGTCTCTAGGTCCCATTGCGATTCTTACAGGAACTCCTTTCAATTCATATTCTGCAAATTTCCATCCTGGTTTGTTCTGGGTGTCATTATCAAACTTCACGGAAATTCCTTTTGCTCTCAGTTTAGCCTGAATATCCAAAGCCACTTCACTGATCTGCTCCAGCTGCTCTTCTCCTTTAAAGATAGGAACAATCACGACCTGGATTGGAGCAAGGGTAGGAGGCAGTACCAATCCGAAATCATCAGAGTGGGTCATGATTAATGCTCCCATCAGACGGGTAGAAGTTCCCCATGAGGTAGCCCATGCATGTTCAATTTTTCCTTCTTTGTTGGTGAATTTTACATCAAATGCTTTTGCGAAATTCTGTCCTAAGAAGTGAGAGGTTCCAGCCTGTAAAGCTTTTCCGTCCTGCATCAATGCTTCAATACAATAAGTTTCATCGGCTCCTGCAAATCTTTCAGAAGGTGTTTTCAACCCTTGAATAACTGGAATAGCCATAAAGTTTTCTGCAAAATCAGCGTATACTTTATTCATTTTTTCTGCTTCTTCCACAGCTTCATCTTTTGTAGCGTGAGCGGTGTGCCCTTCCTGCCATAAGAACTCTGCGGTTCTTAAGAAAAGACGTGTTCTCATTTCCCAACGAACAACATTCGCCCATTGGTTGATTAATATCGGCAGGTCTCTGTAAGACTGAATCCAGTTTTTATAGGTATTCCAGATAATTGCTTCTGAAGTAGGACGGACAATAAGTTCTTCTTCCAGTTTTGCATCCGGATCTACAATCAGTTTGGATGGGTTGTCCGGATCGGTTTTTAACCTGTAGTGGGTAACAACAGCACATTCTTTTGCAAAACCTTCTGCATTTTTTTCCTCAGCCTCAAACAAACTCTTGGGCACAAAAAGCGGGAAGTATGCGTTAACGTGACCTGTTTCTTTGAACTTTTTATCCATTTCATCACGCATTTTTTCCCAGATCGCATAGCCATACGGTTTGATCACCATACATCCACGCACGCCTGAGTTTTCAGCTAAATCAGCTTTTACAACCAGCTCATTATACCATTTGCTGTAATCTTCGCTTCTTGAGGTTAATTTTGCCATTATTTTTTTTAATTTTTTTAACTTTTGTACATTATTGTTATCTAAAAATAAAAATCTATTTTTGATAGATTTTTTTACCAGTATTTTGGTACATTTTTGGTACAGATTGCAAATATAATTTAAATTAAAAATTTTTACGTTATCATGAAAAGAAATATACATAAAAATTTGCTTGGTCTGCTAAGATCCAAAGGGATATTGGCTGTATCGGGCGGATTATTACTTGTGTCTTGTGGTGCTCAGATGGGAGGGTATAGCGAGACAGACGGGGTGTATTACGACCCCAATAAGGATACGCTACCTGAAGGAGTTATCATCAATGATAGCGGAAACAGAGTAGGAGAATATTATGACTACTATCAGGATTCCAATGTAATTCAGAATGCACAGACGAATTCCAGAGAGCAGCAAAACAGATATAATGACTGGAGCAGTACCAACACCAATTGGAATTCTAATGCTACAGATTCAGATTGGGGACTTTATGCAGGTTCACAAACGAACTACTATGACAACTCATGGGGATGGGGATCTCCGTGGGGATGGTATGGTGGTTACAGCCCATATTGGGGCTGGGGCTGGAACCGCGGCTGGGGCTGGGGTGCAAGTATGTCCTGGGGTTGGGGCGGATCATTCGGCTGGGGCTGGGGAGGCTCTTTCGGATGGGGAAGTCCATACTGGGGATACGGCTATGGCGGATACTATGATCCATTCTGGGGCGGATACTACGGTAACCCATATTGGGGATACGGTGGAGGTTACTGGGGTGGTGGCTACTACAACAGACCTGTTTACAGAAGAAGTGGTGTCAGCGGAGGCGGATTCCAGAATACAGGGGTAGCCAACGCAGTTTACAGAACGAATACCAACAATTCAGGTTTCAGAAATACGAATGGTGGTTTCAGAAATACCAATAACAATGGTGGTTTCAGAGACACTAATTCCAACGGAGGTTTCAGAAACAGTAACAGTAATGGCGGATTCAGAAATGGTAACTCAGGAGGTTTCAGAAATACACAGTCTAACGGTGGATTCCGTAATTCTGCACCACAAACAAGACCCAATTACAATTATCAGCAGTCACAGCCAAGATACAACAACAATAACGGAGGTTTCAGATCTAACGACTCAGGAGGTTTCAGATCCAGTGGTGGCTTCAACTCAGGAGGAGGAGGCTTCAGAGGCGGTTCTTCAGGAGGCGGCGGAATGAGATCCGGCGGCGGAGGCAGAGGTGGCTTCAGATAATTTTCAAATTAATAAACTATTTAAAAATAATGTTAAAAAAATCTTTAGTATTAATGAGTATTTCTGCTGCATTTTATGCACAGGCTCAGGATGTTTCTGTCATAAGAAATACGGTAGAGGTTTATTCAAGTACTCCTATGGTGGGATCAGCTAAGTTTAATGCAATGGCTGGAGCTAATGGTGCACTGGGAGGTGATGCAAATTCTTTGCTTACCAACCCTGCAGGTTTAGGAGTCGCTATTTCAGGAGAGGTTTCAGGAACTTTATCTATTTTAGGAAATAAAAACACGAGTTCGCTGGCGGGGTCTTCAATAGACTACAGCAAAACCAAAGGAGATCTGGGTAATGCCGGAGGGATTATTGCTTTTCCTTTGATGACAGAAACCGGCTGGAAATTCATCAATATTGGTATTAATTTTTCTAACCAGACGCTGGATAATGTAATCCAGACGCCGGGTAATAATAATATCGTTTATGCTTTTGATAAGGATGATATTACCAAAGACGCGGCATTGGCAGGACATATGTATGAAAGATACGGTAACCTGTCAAAGATGAGTTTTGGGGTAGGTGCCAACTATAATCATAATTTATATTTAGGAGCAGGTTTCAATTTTTTCAATGCTTCATTGGATCAGTATGATAGTTTGTTTTACCGAAATCTGACCAATAATTCCACAGAAGGATTCAGTAAGCAGGATACTCCTTATTCAGAAAGATCATCAGGTTTTTCTGCTTCATTAGGGGTAATCGGTAAGCTAAGTCCAAATTTCAGATTGGGAGCATCTCTTGAAACGCCTACATTCTGGACAATAGACAGAAATTATTATTTCTATAACGATCCTGTGTATGGAGATGATATGGGAGCTGAAAACAGAAAGTTCACTTCACCGCTTAAAGCAACAGTGAGTGCTGCTTTTGTAGCGAGTAAAAATTTCTCATTGAACGTAGATTATACCCTTGGACTTACAAAACCTGATTATAAGGTATATGGAGGTGCGGAAAGAGCTTTGAATGACTTCTTCAAAGAAAATTACAAGAATCTTTCTGAAGTAAGAGTGGGAGCGGAGTACAGACTACAGCAGTTCAGATTGAGAGGAGGTTACGCCTACCAGTCAACTCCTTTTGATGCCCTTACGATCAGCAGATTTAATGATGCAGGTACTGTAGGAGATCAATCGTACAGCAATATGATGCTAAGTGACAGAAATACCCTTTCTTTTGGTATCGGGTATGACTTCAAATCATTCTATGTAGATGCATCTTATCAGAATATCTCATCTAAGTATACTAATCCTTTCATGAGAGGATATATGGATGGAAATTCTGATTCATCTTATTATTCTGCTAATAACATCTTTGAAAGTGATGCGTATGCGGCAAGTGAGGTGAAAAACAACAGGAATAATTTCTTCCTTACAGTAGGATGGAAATTCTAAGTTAGAATATCAGAATATATAAAGAGAGGCTGCCCATATTTAGGACAGCCTCTTTTTTTGTTGGTTTTGAATATCCGATTTTTGAAAGGTTTTAATTTCCGTATTATTCTTAATCCGGATTCTGCACCAGATTTGGCTGGATCTGGATCTGCTGTTCCGGAATATATTCTACCACTCTGTTATGGGTATAAGGTACTGTATAAAAAGCATTGCTTCCACTTAAATGAGTTCCGGGATATTGTCTGTCGAGATCCAGTTTGTTTCTGAAGACATCGTATCTTCTATGTCCTTCAAAAGCCATTTCCAACCTTCTCTCCTGTAGAACAATGTCCAGAATAGTCTGCCCTGCAGGGACTGAATTATATACAGGTATTCCTGCTCTTGTTCTGATAATGTTTATGTCTGCGAGTGCTGAGGTAGTATTTCCTTTTTTTGCATAGGCTTCAGCTCTGTTCAGGTATAGTTCTGCCAGTCTTATAATAACCGGCGACCATAACTGAGGAACCCCTTCCTGTAATGAACATTTTAAAACATAAAATTTAGGATATCCGTTTCTTTTATCCATATCATTATCAAGGTAGACGTAAGTTTTCCCGCCGTTTGCGTTAACAAAATAATAATTTGTTTTAGTGGGTGCTGCTTCAGATAGTACCTGATAATTGATATTATTCATGGTAAAATAAGTATTTCCATTCTGCTGGAAGGTTTTTTGGAACTGATAGTTGTAGGTAGCGGCCCCGGATGAGCTGGTTCCTTTTTGCACCCAATAGGCTACGGGAACTACCGGGCTGCTGTATTTTGGAGAAATAAACTTCAGCCTTACATCCTGGGGATTCTGATTGATGAGATCCAGGTAAGTGGAAGATGCATACATTTCACCCCAGCCTACATTCTGTATGGTAGCATACATGGAGCCTATAGTAGACCAGCCATCACTATAGTCTCCATCTTTATTATATTTAAATGCAAAAATGGTTTCTGTATTGGTTTCCGGAGTTTTGGTGGCATAAGCTGACAGCTCTGCTTTGGGCAGGAGTGTATATTTTCCGGAATTGATGACTTTATCTGCATATTCTATCGCTTTATCATTGTTTTCCATGTACAAGTAGACTCTGGAAAGTAAAGCCTGCGCTGCTTCTTTGGATGCATATTTGTTCCCTTTGTCCAGTGTTATCAGTTTTTCAGCCTTTAAAAGATCGCTTAACACCTGATTGTATACTTCTCCTACAGTGGCTCTGGCGGGCAAATCGTTGACATCGTCAGATAGTTTTAAGGGGACTCCGGGATTACCTGTTCCCTGATTATACGGTCTTCCAAAAACGTTGACCATAGAAAAGTATACATAAGCTCTCAGGAAATAATTTTCGCCGATCAGCTGATCTGTTTCTGTGTCTTTTCCTTCAGCAATCTTTGAGATCAATCTGTTGCAACCGATGATAGCTTTATATCCTGAGTTCCAGATGGTGTTGGTGCGTGCATTGTTTTTAATGCTTTTATAATTATAATAATAAAAGAATGAATCGCTGGTCGTTCCGCTGATATCAACATTATCACCACCGTATTCACTGATTCTGTACAGGTTGTTATAAAAGCCGCCACCGTCAGCATCACCTTTAAGCAATGCATAATTTCCTAAGGTGATAGTCTGCAGTCCTGTTGCGTCTGCCAGGACCACATCAGACTCTTTTGAATCATATGGCGAACGGTCTATGTTGCATGCCGTCAACGATATTATAAGAATGGGAATAAGTATTTTTTTCATAATTATTTTTTTAGAAAGTAAAGTTTAAGCCTAATGAAAATCTTCTTGGAATAGGGTAGATAGCTCCGGCATTGCCAGAATAGACACTTTGGTTGTCTGCATTACCAACTTCTGGGTCTACCCCGGAAAATTTGGTGATAGTAAATAAATTTTCACCCATAATATAAATATTCGCTGATTTTATTTTCATCTTTTCTGTTAGAGATGTTGGTAAATTATATCCTATTCTCAAGGATCTTAATTTGACAAAGCTGACATCCTCAAGATAACGTGACGAGGGCTTATTGGTTAATGAATTATTGTTGTATACAGCAGCCGGATGGGTTGCGATATCTCCCGGCTTTTCCCATCTTGTCCACCCGTTTTCTAAAACCATCTGGTTGTAATAAGGATAGGCGCCGTCTGAATCATATAATTCCCTGTACCTATTATATACTTGCCCACCCTGTGAGAAATAAAGATTTGCAGTAAGATAGAAATTTTTGATATTGAGATTAGTGCTTACAGAACCGTAATAATCCGGCGTGGCTGTTCCTACTACCTGTACGGTAGCCAGGTTATACTTTGAAGTTGCACTTCTGCTTCCGTCCGGGTTGATTACTTCCCATTGTCCTTCGCCATTGTCCGGATTTACTCCCAGCCACTTTCTCATATAGAAAGAATTAACGTCATATCCCGGTATGGCTACATGATAATTACCTAATACCTGTGTGCCGTTATTTCGGGTCGAAAGTACACTGTTTTTATAAGTGCTGATATTGAATCCCAGATCCCAGCTGATATCTTTTGAGCGGATGATGGAATAATTTATATTGAATTCCCAGCCTTTGTTTTTGACGTCACCAATATTCAGGTACTGTCTGTCAACCCCTGTCACTGATGGGAGGGTAACAAGCATCAGTAAGTTTTTCGTTTTATTGTTAAAATAATCAATATTTAAAGTCAGTCTGTTGTTAAATGCCCTGATATCTGAACCGATATTATTCTGATAGATGGACTCCCATGTTAATTCCGGATTCCCTAGCTGATACCATGTTGCTCCTATTTGTCCGTCATATTTTTGTGTCAACGCATATAAGTCCTGCCATCCATAATTAGGACTGGGTGTATTTCCCACAAGACCCCTGCTCGCGCGTAATTTCCATTCATTAACAGGTTTTATCTTGAAAAAGTTTTCTTTATGAATATTCCATCCTACACTGTATGCATAGAATAAGCCGTTTCTTTTGTTGGCACCAAATGCAGACGATGATTCGTTTCTTAACGACCCTTGAATGAAATATTTTTTATTAAACACATATTCAACGTTAAACAGAAAAGCATTATAAGCTCTGTCTGATTTGGTTCCCGATGGTTTTTCACCTGTTGTGGCACCTGTGTTGAAAATATCTGTATCAGGTACTATCCCATAAACACCTGCTTTTGAGGCTTTGTAGAATCTGTCGGTATATTCATACGCAGCTAATGCATTGATATTATGATTTCTGAAATCTTTATCAAACCTCAGCATCTGGTTGAAAAATTTGCTGATATCTTTTTGATAGTTTTCTGTCAGTTCACCTTTATTACTTGTTCCGCTGATCGATCTGGGATCAGTATAGTACATATCATCGTAGTTTTTATAGGTAATATTGTTGGTACTGATGAATTTGAGATAATCGGTAAGTCGGATTTCAGCATCTATATTTCCGATAAGATCCAACTGATTGCTTTTACCATAGTTCCATTGAAGGTCATACAGATAATTGCTTTTATCCCTTCCATACCAATCTGTGTAATCCTCATCCACCCGGATCAGATTTCCATTGGCATCTCTGGGGTTGTCCCATGGCATATTAAGGTACATCTGATAAAGCGAAGCCTGAGTATCTTTTCCGGTAGTATATGATAAGCTGATTTTGGGTTTCAGTATCAGCCACGGTTTTATGGTCTGCTCATGATTGATTCTGAATGAGAATCTGTTGTATTCATCTCCTTTTATTGTCCCGGTTTCATTATAATAATTTCCTGAAATATAGGTTTTGGAGCTTGATGATCCTCCCTTGAAATCAATAGTGTAATTTTGTACAATTCCTGTTTGTGTACCACCCTTCAGCCAGTTGTAGCCATCATTTCTAAGTGCTTCAGGGATTTCAGGGGCTCCTTTTAATGAAGTGAAATAATCATACAGCTGTGTTCCGTTCATCAGTTTGAAGCGTCCGTTGTTAAACACATTAAAAGAATTATTAAGAGAAACACTTAATGTTCCTTTCCCTGAATTTCCTGATTTGGTAAACACCTGTACAATACCATTGGCAGCTCTGGAACCATACAAGGCTGTAGAAGCAGCATCTTTCAGGATGTTGATGCTTTCAATCTGGTTGGGATCCAGATTGGGAGTATAGGGCATTACTACACCATCCACCACCCAAAGGGCAGAACTGGGACCATTGATAGTGGAAGTACCCCTGATTTTTACAGTGGCTACTGAGCCAGCAGAACCTCCACCTGGCAAAATCTGAACACCGGCAGCTTTTCCCTGCAGAAGACCGGATACGCTTGGAGTATTGGAATCCTGAAGTTTTTTGTCGGAAATAACAGAGACAGCGGCTGTAAGACTGGATTTTTTCTGTGCTTTGTAGCCAATAATTACAATGTCATCAATTTTTTTTTCTTCTAAAGAATCTGTTTTCTTTGTGGTCTGGGCTGCCATAAAACCCGTCATTAAGAAAAAACAGACTGATGTTGTTAAGTTTTTTTGTTTTTTCATACAATTTTTTAGATGATGGTAATGTGGCTAATGTACGAAAAACAATGTATTGTTGTTAATATTTTGTTAAAAAATGTTAAACAATATGTTTTATTGTGTTTTTAAATGTAAATATTTAATTTTTATTTATTTTTTAATGTAAAATATTTTTAAAAAAACAAATTTTAACTTATTTGTCTAAAATGCTATAAGTAAAAATCCACGGGGCATATCGTGGAAAATATATATTATTAATACAACCTAAAATGAAAAAGCTCCGGATTCCGAAGCTTTTTTTATTGTTTAATGAGAATGAGCAGGGGGATGTTGATGGAAAACATGCATCATCAATGCGAGTGAAACTCCTAAAACAACCAGCCCGATTTTTACCCAATCGATATTGTGATTTTTATTGCTTTCAAAAATGATCACCGATGAGATATGAAGGAAAATTCCTCCTACGATAGCCAGGAAATAAGGCTGAAGGTCAGGATTGAAATAATTTCCTAATAACATTCCCATTGGAGAAGCCAATGCAAATAAAGCTACAATGAGAATAGAAGGATAAGATGAGGAACTTTTTGATTCTCCTTTTCTGTTAAATAAAAATGCACCCAGAATAAATGAAATAGGAAGATTGTGAAATACAATTCCCCAAAGGTAAGGCGACATTTCGTGCTGCTCGTTAGCCAAAGGAATTCCTTCAATAAAAGCATGAATGAATAATCCTACCATTAAAGCAACAGGAAGAATATTGTGTTCGCTATGATGATGGAAGTGCCCGTGTTCAAAACCTTTGGTAAGAGCTTCCAGGATCATCTGGAGAAGAACTCCTGCAATTACAAATATCCCAAGGCTGCTGCTTCCTGCAGAGGTATACACCTGAGGAAAGACTTCGTTGAGACAGATTGTAATCAAAAAACCGGCACTCAGTATCAATAGATTTTTGGCCAGCTTCTCTTTTTTACCAAAGTGTTTTCCAAGGAATACTCCTGTTACGACACTTAAAATCAGTAAAAGTACTGTTGTCATTATTTTTTCTTAAATAAATTGATGCAACGCGGGGAATTTTCTTTCTTAAATTCATTCAGCTGATAATCTCCCCAGATTTTTATTCTTTCAAACCCACATTCAGAAGCATAGGCATGAATGGCTTCCAAAGTATGGAGCTTTACTTTTTCAAAGAAATGAAACGGCTTACCGTCAGCCTCAAAACGGATGTCTTTGATGACATGTCTTCCTTCGATTTTCTTTAGGATTCTGAACTCAATATTTCCTCTCGTGATCGTTGTTTCAGGAACCAAAGTACTTCTTACAAATTCCTCATTCAGGTAGTCCAATACAAAATATCCTCCTGGTTTTAAAGCATTGTAAACGGATTGAAATACTTTCTTATCGTCATTTTCATTGTCAAAATACCCAAAACTGGTAAACAGATTGAATACAGCATCCATAGGATCTGCATCAATAGGGTTTCTCATATCATGAACTTCAAAAAGAAGTGTCTGATTTTCATATTGTTTGTCAGATTCAATACTTTGTCTTGAAAGGTCCAGTCCCAAAACATCATACCCTAATTTGTTAAGGAAAACAGAGTGTCTTCCCTTTCCGCAGGCAAGATCTATGATTTTCGACTGAGGCGGAAGCTGAAGATCCGCTGTGAGCTTTGTAATGAAGTTTTCAGCTTCAGTATAGTCTCTGTTGCTATAAAGCAAATGATAATAAGGGGTATCAAACCAAGATTCAAACCATTCCATAATGCAAAAATAACTAAATTTGTGCGGTTAAAAGCAAAGTATTTTACAACATTAAGAGATTGAAAAATTCAATTGGATAAGAAATTGGGTGGTTAATCTTTTAGTTTTTAAAGCTTTAAATCTTTTAATACATACTTATGGATACAGAAAATATTAAAATACAGATAAAGACATTCTTCGGATTGGAGCAGATTCTGGCGGAAGAAATCAAAAAATTGGGCGGAAGAAATGTTGAAATTAAAAACAGAGCGGTAAATTGTGAAGGAGATCTGGGTTTTCTTTACAAAATCAATTATTCTGCAAGAACGGCATTGAAAATATTGGTGCCCATTCATGAGTTCAAGGCTTTTAATCAGCATCAGTTCTATGACAGGTTATTCAAATTTGAATGGGATAATTTCATGGATGTTGATCAGTCTTTCTCTATTGATGCTACGGTCAATTCTGAAACGTTCAAACATTCTCAGTTTGTGACTTTGAAAATGAAGGATGCCATCGTGGATTATTTCCAGGAAAAATTCAAAAGACGCCCGAATGTGGAAACGAGAAATCCGGATATCAAATTCCATCTTCACATAGACAGAGAATTGGTAATGATTTCTATGGATTCTTCAGGAGATCCTTTGTTTAAAAGAGGATATAGAAGAGAGCAGGGAGAAGCGCCTATCAATGAAGTATTGGCAAGCGGAATGCTTCAGCTGGCAGGCTGGGACGGAAAAGGTAATTTCCTTGATCCGATGTGCGGTTCAGGAACATTATTGATTGAAGCAGCAATGATTGCAATGGATCTTCCGGCTCAGATTTTCAGAAAAAGGTTCGGATTCCAGAACTGGAATAACTATGATGCAGACCTGTTTGCAAAAATTAAAGAATTCAGAATTAACAGAATCAGACAGTTTGATGGAAAAATTGTTGGATATGACATCGATGCGAGAATGCTGAATGCGGCAAGAATGAACGTGGAAGCAGCGGAAATGGAAGATGTTATTGAGATTAAAAAACAAAACTTCTTTGATTCTAAAAAAGATCTGTTCCCTTTATTAATGGTATTCAATCCGCCATACGATGAGAGAATTTCCATTAATGACGATGATTTCTACAAGAAAATAGGAGATACCTTTAAAACCCATTATCCGAATACCTTAGCATGGCTGATCTCTTCAGACCTTGAAGCGGTGAAGAAAATCGGTTTACGTCCTTCAAGAAAGATCAAACTTTTCAACGGAAAACTGGAAACAAGATTTTTACAGTATGAAATGTATGAAGGAACGAAAAAGGTACATAAACTGGAAGAAAATAAATAGCAAGAAAAAGTGCTGGGACATTTTTTTGATCTATTAGATACTCTATTTAGTGTGTCCGGACTGTTTCAGAGCGGTTCGGGATCATCACATTTAAGTTCTGAAAGAAAGAGCCTGAATTATGATGATAAACTTCAAAAGAAAGAATTTAAGAAATCAAAATACTTCACAGAGATAGTAAGTGCAGTTGCTTTGTTGTTGGCAGCATTTTCTTTTTTTATTGTTTTTAAAGATCCTTTACCTGTACAAAACTATACACCAACCCTAGTGGTGGCTTCTTTAATAGGAGCCGGGATTTCATTTTTAGTATTTTTTGTGTTGCACGTTTTAAAGCTTTATTACTTTAAAACATTGTTCAAATTACTATTCTTTAGCTGTTCAGTAATAATTTTCATTATTTCTGCAATATTATATGTCTACTTTAAGTCAGGATGGTTCATATAACAAAACAAAAACAGGTTTTAAAGTAAAAGGATAGAGGCTGTAGAACAATGGAAAGTCGGAAAAAATATATGAAGAAACGAAAAAAATACATAAATTAGAAGATCATAATTCATAAACTCGGAGATTGAAATGTCCTGGAATTTTTTAGATATATTTGATGTGGTTCTTGATTTATTTGGTCTGCTTGGTTCCGGATCAAAATCATCACCTTCAAAACCTGAAAGAAAAGCTTTAAATCATCATGTGATATCTCAAAAGAAGCAGTTAAAAGATACAGATATTCCAAAGAAAAATTAACTTGTCATACATTATAAGTTTAATTGAAATAATAAAAGGTTGTACAGATTAGTACAACCTATTTTATTTATCGTGCCATTGATGGCGCAAACCCATACTGTTTTTTAAAGGCATGCGAAAAATGCGAGAGGTCTTCAAAACCTACTTCCAGAAAAACATCGGAAGGCTTTTTATTTTTTTCTGACAAATGATAATAGGCCAGTTCAAGACGTTTTTGAGTAAGCCACCGCTGTGGTGTTGTCTGGAAAATCTTTCTGAAATCCCGGTTGAAAGTAGATAAACTCCTTCCTGTCAGATATCCGAACCTTTCCAATGGCATATTGAACATATAATTTTTTTCCATAAAACTGATCAGATCTACTTTTCCCGGCTCATCAAAATCGGCGAGTATATAATCTATATCCGGATCAATTTCCCTTACAATACTGATGGCTTCAGTGATTTTTAATTGGGCAATATTCTCAGGAAGCGGACCTTCCATTTCAAAATAAGGTATGAGCGACGCAAGACAGCTGCTCAGAAGCGGATGACTACTGAAACTATGAATGCCGGCTTTGTGATTTCCGGTTTTCCTGTGGTTATCAACAGAACTGTAAAAATTCTTCAGGCGTTCTGTGGTAAGATGCATGACTACCGCTTTATGCGGAAGCCCGTCTTTAGGATAATTGATAATCGTGGCAAGATGGTTTCTTGGAATCAGGAAAATATCTCCAGCTTTGAAAACATAGGTTTTATCTGCTTGAATAATTTTCGTTTCTCCTGATATGAACCAAACCAGCATATGGTATTCAAAAACTGTTTCCGTTTTGAAGAGCTTGTCATCATAACTGGAAAGCTTGATATCCGGGGTGAGGTATTGTATCTGGAAATCCATTGTCAAAAGTTTTTCATTACAAATGTATTTAAAAAACAGTTATTGGGTATCGAACTCAAATCCCAGCATCTCTTCACTTAATTTCCATAAACGGGCAGCATTGTTTTTGTCGATGGAATAAGGTTGTACCCCACGAATTGTAGCCGGTTCATCAAATCTGTGCTCAATTTGCCCTCTGTCTACTTCTGCAATATCACAGTTTTCACAATACACTCCGCCAATTCCGTTAAGTTGAGGCGTCACGGCACACCAGACTGTAGTAGCAGCACCTTGTGGAATTGTTTTTAATCGTGCTTCAACTTCAGGTTTTATATTTCCGTTTTCGTCATGCGTTCCAAGCTGTTTAAAAAGCTCAACAGGTTCTTCTCTGCCCAGATCAGTACCATATACAGAACCGGGATGGAGAGAATAAGCTCTGATATTGAATTCTTTTCCCCTTTCATCCAGTTCTGCAGCAAATAAGTTGCAGGCTGTTTTGGATTGGCCGTATCCGGAAAGGGTATCATAATCTCTTTTCTCAAAGTTGGGGTCTTCAAAATTAAAAGGAGCCATCTGATGTCCATACGAAGAAACACTGATAACCCTTGCTCCATTTGCTTTTTTCAGAGCCGGCCATAATTTTGAGGTGAGATGGAACTGTCCAAGATAATTGGTCGCCAGTTGAGATTCAAAACCTCTGCTGTCCCTGCGGAGCGGTACCCACATAATCCCGGCATTATTAATAAGAAGGTCCAGTTTTCTGCCTGATGAGACAAATCTTTCTGCAAAGGCATCAATGGATGCCGGATCCATCAGATCCATTTTTTCAAGTTCGATATTTTCAATTCCTGTAAGGTTTTTTCCTGCCTTTTCAATATCTCTTGCAGGAATAATGACATGGGCTCCGGCCGAAGTAAGTACTTTTGTAGTTTCAAGACCGATTCCTGCATAGCCACCGGTAATGATTACTGTTTTTCCGGTAAGATCAATTCCCTGAATAACTTCCTGTGCTGTTGAATAAGCGTTAAAGCCTGACTGAACGGGTTGCTGTAATGTGCTGATAATTGGTTCCATTTTTTTTGTTGGTTTAAATTTCTATAGCAAAATTAGGAGGGATTCCGGATGTTTATTTTGTTTAAAATGCCAAATTACTTGGTTCAGAATTTCATTGATAAAATACATACAGTGAGAAGAATACAAGGTAACATCGTTAATTTATCTGAATAAGCTGTTAAACTGTTTGTAGGTTGTTCTGCGAATAAGTAATTTTGAAAAATTTTCAATTTGAAGCCTACTATTTCTATTGTCGTTGCCATTTACAACCGGAAAGATGAACTTTTTGAGTTGCTGACTTCTCTTACTCAACAGACAGATAAGGAGTTTGAGATCATTATCGTGGATGACGGTTCTCTGATCGATCTGAAACCTACTATCAAAAACTTTGAACAGGGGTTGGATATTAAATATTTCAGAAAAGATAACTCAGGACCGGGACTGACAAGAAATTACGGAGCAGCAAGAGCCGCTAACGAATGGCTGGTATTTGTAGACAGTGATGTCATTGTTGAAAAAGATTATATTGAGCATATTAAAAATGATATCCTGACCATTCCTTGTGATGCGTTTGGCGGGGCTGATAAAGCGCATAAAGGATTTAATCTGATGCAGAAAGCTATTTCTTATTCCATGACGTCTGTATTTACAACCGGAGGAATAAGGGGAAGTAAGAAAGCGGTTTCAAAATTTCAGCCCAGAAGTTTTAATATGGGAGTGAAAAAAGAAGTCTTTAAAAAAGTAGGCGGATTTTCCGAAATGAGAATTGGTGAAGATCCGGATCTTTCCATGACCCTATGGGAAAATGGTTTTACTACTGCTTTTTTTGATGATATCGCTGTATATCACAAACGTAGGGTCGATTTTGGAAAATTCTCCAAACAGGTCTATCAGTTTGGCTGTGCAAGACCGATTCTTAACCAGAGACACCCGAATTATGTAAAGATTTCCTTTGCTTTTCCTACTTTATTTATGCTGGGATATGTGATGGGCTTTCTGGAGTATTTTATTATGGGAAGAGGAATCATCCTTGCCTTTTATGGATTGTATACCTTTCTGGTGTTGTTTCACGCTTTATTACTGACAAAAAATATCAGTATTGCCGGAATGGCAGTTATTTCCACGTATATTCAGATGTTTTCTTACGGATACGGATTTTTAAAGTCCTGGATTTTGTTGAATGTTTTCAGAATGAAGCCCGAGGATGCTTTTCCGCATCATTATTATAAGAAATAACATGAGGGATTATCAAAAAGAAAATTCAATAGGAATGGGCTTTAGCCCATTCATCAAAATAAATAAAATCTTCCAATGGCTTTAGCCTAAACCTGTAAAAGACTACACATAACATTTGTTAATCAATATCAAAACAGGTAGATTGATAAATAAAAAAGGCTGTTTCTCACAAATGAAACAGCCTTTTTACAATAAATTTAGGAAATGGAAATGTTTTCATGGTGGTTAAGAACTCCAACTTTCAGCATACATTCCTTCATTTTTTGGTAAGTTCTTTTGATATCGTGGTCAAGACCGATGGAGAACCTGATCAGTCCGTCTGAAATTCCTATAGATGCTCTTTCTTCTTCAGGGATTTCAGATGAGGTAGATTTTCCTGAGCATGAGAATAAGGTCTTATAGAACCCTAAACTCACAGCAAGATAACCCAGGTTTTCTGTCTGCATCAGTTCCATCAGTTCGTTTGCTTTTTCTGTTGTTCCGGCATCCAGAGTCAGTAATCCTCCGTATCCGTATTCTTCATGAATCATGCTTTTTATTAATTCATGGTTTTTGTGGGATGGCAAGCCCGGATAAGATACTTTTAAACCATCTTTTTCAAATCTTTCAGCCAGATACATGGCATTGTGGCTGTGCTGTTTGATTCTGATGTGTAATGTTCTCAGATTTTTTAAGATACTTGAAGATCGTAAGCTGTCCATGGTTGGGCCAAGAAGCATACAAGCTCCGGAATTGACATTTTTGGTATCATCAATAAACGCCTGAGTGGCGCAATATACTCCTCCTACCGTATCACTGCTTCCGTTGATGAACTTTGTGAGGCTGTGAATCACGACGTCAGCCCCGAATAATGTCGGAGAAATTGAAAGAGGGGAGAAGGTATTATCTACAATCAGTTTCAGGTTGTGTTTCTTACAGATTTCGGAAAGCTTTCTAAGATCTGCTACTTCAAGCAGCGGATTGCTGACACTTTCACAATAAATGACTTTAGTATCGGGAGTAATAGCTTTTTCTATAGATTCAAAATTATTGATATCTACAAAAGTGGTCGCTACATTGAACTGAGGGAAGAAATTTTTTAGAAAAGCATAGGTTCCTCCGTAGATAGTCCGGCTTGAAATAATATGGTCTCCACTTTTGCACACCTGCATCAAAACAGAAGTTATTGCTCCCATTCCGGATGCTGTAACGTTGGCAGATTCTGTGTTCTCCATCTTGGCAAGAGCCTGTGCCAGATAAAGATTCATCGGTGATGAATGTCTGGAGTACAGATAGCATCCTTCCGCATTGCCTTCGAAAGTATCAAACATTGTCTTTGCAGAAAGGAAGGTATAGGTAGAGCTGTCAGAGATAGAAGGATTCACTCCCCCGAATTCACCAAAATACTGAAGATCCTGGATCTCATTGGCTGCGTTAAAGTTTTCCATAAATATTGTTTTTATTTTATGGTCTCAATTTGCATTAATTTGTTAATTATTACAACATAAATTTGAATTTATAGAAAATAAAACTGTAAAATATTGTTTATTTAGAAAAAATATTTAGTATCTTCGATGGTATTAAACTTTTACCAAAAAATTATCTATGGAACTTGACGAAACTGATAAGAAACTTTTGTCTTTTTTACAGGAAGACTGTAAACAAACCACCAAAGAACTGTCCGCTAAGCTTGGATTGTCCGTTACAGCAATTTATGAGCGTGTAAAAAAGCTTGAAAATGCTGGTGTTATTTCAAAATATGTAGCCTTGCTGGACAAGGGTAAAGTTAAGAAAAATTTTATCGTTTTGTGTCATGTGAAACTAAGCCAGCATAAAAAAGAATTTGTTCTTCAGTTTGAAAAAGAGGTAATGGACCTTCAGGAAGTTACGGAATGTTTCCATGTAAGCGGAGATTATGATTATATCCTTAAAATAGGAGTGAAAGATATTGAAGATTACCGCAGTTTTATGCTGACGAAACTAACAACACTTCAGCACATCGCAAGTACGCACAGCTCATTTATGATTTCCGAAGTTAAAAATACGACGGCGATTGTATTGTAAGCTTATCGCAGGTTTTTTGATTTAAACTGTGTGGAAGATCAATGTTTATAAATATCTTCTTTGGTCATATTGTCGATAAAATAGTGAAGTCTTTTAATCTCGCTTCTGCCTCTGTTTTTGTCATTCAGAAAGCAGGTCGTCACGATAACCATTTTTAAATCAGGAATGATGCAGATAAGCTGTCCGCCATATCCGGTAGCTACGAAAGCCTGATGTCCGTTGGTTTTTCTCCGCCACCAGTAATAGCCGTATCCATTGGCACCTGGCATTACATCCCAGGAATCCAGTTTGACATGCTCAGCTGTCGATTCCTGAATCCATTTTGAGGAAACAATCTGTCTGCCTCCAAGTTTTCCGTTATTCAGGATCATCAAACCAAATTTCAGCATATCTTCAGGTTTCATAAACATTTCCGAACCTGCAATATTTCTGTTCATGGAATCTGTATCCCATCGGGGAACATTGATCTTTAATGGTTTAAAAAGGTTTTCTGCTGCAAATTGTTTCAGATTGGTTTTCACAATTTTTGCCAGTGCTGCTCAGAAAAGGTGGGTTTCACCGCTGTTATAATTGAATACGGTTCCCGGATACTCTTCAAAAGGAAGATCCAGTACAAATTTTACAGGATCACCGGAAAATGACATGGCTGTTGAAATTTTTGAATTTTCAATCCAATCGAAACCACCTTGCATGGTCAGCAGATTTCTTAACGTTAACGTATTTCTGATCGAATCATGAGCTACCTTTCCTTCAATATTGGAGATATTTTTGAAACTGCTTCTCGATATATTGTATTCCGGAAGAATTTTTAAAACCGGTGTATTGAGATTGGGAAGTATGTTTTTATCTTGCGCAATGCCTGCCAGAACAGAGACGATACTCTTGGTAACGGACTTTATACTGAAGATGGTTTCTTTGTTGGCTCCGTGGGAATAATGCTCATAAATCAGTTTGTCATTTTGGGAAACAATGAACGATCCCAAAGAAGGAATACTGTCGTTGATCTCCTGGTTGAACTGATCTGTAAATTCTTTTGGTAACTCTTTATTGAAAGCCGCCTGCGACTTTACTTTAGGGCAGAATAGGGTAAGGCACAACATTGTGATAGCCTGCAGAAGTTGCCTGGATCTCATTGTTTACAAAGAAGGGATAAATTATTAGCTGATCGAAAAAGTAACAACTATACTGATCCGGATGAATCTATATAGCTGATGCTTTCAATGCCCTAAATTATGAAAAACAATGAACTTTTAAAATATATTTTACCTGATATTTTTATTGCAGTTTTGTTTTAATAAATGATCCTCAGAAATTATACTAATACTCCGTTTTTGGAAGCAATAGGATCCGGAAGATCTGTTTCTCCGCTCATCTGAAGAAGGTCTATTTCAATCGTTCTGCAGATAGACAGCATAGGGACGTCAAACATTAATCCCGCAAAAGGATTTTCAGAATAATCTCCTACCAGTTCCATAATGATATAAATCCATCCGATAATAATACAGAAAGGAATAGAGGTCCATATTCCCCAATCTCCCAATTTGGCAAACTCGTTCACTAATCCCAGTGGAAGAAGCATGATGAACAGTATATTAAAAACAAAAGCTGTACTGGCAAACTGTCTTGGAGAAGGGAATTTTTTAATTCTCTCCGCCTGTCCCTGGAAATTGTAGAATTCATTCAGGCTGTTTTGAAGCTGAGTCTGATTGAAATCCGTAATGGCATTCATATTTTTCAGCTCGTTGATGTCTTTTGCCTGCTGGGCAATCAGATAGGTAGCAAAATTTTTATAATCATTTTTAAGATCATACTCTTCTTCTGACAGATATTTGTGCAGGAAAATAGGAGCTCTTCCGTAGTCAGGAAAACCGGCTTTTATTAACCTGTTTCTTCTCAGGTTGATATTCCCGAATTTATTATTTTCTGTACTGATATGCTCCCATTCTGTAGGAATCAAAAGCTGTTCCCGGAAAGTATATAACCATGCTATATGACGGTAAACGATTCTTCTTTTACGGTCTTCAAGATCAAAAACACCAATTTCTTCGTTTTTAGTATCGAAGGCATACACCATAGAGGCAAATGAACGGCTGGAATTCACAATTCCGCCCCAGATTTTTCTGGCTTCCCAAAGTCTGTCATAAGCCTGATTGTTTTTAAAACCAACAAGGAATGCTTCTGCCGTACCAATCAAAGCTACTGGAACCCATGGAATCGTCATCCACTGCCAATTGAAAAAATAGAATAGGACAGCGATCAGCGTACACCAGATTGAAATCAGTATAAGATGAAAACCTGATAAATTGAGAACCTGCTTATAATTGACGTATTTAGTAGTGATCATAAAGAAGTATCGAATTTTTGGTGCATATAAACAAAATAGATACCAAAATGAGACATCTGTTCTGTTGATTAAAATTAATAAAAAAAACCTCTGATTTTTCAGAGGTTTCAATTATTTAATATTTCAGCATTTCTTCGATCTTACTGCTGAGCTTTTCAGCATTTGGAAGCATTTCTTTTTCCAGAACAAGGTTGATAGGAACAGCAGGTACATCCAGTGATCCCATTGTTTCTACCGGTGCGTCAAGATACCTGAAGCAATTTTTGGAAATACGGTGTGCAAAAGCTTCTGCAAAAGAGTTATTAAGCTGTTCTTCTGTCAGAACGATGCATTTTCCATGTGCTTTCACTCTTTCGAAAACAAGTTCTTCATCAAGAGGGATCAATGTTCTTAAGTCGATCACTTCAACTCTTCCGTTGAAACTCTTAGCCGCTTCTTTGGCCCAGTAAACTCCCATTCCATAAGTAACTACCAATAAAGTTCTGCCTTTTTCGGTTTCATCCTTATCTGCTTCAATAATTACTTTACCTTTTCCAAATGGAAGAACATAGTCTTCAGCAGGCTCTATCGTTTTGGCATCTTCAGTTCCCGGAACTTTACTCCAGTACAATCCTTTATGCTCCAGCATCACTACCGGGTTCGGATCATAATAAGCTGCTTTTAGCAAACCTTTAAAATCAGCGGCATTACTTGGGTATGCTATTTTGATTCCTTTGATATTGGCTAAGATACTTTCCACACTTCCACTATGGTAAGGACCGCCGCCGCCATAGGCTCCGATAGGAACACGGATGATATTGCTTACCGGGAATTTTCCGCCGCTTAAATAACTTGATTTTGAAATTTCCGTAATCAACTGGTTGATCCCCGGATAAATATAATCTGCAAACTGAACCTCAACAATTGGCTTCAGTCCAACAGCACTCATTCCGGCAGTAGATCCTATGATATAAGCTTCCTGAATGGCCGTATTGAATACTCTTTTGCTTCCGAATTTTTTTCCTAAAGTAACCGTTTCACGGAAAACTCCACCGATTCTTTCACCTACATCCTGTCCGTAAAGAAGTGCTTCAGGGTGTTTCCACATCAGTTCCTGGATGGCATGGATGGCAGCATCCACCATTACAATTTTTTCTCCGTTGGCAGGTTCACGTGTTCCTGTCTCCTCAGTAATGGGAGTTGGGGCAAAAACGTGCTGCATTACGGTTTCAGGTTTTGGATCCTCTGCATTTTTAGCTTTTTCAAAAGCTTCTTCTGCTTCAAGACGCGCCTTTTTAGTGATTTGCTTTAAAAGATCTTCATCAACACCTGTTTCCAGTAGATGTTTTCTAAGGATCTCTCCCGGATCTTTGGCCCTATGTTTTGTTAAATCTTCTTCATCTCTGTAGAATTCTCTTCTTACTCCTGAAGTGTGGTGACCGATCAATACCGTTTTTGCACAGACAACAAGAGGTTTTCTTTCTGTTCTTACAAAATCTACGGCTTTTTTCATGGCTTCGAAACTTTCCACAAAATCAGTTCCGTCTACTCTCATTCTGCTTAACCCCGTGAATCCTGCTACAAAATCGTATGCATCACAGGTTCTTGCTTCGTCTTTCGTTACGGAAATTCCCCATTCGTTATCCTGAACAAGGAAGATGATCGGAAGCTGATGCAGAGCTGCAAACTGTAAAGCTTCACTCACTTCACCTTCTGTAACGGAATTGTCTCCAAGACTACAAACCACAACAGGATTGTTTTCAAATTGCTGAAGATTGAAATCCTGAATGTATTTGATTCCCTGTGCAACTCCTGTCGTTGGGATAGTCTGCATTCCAGTAGCGGAACTCTGGTGAACGATTTTTGGTTTGTTTTCATCCCTGCTTGAAGGGTGGGAGTAATAAGATCTTCCTCCCGAAAAAGGATCATCAGCTTTAGCCAGTAACTGAAGCATTAGTTGGTAAGGTTCAAAACCGATTCCTAAAAGAATGCTTTCGTCTCTGTAATAGGGAGAAACCCAGTCTTCTTTTTTAAGCTGATAGGCTGTCGCAAGCTGGATGGCTTCGTGACCTCTGGAAGTACTGTGAACGTATTTGCATACATTTCTGTTTTCTTCGTAAATGTCAGCCATTGCCTTGGCCAGCATCATATGATTATACGCTTTGAGTAATATATCCTGAGAAACTTTTTCGTGAAGTGCATTTTCCATAGGAAGCAAATATACATAAAAAAACAAAATACTAACAACTGTTAGTATTTTGTGAAAAATCTTTGTTTATATAGGTTATTCCTTGATCACTTTTTTAGAAATAACATCTTTGTCTGTTTTTATTTCAATGATGTAAATTCCATTGGTGTACGCAGATAAATCTATTGGTTCTTTGTGATTGTTGATCTTTCCTTTCTGTAACTTCTTACCTGAAAGATCATAGACATTGAATGTGGAATTTTTAGGAGCTTTTAATACATTGGTGAAATCTTTTACAACCGTTGGTGCGATCGTTATGCCATCAGATTTTCTTAATCCGGCATCCTTGGTTCCCAGCACTTCGCTAAATCCTGATGCAATGATAGAATAATTCTGAGGGGAAGTAACACTTGGAGAAGCGTTATTTTTTAATGTTCCTTTATGAGAAATCTCAATTCTATAAACAGCTCCTGGTGTTGGGTTATCAATAACAACCTGCTCTACATTATCTACTGTGTTGTCTCCTTTTGTAGCAGGAGTCATTGGATCTAATGCATTTAATTTCCAAGGCTGATAAATGATGCCTGTTCCGGTATCTATAATTCTTACATCCAGATCGTTTATTAATCTGGAAGTTCTGTTGTTGTAGGCTTCTGCCCATGTTATGCTTGTGGGGATAACATATTCCGGATCAATCCAGGATAGGGTTACTTTTAAGGGTTCAGATCCGGATGCTTTCACTGTTCGAGCATTAACCGAACCATTATTTAAGGTTTCATCATTAAATAGTATGGTATTGTTGGATTTTCCTACAAGAAGTTCTGCTCCTTTTTTTGCATCTATATACCCCCAGCCATTCCATGGGTCCGGGCCGACAGTTCCTGCTTCCGATGCAGAGTGGATCATTAAGGTTTTTGCAGAGGCTGCATTAAGCTCAAGAGCAGGATATAGCTGTTTATAAATCTGCATCCAGACTCCTATG
This sequence comes from Chryseobacterium sp. DZ-32, assembly GCF_059587025.1. Taxonomy (NCBI): domain Bacteria; kingdom Pseudomonadati; phylum Bacteroidota; class Flavobacteriia; order Flavobacteriales; family Weeksellaceae; genus Chryseobacterium; species Chryseobacterium sp. DZ-32. Next base: position 28,181 of record NZ_JCAIOM010000014.1, read on the forward strand.
ATTCCGGTAACAATAGGCCCGGAAAAAGAGGTTCCACTGCCCACGTTATATAAGCTGCTGCCTGTTGTATTTTCCGCTGTGGAACCATATCCTACATTAGTTCCTGTAGTAATAATGTCCGGTTTTATAGCGCCGTCATCTCTTGGACCTGCGCTGCTGTAGCTTGATTTTATAACATCAGAAGGAGAGGAGTATCTTTTGTCGCTGGCAGTCAGGATATCAGAAGCACCTACTACAATAATGTTTTTTGCCAAAGAACCAAAACCAATACAGTCATATCCTAAAGCGCAGTTGTTTTGTGGAAGTGTGTCTGTAGCTGCAAATTGTACATAAGTTCCTGCACTGTTTTTATAATATTTAGCTAAGGTGTTTCCTGTTGGCCCCATTCCATATGAATTTCCGGCTGATTTAACGATAACATAGGTGGGATTATTATACACGATATTGTCATAAGTCTGGTCGCTATCAAGATAGGTTCCTTGTAGATCAGCAGTGGTTCCAGGGCTTATGAACTGCCCGCCCCATATCCAGGCAATTCCATAAAGGCTACTCCAGCCAGGGTTTGTACCGTATGAATGATTGGATATTTTGGGCTGTGCCAGGACTATTTTTTCAAATACCGTACTGGAAGCAGAACCTCCGGGTAATGTTGTAGTAGCGAAGGCATAATTGTCAAAAGTTGAATTTTGTGCTATTCCTCTTAAATTCGTAACCCGGGTTGTTCCATTGGTAAATGTAAGCGTATAAGGATAGTCTTTGGCGCCGATAAATCCTGTAACAGCAGTGGCATGTGAGCTGTAATTCATGGTACTGGCTTCTTTATTATTAACCCTGTCTGCTGCGTTGTTAAACAGTTCATGTCCTTCAAATGCTCTTCCGCCATCAAAGATGGTATATTTAATATTTTCGCCGTTAAATGAACCTGTCAACCCTGTGATGGTGCCATTCTGTAAAAAGTCTGCATTGGAGTTTTTTATTTGATCCAAATCATCCGACTGATAGAAATAAGGCTTTCCATCCGGATCGAATCCTGCCAGATTTTTTCGCTGTTCTTCAAGTTCTTTAAGTGTCCCAGGGTTTTTATCAGACTCAAAATGTTTTGAGAGAAACAGATCAAATTTTTTGTTGTTTTCTATTCGTTGTCGTTCTAATGTTTTTTTTAAAACTTCATTATTGTTTTGTGCATTCATGACAATGGTTGTCAGTATGCCGATCGAAATAAAAATTTTTTTCATTGTGGTATTTTTTTTATGGTTGTTTATTGATAAATATATAGATAAAATGCTTTTATTATTTGTTTTATTTAATTAAATACTGTTTTTATTGATTGTTTTAATATTTTAATTGGGTTTTTATGAATGATTTAATATTTTAATTTGTATTTATAGTTTTTATTTTACTGGATCTAAATGAGAATTGATGCTTTTTGACAGGAAAACAGTTGGAAAAACTCTGAGATTAGCACTCTATTGTGTTTTATATGTTATAATTTATCATTTTATGGAGAATTAATTGAAAAAAAGCAAACCCATAGGAGTAGAAGAAATTAAGCTTTGTATTTTTAAAAAAGGCCGAGATTTATATTCTGAAACCAGGGTGTGATTAGAAAAAAATGAAGTAACTTTACATTCTCTTTTTATAAAAAAGTTAGAACATTATATGTATTTAATTTTTGACACAGAAACAACCGGTTTACCAAAAAATTTCAACGCTCCGCTTTCAGACTCGGATAACTGGCCCAGAATGGTCCAGATTGCATGGCAGGTGCACGATGATGATGGAAACTTGATTGAAAACCAGGATTATATAATAAAACCTGAAGGGTATGATATTCCCTTCAACGCTGCCCGCATTCACGGAATTACAACAAAAATCGCCAATGAAGAAGGACGTGACCTTCAGGAAGTTCTTGAAGAATTTTCTAAGGTTCTTGAAAGAATCAGGGTGGTTTCCGGACATAATGTGGAATTCGACTACAATATCGTAGGAGCAGAATTTTACAGAAAAAACCTGAAAGATAACCTTCAGGAAAAGCCAAAGGCGGATACCATGATTTTGGGAACGGACTTCTGCCAGCTTGGAGGAGGCCGCGGAGGCCGTTTTAAACCTCCGAAACTTGAAGAATTATATGAAAAACTTTATGGGAACAAATTTGATGAAGCTCATAATGCTGCAGCCGACGTTAACGCAACAGCCAGAGCTTTCTTTGAAATGGTAAGAATTGGCGTAGTTCCTGCTGAAACATTAAAGATTTCAGAAGATCAGCTTGCTTATTTCAGAAGCCTTTATCCGGACCCGATCAAGCCTTTCAATATTGTTATCAGAAGGCAGGTTGCTGATTTTCATAATAAGAAAAAGCAGCAGGATTTCGGAAGCATTGATGAAATTGATTTAGGTAAATATTTCAATTTTGATAACCATAGTGTTTTCTCTACGCTTACGGCTACCTCAAGCATTAATGACCTGATTAAAAAAGCCTCTGATGAAAATTTCCCTGCTGTCGGAATGGTGGATCTTGGAAATATGATGGGAGCTTTCAAGTTCGTCTCAGCAGTAGAAGGAGCTAATGCAGACAGAGCGAAAAAGCATAAAGAATACCTGGCAAAAAAACAGGAAGCAGAAGAAAATGGTACAGAATTTACTGAAGAAGAACCTGTTTCAGAACCGCTTATTCCTGTAGTGGGTTGTGAATTTTATATTTCAGACCGTTACGAACAAAAGCAGTTTACCAAAGATGATCCGGACAGAAGAACACAGGTTGTGCTTTTGGCGAAAGATTTTAATGGATATAAAAACCTGGCAAAACTCTCCAGTATCGGATTCCTGAAAGGATTCTATTTTGGAGTTCCCAGGGTGAGCAGGGAATTGATTGCTCAATATAAAGAAGGAGTCATAGCTTTAACATCCGGAATTATGGGAGATATTCCTGATGCGATCTTAAATACCGGTGAGCAGAAAGGAGAGGAGCTTTTCAAATGGTGGAAAGACACCTTTGAAGAGGACTTTTATGTGCAGATTCAGAATCACAAACTGCCTGAAGAAGAACATTTAAATGAAGTTCTTTTGTATCTGGCAGATAAATATAATGTGAAAATTTTAGCTCAGAACGAAACCTTTTACACCAATAAAGATGATTCTAATATTCAGGACATTGTAAGCTGTATCAAAGATGGTGAAAAGCTTACTACACCTATTGGAAAAGGATTCGGTAAAAGAAGAGGGCTGGCGACAGGCGAATATTACATCAAAAATTCTGATGAAATAAAAGAAGCCTTTTTAGCCTATCCAGATGCTTTTGATGCATATGAAGAATTTACAGCAAAATTTAAACCTTACACCTTAAAAAGAGACGTACTTCTTCCTAAATTTGATATCCCTGCGGAATTTATCCATGCAGAAGATGAGGTAGACGGCGGAAAAAGAGGGGAGATGGCTTATCTTACCTATCTCACCTATGAAGGTGCTAAGAAAAGATATGGAGAAGATGGTATTACCGACGATATCAAAGAACGTCTTGACTTTGAGCTCGAAGTAATTGCTAATACCGGTTATCCGGGTTACTTCCTTATCGTTCAGGACTTCTGTAATGAAGCCCGTAATATGGGCGTTTGGGTAGGTCCGGGAAGGGGTTCTGCTGCAGGATCTGCGGTGGCGTACTGTATCGGAATTACCAATGTAGACCCTATCAAATATGATCTCCTTTTTGAGAGATTCCTGAACCCGGAAAGGGTTTCCATGCCCGATATTGATATTGACTTTGATGATGAAGGGCGCGATAAAATTATCAAATGGGTTGTTGAAAAATATGGAAAAACTCAGGTAGCACAAATTATTACATACTCGGTATTGGGAGGAAAATCTGCCATTAAAGATGCCGGAAGGGTTTTGGATGTGCCTATTCCTGATACCAATAATATTGCCAAACTGATTCCTCCAAGTCCAGGGATGAATATTGCAAAAGCTTTAGCGAAGTATGATAAATTAAAACCGGAAGAACAGATGCTCGTTGATGAGATGAGATATGTTCTTGAAAGTCCTGATGATGCACGACACGGAGTTTTAGCAAGTGCTAAAAAAATGGAAGGCTGTATCAGAAACACCGGAATTCACGCCTGCGGGGTGATTATTACGCCGGAAGATGTGAGTAATCTTGTTCCGGTTACCATTGCGGCAAAAGATGCTGATATCCTGGTGTCGCAGTTTGATAACTCTGTTGCGGAAAGTGCCGGTCTTTTGAAGATGGATTTTCTGGGGCTGAGAACGCTGACTATTATTAAAGATGCATTGAAGCTTGTTAAAGCAAGATATGGAGTGGATATTGATCCGGATCTTATTCCGCTGGATGATGCCAAAACCTATCAGTTGTTTAAAGAAGGAAGAACGGTCGGGATTTTCCAGTATGAAAGTCCGGGAATGCAAAAATACATGAGAGAGCTTAAGCCGACGGTTTTTGCCGATCTTATCGCTATGAATGCCTTGTACCGTCCCGGTCCGATTAAATATATCCCGAACTTCATCAACAGAAAGCACGGAATTGAAGAGATTGTCTACGACTTACCGGAAACAGAAGAATATTTAAAAGAAACATACGGAATTACCGTTTATCAGGAGCAGGTAATGCTTTTATCCCAGAAACTGGCCAACTTTACCAAAGGTGAAGCCGATACTTTAAGAAAGGCAATGGGTAAAAAGCAGATTGATGTTCTTAATAAAATGTACCCGAAATTTATTGAAGGAGGTAGAAAAAATAACCTTAATGAAGAAAGGTTGGAGAAAATCTGGAATGACTGGAAAGCCTTTGCAGAATATGCCTTCAATAAGTCCCACTCAACATGTTATGCATTCATCGCCTATCAGACCGCCTATTTGAAAGCTAATTATCCGGCAGAATACATGGCGAGTGTAATGAGTAATAACATTAACAATACGGATTCTATCACCATGTTCATGGAAGACTGTAAAAGTATGGGGGTGGATGTTCTGGGACCGGACGTGAATGAATCTCAATACAAATTCTCCGTAAACGAAAAGGGACAGATCCGCTTTGGGTTGGGAGCGATAAAGGGAATTGGAGAAGGGCCGAGTGAAGCAATTACAAGAGAAAGAGAAAACGGAAGGTTTAAAAATATTTATGATTTCTTCGAAAGAATACTGCCTTCACAGATGAACAAGAGGGTAGCAGAGAGTTTGGTGCTTGCAGGTGCTTTTGATGAACTGGATGCTTTCCACAGAGGACAGTATTTTGATATTGACATGGCAGGAAAGACCAATCTTGAAAGACTGATCAGATACGGGCAGAGTTTCCAGGAAAGCAAAAACGAGATGGAGCACTCTTTATTTGCGGATTTCGCAGAAGAAGTTCAGATTGAACAGCCGAAACTGGCTCCATGTCCGGAATGGCCCAATATGCATAAGCTTAATAAAGAAAAAGAGATCATTGGCTTCTATCTTTCTGCTCATCCGCTGGACGAATTTAAATATCAGTTCCAGTTTATGCAGGGGCAGCTTTCTAAAAAAGCAGTTCTTGAGAAAAATGAAGAAGAAAAGGTTGTTACCGATGAAGCGCCTGTTTTGGAACAGGATGCCCTGGACGATGCTGTGGATCTTACGGAAATTGTTTCAGATGATATAGTGGCAGGAGAAGAGGAAGTGATAGAAGAAGTTACTAAGAAGGCAGAGCCAAAAGGGAATTTCTTATTCCTGAATCTGGATGAGGTGGATGCTTACAAAGAACAGGCTTTCTCTAATAAACAGGAAGAACTGTTTGAAGAGAAAAAGAAAGACTGGAAAACCCTTCAGAAAGAGAGGGAAAATGGCGGTGGTGGTAAAGAATATACTGTAGCCGGTCTTATTACCGAATACAGGGTTCAGGATGGTTTCAGAAGTGGTGAGAAAGTAGCTTTTGTTACACTTGAAGATTATTCCGGATCCTATTCATTCAGGCTGGGAGACAGAGATTACATGAGATTGAAAGAAAAGCTGGAAGTACAGAGATTTGTGATTTTTAAGATAAAATTTGCTCAGGTAAAAGATGGCAGGGTCTTCGTTAATGTAAATGATGTAATTGAACTTCAGGAAGCATTTGAACGATTTGCAAAGAGTATATCATTGGTGATGGATGTGATGGATGTAAGACCTGAAGATCTCGACTTTTTCAGAACGGTTCTCGACAGAAACAAAGGAAACCAAAAATTGAAATTCTTTATCAAAAACCTGGAAGATGACTCCTATATTGAAGTTCAGTCTATGAAACATTCGGTGGATCTGAATGGTGATCTGATAAAAGAAATTCAACTTCTTAATAAATATGAATTTTATTTAAACTAGAAAAATACATGATAAAGAAAGGAGTGGCTTATGCCACTCTTTTTTTTGTTTATATATTATCAATATTGATGAAAAATTTTAAATAGTTTTTCGTTTAAAATAGAAAAATTTACTGAAGTCTATTTTGATTATATAGTAGTTAAGTATCTGTTATTTAATTGGTTGTTGTTTTTTCATTATATTGCGAAATAATTATTTAATTTAAATAAATGTTTAATTATATAGTGTTTTAATGATGTTTTTTGTTGTTTTTGTATAAAAAATTATGATATTTTTTAATATTTTATTTAAAATTTGAATTAATATTTATACATTTACCGCCCTAACTGTTATTATTACTATTTTATGAAGAAATTACTACTTTCGTGTCTGGCTTCCCTGAGTATGGGAGTCTATGCGCAAACCGACGTCGCTAACTATACTTTTTCAAAAAGTACCGGGGTGGCTTATACTTCCATTACAGGAGGTACAAAATTATTCCCTTCTGGGACTAATACTACTTATGACAATGATGTATCCGCAGCAATTCCATTGTCTTCTCCTTTTAATTTCGGTGGTGTTGCTATGACCACATGTTATGTGAGTGCCAATGGATTTATCACGTTTGGAGCAGCTCCTTCCGGGACAAATTATACTCCAATGTCAAGTCTGGGATCAACTACAGGGGCAATTTCTGCTTTTGGGCAGGATGGAGGCTTTTCATCATCAGATGCAACACAACCAGCAGGAAATCATGAAGTGAGATATGAAGACCTGGGAACTGAATTTGTTGTACAGTGGCAGGATCATGCCAATTACTTTAACAGATCTACTGAAAAATTAAATTTTCAGATCAGATTGGTTTATGCTACAGGTGAAATAAAGATCATTTATGGAAGCTGTACAGATCCGGGTACCAGCACTTCAGGCAGTACTCCACAGGTAGGGATAAGAGGAAACAGTACTACTTATGCGTCCAATGTAAATTCCCTGATGATCGGAAACGTGCCGTCAGGAACTACCTGTGACTGGTCTAAAGCTGTTACCGGTAATGCTGCTAGCAGTACAATGCTTTTTTCCAGCACAACCAACGCAAGTGTTAAAATCCCTGCCGGGCTGCAATATAAATGGACACCAGGCACACAGGCTCCGGTAAGGACTTTTGCAGCTGCCACTGCAATTACCAACAATGCTGCTACTGTAAACTGGACGGCTCCGACAGGTGCAACAGCTTACAATGTTCAGTTTAGAGAAGTCGGAAACTGTGATTGGACAGATCTTGTTGGTAATCCGGTTTCTGCTGCAACTGCTACAATTACAGGGTTAACTCAGAATACAAGCTACCAGGTTCAGGTTCAGGCTTTAAACGGATCAGTAAAATCTATATATTCTCATATTCCAAATGCAGCCGGAACGGGGAATGGGTATGTCTCCTCAGGGTCTTTTACCACTACACCTAACTGTGCAAGTACAGTAACCGGTCTTTCTTCTTCTGCCCTGACTCCTGAATCCGCAACAATAAGCTGGACAGCTTCTACAACACCTCCGGGTAATGGATATGAGTATTATTATTCTACATCTTCAACAACTCCGCTTGCAACGGCTACGCCTTCAGGATCTGTAGGTGCCGGGGTAATAACAGCTGATTTATCTGGTCTGACTCCTTCAACTCAGTATTATTATTGGGTAAGAGGAAACTGTAATGGAACAGATAAAGGAAATTGGTCAAGCTCTGCAAACTTTACAACACTTGGGTTATGTCCTACCGTTACCGCTCCTGCATCCAATGCTACAGGAGTAAGTGTAACCCCTACGATTACATGGAATGCAATAAATGGCGCTGCCGGGTATAAACTGAAAGTTGGAACTACCTCTGGAGGAAATGATATTGTAGATATGGATATTGCAGGCGGAACGAATAATTCTTATACTTTCGCTGCTCCTTTAAATTTTGGTGCTGCCTATTATTATTCTGTAACTGCTTATACAGCTAATATTACAGGACCTGCTACCGCATGTACGGTAAGATCATTCCAGACGGTATGTAATTCATCTAATTTACCTTATACTTTAGATTTTGAAAATGTTACAACACCTGCATTGCCAATTTGTACAACAGTGGTAAACAGTGGTTCCGGAAATTCATGGAAAACAGCAACTGCTCCGGCTGGATTTACAGGGAAAGTGCTTAATTATTCCTATAATAGTTCTAATGCTGCCAATACATGGTTCTTTACCCAAGGTTTAAATCTTACTGCAGGAGTTAGCTACAGAATCAAATATAAGTATGCGAATGCATCAGGAACCACACAATATCCTGAAAAATTAAAAGTTGCTTACGGATCTTCTGCTGCAAGTGCTTCAATGACAAATACTTTAGCTGACCACGCTAATATTACAGGTGGAACTGCTACATATGCATTTGTAGACTTTACACCAGGCGCAACAGGAGTTTATTATTTAGGATTCCAGGCTTATTCTGCTGCTAACATGAACCAGATTTATGTTGATGATATCAATATAAATGTGACTCCTAGCTGCTCTGAACCATTGGCTGTTACTGTTTCGGGGATGACAACCAATGGAGCGGATGCTTCCTGGACTGCTCCGGCTACTGCTCCTGGAAGTGGATATGAGTATTACTATTCTACAAGCAGTACAGCTCCTACGGCGTCTACTACAGCTTCCGGAACCAGCACTACCACTTCAGCTCCTTTGTCCGGGTTATCTCCTTCCAGTACTTACTATTTATGGGTGAGATCGGTATGTAGTTCTTCCGATAAGAGTGCGTGGAGTTCTCAGGCTGCTGTTTTCAATACACTTTGTGGAACTGCTATGGCTCCTTTTGCTCAAAACTTTGATAATGGAGCAGCACCCAACTGTTGGAGCAGTATAAACCCTACGGCAACAGGTACCGACGCCAATCTGTTCTGGAAGTTCTCAGGGTCTGCAGATTATGGTGCAAGTCCGGCTAATAACCAAAAAGCGGCAGGTACATATGCATGGGTAGATGCAAGTTCACCATATAATGGAGCGGGTGCCAACACGGTTCAGCTGGTTACTCCTCCTGTAAATTTAACAGGATTAACCGCACCTCTTGTTTCTTTTGACTGGTTTAAAAACCATTCTACCACTTCTTCTACAACGGTTTCACCTTCCACTTATGATAATAACAAGCTTACGGTAGAAGTAAACGATGGAAACGGATGGGTAGTTATTTTTAGTGATAATACCAACTCAAACCAATGGAGAACAGTTGCTGTTCCTTTGGCGGCTTCTTACATCGGAACTACTATCCAGGTGAGATTTACTGTAGATAAAAATGTGAATGGTAGCGGATATTACTATGATGATGTTCTATTAGATAATGTTGAAATAAAACAAAATCCTAATCTGGCAACGTCTGAAACTGCAGTAAAAGAAAACAAGATTAATATATATCCTAATCCGTTTACTGATATGCTGACAATTTCTGATGTATCCAAAGTACAGTCTGTTTTAATTGTTGATGTTTCCGGAAGGTTGATTAAGACCATTGATAAACCATCTTCAGAGCTTCAGCTGAGAGATCTGAAAGAAGGGTTATATTTAGTGGTCCTGAATATGAAAGACGGATCTAAACAAACCCTTAAAGCAATTAAGAGATAAAATAGTTTCTTGAAAAAACAGGAAAAGAGAGGCTGCTCAATTTGAGCGGCCTCTCTTTATATAGGTGAAATTGCCTTTTATTAAAGAAAAAGTTTAATTCATTGTGATATAATTAAATAAATATTTTTTTTATTGCTGATTTTCACTAGATTTGATTAACTAATACTGTTTTTATATGAGAAATTTTTTACTTGTTGGTTTCTTAATGGCCGGCTTTTTATCTTCTGCGCAGACTTACTGTACGCCTGCTTTTGCCAGTGGGTGTAGTGGAGGAGATGTGATAGATTCTTTTGCAATTCCGGGTGCCGGATTTGATCATCCTAATACAGGTTGTTCTACTGATGCCTATGGAGATTATACCTCTATGACGATCAACCTGAGTGCAGGTTTGAGTTATGATTTTAGTGTTAAACATGATTACAGTGATCAGAATGTCCGTATCTGGATAGATTTCAATAACGACGGAACTTTTGATGATGCCGCTCCTGAACTTGTAGCTACGGCAAGCAGTACTCTTGTAGGAGGCAATAATATTACGGCTGGACTTATAACCATTCCTGCTACTGTTACTCCAGGTACTTACAGGATGAGAGTAGGAGACAGGTTCTCCAGTGATCCTATACCTTGTAATACGGATGGGTACGGAGAAGCACATGATTATACGGTAAACATTGGTGCCCTTCCGACCTGTTTTGCGCCATCTGCTTTAACCGTATCTGCTGTTACGGCCAATTCTGCTCAGATCGGATGGACAGCTCCTTCTTCTGCGCCGGGAAGCGGTTACGAATATTATTATTCAACTTCCAGTACATATCCTACTGCTACAACAGTTGTTTCCGGATCTATCAATGGATTGACTACAAATCTGCCATCCCTTGCACCAGCCACTACCTATCATGTATGGGTACGCTCTGTATGCAGTACTTCGAACAAAAGTGCATGGTCCCAGATGGCAACATTTATGACATCATGTGTCGCTGTGGGAGTACCTTACGCGTTGGATTTCGAAAGTATAACTCCGCCTGAAATGCCGGATTGTACATCGGTGATTAATGATGGTGCCGGAAATATGTGGGAAACAGGTGATCTGGACGCCCAGGGATTTACAGGTAATGTACTTCAGTATTCTTACGATTATGCTAATAACGCCGATACCTGGTTTTTTACCAATGGAATTAACCTTACCGCAGGAACTACCTACAGAATTAAATACAAATATGCCAATGCAGAAGGAACTGTATACGCAGAAAAATTAAAAGTAGCCTATGGAACTTCAGCTACCAGTGCAGGAATGGTCAATACACTGGCGGATCACCCGGATATTGTTACCAGTACAGCAACAAGCGCTTTTGTGAACTTCACGCCAGCAGCTACAGGTGTTTATTATTTTGGATTCCAGGCGTATTCTGATGCTAATATGAATCAATTATATGTTGATGATATTAAAATTGATGTAGCACCGGCTTGTAGTGAACCTAATGCATTAGTTGTTTCAAATATTACTGCTGCAGGAGCTACCGTTTCCTGGGCAGCGGCTACTCCCGTTCCTGCAAACGGATATGATATTTATTACAGCACAACCAATACAGCACCTACAGCAACAAGCACACCTAATTTTACGGGAGTTACAGCAACTACCTATAATATTCCAGGTTTAGCATCTTCCTCTGTATATTATGTATGGGTGAGATCTGCGTGTAGCGCAACAAGCAAAAGTGCATGGAGTGATTCTGCCACATTTGCAACATTATGTTCAAGTGCAAACCTTCCTTATGTTGTAGATTTTGAAAATGTTACTGTTCCAGAACTTCCAGGTTGTACAATGAATGTTAATGCAGGGGCTGCAAATGACTGGGAAACAGCGGATCCTCCTTCTGACAGCCAGGGATTCACTACCAATGTACTGAAATATAAGTATAACTCTTCCAATTCTGCCAACGCATGGTTCTTTACACAAGGATTGAACTTAACAGCAGGGGTACAATATACAATCAGTTATCAATATGGTAATAATTCATCAACTTATGCTGAAAAACTGAAAGTAGCATATGGTACTTCGCCTGATGCGGCCGCTATGACGGGTTCTATAGCAGATTATCCTTCAATCAATGATGGAATTGCTCATACAGAATCTATAACATTTACAGTTCCTGCAACAGGGGTGTATTTCTTTGGATTTAATGCTTATTCAGATCCGGATCAGTATAATCTGTATATAGACGATATCAGTATTAACAATGCCAACCTGGCAACATCCGAAGTCGCTGCAGCGAAGAATAATATCCAGATTTATCCTAATCCATTTACAGATGTGTTGAATATCTCCGATGTGAAAAATGTGAAAAATGTATCTGTGACAGATGTTACGGGAAGATTAGTGAAAACCATTGGTAATCCCGAATCTACGATCCATTTAAGAGATGTAACGCAGGGAGTTTATCTGATAACGCTTGAAATGAAAGACGGATCTAAACAAACGATCAAAGCCATTAAAAAATAATTCATCATTTAAATAAAAAAATGAGACGGGTCATATGTGATCCGTCTTTTTTATTGAGCTTGAACAGTATTTGAAAATATTGATAAAAAAGATGAGTGAAATGTTCAGCCCATCTTTTATTTTATTCAGGTTTGCAATGCTTGTAAATTGTTTATCGTCATCAATTGCACATTACTCATCACTCATCATTTATCGGATACTGGCTGTATATCGCCTGTATTCATAAGATCAAAAACAGCAGGGAAGAACATTACTAATATAAAATAAATGATGACCATCAGTACAATCAGTGCAAAAAGAATAATTACTAAGCTATTGGGTCTGTTTTTCTTTTTTGGTTCCATGATTTTGTGGTGTTTGATTAATGAATTTTACTTATATCAAATATTAAGCTAATTTCTTGCCACATTTCTTACAATACCTTGCATCATCATCAATATCCTCATTACCACAGCGTTCGCATACCATTTCCAGGTTTTGTCTTTTGTTTCTCATTTCTGCTGTTACAATACCGGTAGGAACTGCGATGATAGAATAACCGGCCAACATAAGAATAACCGCAAAAAACTTGCCTAAAGGCGTAATAGGAGATACATCACCATATCCTACAGTAGTTACCGTAACGACTGCCCAATAGATAGATTGCGGTATCGTTTCAAATCCAGGTCTTCCACCTTCTACCATAAACATAAGTGAGCCTACAATGACTGAGAAAATGATTAGGAACAGAAGGAAAATGTAAATTTTTCTCGAACTGTTCTTTAAAGCCCTTACAATGAAATACCCGTCATTCATAAAATCCAGTAAATTGAAAATCCTGAATATTCTCAACATTCTCAACATTCTGAAAATCAGAAAATACTTGGTAATAGGAAAGAAAAAACTAAGAAAAAAGGGAACCAGAGCCAGAAAATCTATAATTCCGAAAAAACTGAATATATAGCTCCGCTTATTTTTTACCACTGCAATCCGCATGGAATATTCTATTGTAAAGAAAATGGAGATGATCCATTCAAGAATCAGAAAAGTATAATGGAATCTCTTATCAAGCTTAGGTACACTTTCCATCATAATAATGGCAGTACTTGCAAGAATTAAAAACAATAATATGATATCGAACAGTTTTCCAAGCTTCGTATCGGAGCGATAAATTATCCGGTAAAGGAATCTTTTCCATAGAGTCTCCTCAGGAATAAGATTATGTTCTCTTTCCATTTAGATAGGGTTATTTCACAGCGAAGTTAATAATTTATATATAGAATAGGGTAAATATATGATTGTTAAAAGAATCCTGCAAATGTTAAAATAAAATTCATCATGTAAAAGTGAATTATTATCATTTAATATAGTGGTTATCAATATATTATATTAAGTAAAATACGAATAAAATATGACATATAAAAATATTTTTTTTAACATTTTTACAGTTCAACTTTGTAATTTTATTCTACAAAAGCTTTATATCATGAGAAAAATTTTAACCTTTTTAATGCTGTTTTTGATAAGCAGTTTTGCGTATGCTCAGGTTGGGATTAATACTGTAACGCCAAATAGTGCTTCAGTACTGGATATAGTTTCCAACCAGAAAGGAATTCTCATTCCTCGTCTTACTGATACTGACCGGGATACCAACCTGGCTGATAATGACGTTTCCACTGTACCTCCTGCAGGTGTAGTAAACGCTAACCTTACTGCAGGAACTCTTATTTATAATACGACAACGAATAACTTCCAGTATTGGGATGGTACCCTCTGGAGACAGCTTTTTGTTCCCACATCTTCTCAGGCTGGTAACGACGGTGTCGTTAAAGTAAATTCTGGAAACGCAAATGTAAAACCCTCATTCAATTTAAGTGCATCAGGAAGCGGCTATGGCCCGAGACAACAGGTGCTTTATGCCACACCGCTGGTTTTTGCGGCAAGTCCTACTACAAGCTGGCCGGAAACTACCGTTCCATTTCCGGGAGTTACGAGCAATATCTATATTGCGGCTACCGGTAAATGGAGGGAAAATGAAATTAACGGGCAGGTGCATTTTTGGAGAGCAATCGCTACAATTACTCCAGGTTCCAACTCTTCAGGATCCATAAAAGCTACTTTTAAAAATCCCGATTCCGGTTTTGAAATCAATTCTATCCAGCTGGTTCCAAGCGGCTCCAGTGGAACAGGTAATATTCTTACCTTTTATTTCTATACCATTGCGGACCCAGCGAGTCTTGAGCCGGGAAAAGGCTATCAGCTTTTTATGGAATCCGATATCAACTGTGGCGTAGTAGTAGATTCCTTTACAAGAGTATCGCTTTTCAAAGATTAATAGTCTTATTGATTTCTTTTTTAATATCAAAACAAAACCGGTTGAAGAAAGCCGGTTTTTTATTGCAAATTTTTCCAGGTTTTTGGTAAAATTAATATCTTCGCTGTAACCGTAAAATATAAATTAATGAAGCTAAAAACTGTAATTGCAAAGATTGAAGAGGAGATAAGCATCAGGCAGGCAGAAGATTTTGATAACGTAGGATTGCTGTGTGGTGTTTATGATCGTGATGTATCAGGAATTCTGGTTTGTCATGATGCGCTGGAAAATGTAGTAGATGAGGCGATTGAGAGAAACTGTAATCTGATTGTGTGCTTTCATCCCATTATATTTTCCGGATTAAAATCTTTAACAGGGAAAAATTATGTAGAGCGGGCTGTTTTAAAAGCTATTGAAAATAAAGTAGCAATCTATGCCATCCACACTGCATTTGACAATGATTTCTTTGGAGTGAACCACGGTATATGCAGTCAGTTAGGATTAAAGAATATGAAGATTCTTCAGCCCAAAGAAAATAACTTAAAGCAGTTAACGGTTTTTGTTCCTAAAGAGTACTCAGAAAAAGTAAAAGAAGCCATGTTCTCAGCCGGAGCAGGAAATATAGGATTCTATGACGAATGCAGTTTTACAGTGAATGGTAATGGGACATTCAGGCCTGTGGAAGGCTCAAATCCGTTTTCCGGACAGCAGGGTATTCGTGAAAATGCAGATGAAGATATGATTTCTGTAATTTTTGAAGGCTTTAAACAAGGGCAGATTGTAGACGCTATGAAGTCAGCACACCCTTATGAAGAAGTAGCCTATCAGGTTTATAGTCTGGATAATAAAAATCATCATGCCGGATTGGGAATGTACGGTGATCTGGAAGAGGAAATGGATGAAAAAGATTTCCTTGGGTTTGTAAAAGAAAAATTTGGACTGGAGGTGATCAAACATTCTTCTTTTAACAATAAAAAAATCAAAAGAGTGGGGGTTCTGGGAGGCTCGGGAGCAAGTGGGATAAGATCTGCAGCGGCCAGAAAATGTGATGCTTACCTTACAGGAGATCTTAAATATCACGATTATTTTTTAGCAGAGTCTAAAATGCTGATCTGTGATATAGGACATTATGAGTCCGAACAATTTGTTGCTCAACAATTATTTGAAATTTTATCACAAAAATTTAGTACATTTGCAATTTCAAAATCTATTGAAAAAACAAACCCAGTAAATTATTTCATTTAAATATGGCAAAAACCAACGATATTTCAGTTGAAGAAAAATTAAGAGCTTTATACGATTTACAGATCATAGATTCAAGATTGGATGAAATCCGAAATACTAGAGGAGAATTGCCAATTGAAGTTGAAGATCTTGAAATCGAGATTGAAGGTCTTGAAAAAAGAGCTGAAAAATTTCATGCTGATATCAAAGATCAGGAAGATCAGATCAAAACAAAGCATGAAGTAATTAACCATGCTAAAACTTTAATTGAGAAATACAAATCTCAGCAGGATAATGTAAGAAACAATAAAGAGTTTGAAGCATTAGGAAAGGAAATGGAATTCCAGGAGCTGGAAATTCAGCTTGCTGAAAAAAGAATTAAAGAATTCGGAGCTAAAATTGCTCACAAAAACGAAACTTTAGCTGAACTGAATGCAAAGATCGACGATTTGAAAAGCCACTTAAAGTTCAAGAAAGAAGAATTGGATGGTTTGATCTCTGAAACTCAGAAAGAAGAAGAATATCTTTTAGAGCAGTCTAAAGAATTTGCAGCTAAAATCGATGAGAGATTATTGGCTTCTTACAACAGAATCAGAACAAACTCTATCAACGGTCTTGCTGTTGTAGGATTAGAAAGAGGTGCTCCAAAAGGATCTTTCTTCACTATTCCTCCTCAGAAGCAAATGGAAATTGCTCAGAGAAAGAAAATCATCATTGATGAGCACTCTGGAAAAATCCTTGTTGATGATGAGTTGGTAATGGAAGAAAACGAAAAAATGAAATCTGTAATTAAATTCTAATTATTGATTTTATAACATACAAAAGCTGTTTCAAAAATGAAGCAGCTTTTTTTATCTGAACTGATATAAACATAGCAGTACAATTTAATCAGAGTCTTTGTCATTCCGTAGAATCTCGGCTCTTTTTTCGACATAGCATGGATTCATACGGAATGACGGTGATAGTGTTGTAATTGATTAAAAAACTAAATGATGGGGATCAGTAGGAACGGGCTTTAGCCTGTTTAATCAAAATAAAATTTTAGCCAAAACTATAGAAATATCCGAAATAAAATACTTTGTTATAAATAAAAAGTTATTCTTCAATCTATTTTATTAATATATTACTCTTTCTTGTTTCCATAATGAAAGTTAATCTCCTTACACAGTTTGATGATTGCTGTTTTTCCAGACGGTTTGAAACCAGTAAAGGAATACTCATTATCTGTTCCCTTATTAAATATTTTATGTGTTCTGGCGGGAATTTCAATTTCTGTAATCGAAGTGTTACAGCTTAAACAAATACTGATCTGATTGATTTTTTTATTGCCTTTAAAAAATACTAATCCCAGATGAGGTTGAAAACATGCCGCAGAGCTTTCACCATAGCTTGAATTTTTTGCTAAAGCAGATAAGATCTGATCAGCTTGTTTTTGAGTCAGAAACTGTTGTTTCAAGATCACAGGTGTAAATTTTCCTTTTCTATCAATAGGATTAGGATAGGTCTCTTCGTCACCAGCAAAATCATAAGCAATAATTTTATCATAATCAAGCTTGTTAAAAGGAACCCCGTTTTTTACATTGGGTTTTATGGTTTCAGCAGTTTGAATATAATCATTCAATGTTTTCTCTTTTAAAGTGGAATCTGACAAAAGTTGTGGAATTTCAATTTTTTTCTCAGATATTGATTTTGTGTTTTCTATCTGTTGTTTACATGAAAACATAAAAAATACCAATCCTACAAAAGTGGATTGGTAGATGAATCTATGCTTACATAATTTCATTGAATAATTAATCATGATGATCGTACATCTTATTATACAAAGCAATAAATTTCTCTTTTACGGCCTTTCTTTTCAGTTTTAATGTTGGAGTGAGTAATCCGCTTTCAATGCTCCATACTTCAGGAGTAAGCTCAATTTTTTTGATTTTCTCCCAGTTTCCAAGGTGTTCATTAATGCCTTCGATTTCCTTTTCAATTCTTTGCTTCAATTCAGGGCTTTTTGCAATTTCTTCAGGTGTTGAGCCTAAACTAAGATTATTTCTCATAGCCCAGTTTTTTGCAAATTCAAAATCAGGCTGTACCAAAGCACATGGCATTTTTTCACCATCACCTACCACCATAATCTGCTCTATAAATTTTGAAGCTTTTGCCAGGTTTTCAATAGTCTGGGGAGCAATATACTTTCCACCGGAAGTTTTGAACATTTCTTTCTTACGGTCTGTGATCTGTAAAAATCCGTCACTATCGATATGTCCGATATCTCCGGTCTTGAAAAAACCATCCTCTGTGAAAGCTTCTTTTGTCATTTCCTCATTCCGGAAATATCCTTTGAATACAGATGGCCCTTTTACCGTAATTTCACCATCTTCCTGAATTTTAACCTTTAAATTATCCAATGGAATTCCTACAGTTCCCACTTTCATCTTATCAAAACTGTTCACAGAGATTACAGGTGATGTTTCTGTCAAACCATACCCTTCAAGAATTGGAATTCCGGCATTCTGGAACATTAAATTAAGTCTTGTAGATAGTGCAGCAGATCCTGAAACCAAAGTTACGATTTCACCGCCTAAACCTTCTCTCCATTTAGAAAATACAAGCTTGTCTGCGATGATTTCCTGAAGTCCGGATGGCTTTGAAATGGTTTTCTTTTTGGTGATCAGATTCAATGCCCAGAAGAATATTTTGGATTTTAATCCTCCGGCTGAAGATCCTGTATTATAGATTTTGTCATATACCTTTTCTACCAGTCTCGGAACTACGGTCATATAATGAGGCTTCACTTCTTTTACGTTTTCACCCATTTTCTCGATACTTTCAGCAAAATAAAGAGAAAAACCATTGTACTGATAAAGATAGAAAAGCATTCTTTCAAAAATATGGCAGATAGGAAGGAAGCTTAATGCTCTGGCATCTTTGTAATCAAAGCCTCTCTTTTTTGGAATTCTTGGAATGGATCCCAATATGTTTGAAACAATATTATTATGGGTAAGCATTACTCCTTTAGGTCTTCCGGTGGTTCCGGAAGTATAAATGATCGTTGCCAGATCTTCTGTATTGATCGCATTAGAAAGATCATCCACTTCAATTTGTGTAGATTCGTCCTTGCCCAGATCCAGAATTTCTCTCCAGTTGGCAGCCCCGCTGATACTGTCAAAAGTAAAAATTCCCTGCAAACTCGGAATATTATGTTTTACTTTCATTACTTTATTCAACAGCTCTTTATCAGAAACAAAACAATACTGGATTTCAGCATTATTGAAGATGAATTCATAATCTTCAGGAGAAATACTTGGATAAACCGGTACTGAAACAACCCCGATCTGAGAAAGTCCGAAATCCATAATGGCCCATTCTGTGCGGGAATTGGTTGTAATTAAAGCGATTTTATCCCCTGGTTTTATACCAAGCTTCAATAATCCTCTGGATACCTTATTTCCCTCATTAATAAACTCCTGTGTAGAAGTTTTTTTCCACTCACCATGATATTTGGTTACAAACATATCCGTTTTAGGATATTTTTCTAAAGCATAGTGTGGAATATCGAATAATCTCTTGATTGTCATGATTTTTTACGTAATTTATAAAGAAATTTAAATATAAGCATTTTTTTTAATTGAAACCATCCGAAGATAATAATTAGAAATTAGTTAAATGCTTACCATAACAGTTTGAATCAAAAAGGAGACCGGAAGCCCTGAAAAGGGGATTTTATATTTTCAATTAATCTTTTATAAAGGTTTATTTTTCTCAATACATTTTATATTGTCTTCCTAATGCATTATCCCGTTTCCCGAAACACGTATCCATCATCATTGAATCTCCCCAAACCTGCCTTTTTCCCGCTTTTAATTTATTTTTTCAGATTTGCTTAAAAAGTGTAAATTTACGGCTATCTAATTATTTTTTTTATGGACTTTAATTTATCGGAAGAACAGCTGATGATTCAGCAGGCAGCAAGAGACTTTGCACAGAACGAACTTTTACCTGGAGTGATTGAAAGAGACCGTGACCAGAAATTCCCTGCTGAACAGGTGAAGAAAATGGGAGAAATGGGACTTTTAGGAATGATGGTAGATCCAAAATACGGCGGTGCAGGTATGGACAGCGTTTCTTACGTGCTTGCTATGGAAGAAATTGCAAAAGTAGATGCTTCTGCAGCTGTTGTAATGTCTGTAAACAACTCATTGGTTTGTGCCGGTCTTGAAAAATTCGCTTCTGAAGAGCAAAAAGTAAAATATCTTACTCCACTGGCCAGCGGACAGGTAATCGGAGCATTTGCATTATCTGAGCCGGAAGCTGGTTCTGATGCTACTTCTCAGAAAACTACTGCGGAAGACAAAGGAGATTACTATCTTTTAAATGGTATCAAAAACTGGATCACGAACGGTGGAACAGCTACTTATTATATCGTAATTGCACAGACAGATCCTGAGAAAAAACACAAAGGGATCAATGCTTTTATCGTTGAAAGAGGATGGGAAGGATTTGAAATCGGACCTAAAGAAGACAAATTAGGAATCAGAGGAAGTGATACTCACTCTTTGATCTTTAATAACGTAAAAGTTCCAAAAGAGAACAGAATCGGTGAAGACGGGTTCGGATTCAACTTTGCTATGGCAGTGTTGAACGGAGGAAGAATCGGTATTGCTTCTCAGGCATTGGGTATTGCTTCAGGTGCTTACGAACTGGCATTGAAATATGCTAAAACAAGAAAAGCTTTCAAAACTGAAATCATCAATCACCAGGCGATTGCATTCAAATTGGCTGATATGGCAACTCAGATCACTGCTGCTAGAATGTTATGTTTCAAAGCTGCGTGTGAAAAAGATGCAGGAAAAGATATCTCTGAAAGCGGAGCTATGGCAAAATTATACTCTTCTCAGGTGGCAATGGATACTACTATTGAAGCAGTACAGATCCATGGAGGATATGGATACGTGAAAGAATACCACGTAGAAAGATTAATGAGAGATGCGAAAATCACTCAGATCTATGAAGGAACTTCTGAAATTCAGAAAATCGTTATTTCAAGAAGCATCGCAAAATAACATTTATAAAACACACTACCTATGAAAAAATCTTTGTGGATCACCCTCGGTGTCGTACTGCTGTTACTGGGCGTATTTGTCTGGTATAAGTACTATTTCGTTTTCGGAGAAGGAGTAAAATCCGGATACCTGAATTATGCTATGAAAAAAGGTTATGTCTTCAAAACTTATGAAGGCAAGCTGATTCAGGAAGGCTTTGGAAGAGGAAAAACAGGAACTATTACAAGTTATGAGTTCGAATTTTCTGTAGATGATCCTGAAGTTTTCAAACAACTGGAAACCAACAGTGGTAAAACTTTTGATCTGCATTACAAAGAGTATAATGGCGCACTTCCCTGGAGAGGAAACACAAAATTTATCGTAGATAAGGTAGTGAATATGAAATAAAAACAAATAAGGCTCTCAATATGAGGGCCTTATTTTACACCAAATCACAAAATATTAATATATGAAATAAAATTTCCAAATTTATTTGAACCTCGTCTGATCGGAGATTCATTGCATTTTGCTTATACTTAAAGTTAAGAGTTATTTTTCTAATAAACAACACTTCTGTTGAATATTTGGTAAAATTAAACATAAGAATCGAACACCAATTCCAAACCTCATTAAAAAAAAATTAAAAATCTAATGAGAATCACGATCAGCGGTGTTCCCATTCTTCTTTTTATAGAAATAATATCCAATGCCGGCAATAAGAAATAAAGGCCACAGCGGCAGGATAAACAGGAATATAGAAGTAATAACATTCCATCCGGATTCAATGGCTGCCAGGGATTTTCCACCGAAGGTTTCAGGCTCTGTTTCTGTTTTAGCTTTCTCACTGATATTTACATTGATCGTACAGATTGCATTGTCCGTATAGTTTCGTCCTGAAATCTGAATATCTTTTGTGTCAATATCTCCAACATTGCTGTTAATAGCATTCATTAAACTGTCAAAATGTTGCATAGGAACTTTGATATCCAGACTGTATACTTTTTGGTTTTCCCCATGCAGATAGGCGGATTCTACATAAGAAAGATTTTCACTTTTGATATAGCCGTTATTTCTGCTGATTTCTTCTCTGATGATTTCCTTTACTGTCTCCACATTCTCTGCGGTTATAGATAGATATCCTGATTTTACCATTTTATCTTGTGGCATATTCAGTTCGTAACTGCCGTTCTTAGGCTTTTCTTTATAGATGATTTTGGTTTCTTTAATAACCTTGGGAGCCGGAACTTTTGCTGCAATCTTTTCAGTCTTCTTTTCTACCGAATCCTTTTTCTCTATGTTGGATTCCAGTTTTGTATTCGCAATTTTATCCGATAAAGAATCTACCATTTTGGAAGTGTTTTCTACCTTTTGACGGAGGTCGTTTTTCGAATTTTCAAAATCTTTTATTTTAATACTGGCCGAGTCCAGAACTTTATCAGCCGTTTTACTGACATGATCCATGGTTTCTGTAGCAACAGTGGCAACACTGTCCGCTGAATGGATTGCTTCATTGATTCTATCCTGGGTAGCTTCTGCTTTTTTGCACATAATGAAAGTGCCTGCTGCAGCAGCGAGTAAGATGAACTTTTTCATAAGATTAATTTTTTTGATGAAGTAAAATTAGAAGGGAAGTTCTTGTAAAGATTGTAAGTGAAATGTATTATACTGGTAAAATGCTAACTCATATATTATCACGGTTTTGTATTTGTTTTACAAAAGATTTACAAAGCGTTTTTCTGAGTTTTGATGGAATAAGATTAGGATTTATACTTCGCAAAGGAGCATTTAATAACAGTATTCTATTGCTTGTGGATTTGGATTTCTATAGAATGACAAACAGAGTACTCAGTTATTCATACACTTTGTCGTTTTACCAAATATGAGTTGGGAAATCTAAAAATTCCCATTCTCCGGAGTGGTGGCAAAAATTCGAAGAATTTTAGACGAGGTGGTTTCATACGATATATTATAAAAAAATCCGCAGAAATATTCTGCGGATCTGTATTGTAAACAATTTCGGTTTGCCTGATTGCTTCTTAACTTTCTCTGAACTCACTGATGAAGTGCAGTTTCACATTCGGGAATTTCTCCTGCGTCATATGAATGGTGAATGAAGAATCCGCCAGGAATACCAATTGATTGTATTTATCTCTCGCCAGGAATCTCTGCTTTAATCTTGCAAATTCTTTGAACTCTTCAGATTTTTCGTCAGCTTCTACCCAACAGGCTTTGTGCATGGATAGAGGTTCGTAAGTACATTTTGCGCCATATTCATGTTCCAAACGGTACTGGATAACTTCGTACTGTAGTGCTCCTACCGTTCCAATGATCTTTCTTCCGTTCATTTCAAGGGTAAACAGCTGTGCAACTCCTTCATCCATAAGCTGGTCAATACCTTTCGCTAATTGCTTGGCTTTTAACGGATCGTTGTTATTGATATAACGGAAATGTTCAGGAGAGAAGCTCGGAATTCCTTTGAAGCTTAATTTCTCTCCACCTGTTAATGTATCTCCGATTCTGAAACTTCCCGTATCATGTAAACCAACGATATCACCCGGGAAACTTTCTTCTACCACCTCTTTTTTATCAGCAAAGAATGCGTTGGGAGAGGAGAATTTCATTTTTTTACCTTCTCTTACCAGTAAATAGTTTTCGTTTCTCCTAAATGTTCCTGAAACAATCTTTACGAACGCAAGTCGGTCTCTGTGCTTAGGATCCATATTCGCATGGATTTTGAAAACAAAACCTGTGAAAGTGCTTTCCTCAGGTTTTACCAGACGCATATCACTTTCTTTTGGCTGCGGCATAGGAGCAATATCAATGAAAGCATCCAATAGTTCACGTACTCCAAAATTATTTAAAGCAGAACCGAAAAATACCGGCTGAAGATCACCTTTCATATAATCTTCACGATTAAATTCAGGATAAACAGACTGGATCAGATCAAGCTCTTCTCTTAAATTTTTGGCAGCTTTTTCACCAATAACATCATCAATTGAAGTATCATTGATATCATCAAACTTAATAGAATCCCCAACTTTCTGCTTTTTCTCTTCCAGGAATAACTGAATATTGTTTTCCCATATGTTATAAATTCCCTGGAAGTCACTTCCCATACCAATCGGTAAAGAAAGCGGACAAACGGTTAAACCCAGTTTTTGTTCTACTTCATCCAGCAGATCGAAAGCATCCTTACCTTCACGATCCAGTTTATTAATGAAAACCAGCATCGGAATGTTTCTCATTCTACATACCTGAACCAGCTTTTCCGTCTGTTCCTCAACCCCTTTTGCAACGTCAATTACAACGATTACGGAGTCTACAGCAGTTAATGTTCTGTACGTATCCTCAGCAAAGTCTTTGTGACCCGGAGTATCGAGAATGTTGATTTTATGATCTCTATATTCAAATGCCAATACAGAAGTCGCTACAGAGATTCCTCTCTGTCGTTCAATTTCCATAAAGTCGGAGGTAGCTCCTTTTTTTATTTTGTTGGATTTTACCGCACCTGCTTCCTGAATCGCTCCCCCGAAAAGAAGTAACTTTTCTGTAAGAGTTGTTTTTCCGGCATCCGGGTGGGAAATGATCCCGAAGGTCTTTCTTTTTTGTATTTCTTTGATTAAGTCTGACATATCGTATTTTGAAGTTGCAAAAATCGTGATTTTTTATGAGGTTTTCAAATTTAAATGAAGACAATGTTCATTATGCAGAAGAATAGAAGGATAACCGCATTTGAGAATGAAAGATATGGCTATAAACTCATCAGTAATTGGCTTTGCGTCAACATTACTTATCAGACAAACATTTTGATCAGCAATATAAAGACATAAACCAATCCGGCAGCAATCAGTATAAAAACTGCAGATATGATATATTCAAATATTCCAAATTTTGTTTTTTGTGGTTCTGAACTAAGATTGTACTGATCAATTGTCTGTTGGCTTATTTTCAGATCCGGACGAAAGTGTTGAATTCCTTTAAGAAAATGACGGTAAAGCTGATATTGGTTGCATAGAATTATTAAGTTAAAATTAAAGTCTACCGTTGAAGGTATAATTTCCCCAACTTTATTTTTCAGGTAAACCTGCAATGTTGTTTTGCCATATTTTATAGTCTGAGTGTTGCGGACATATACATCATCAGATGAATTTTCAGCGGGCTGAAGATCGCTGTACAGGATCGTTTCAATAATAGTATTTTGATTGTTGTAAAAAGTAACTCCTTTTTCATTGACAACAACTTTTCTGGCTCTTTCTTTTATACGGTATGTTAAAGCCATGATCAAAGCGACCCAGCAAAAAATAAGAAGAAGCAGGGCAATAAGAATCGTGAAAAAGATTCCAGGATCATTTCCTGCATATTGTCTGAAATTATTGTAGATAAAATTAAAAACAACCCCGATTACCACCATAATCAGAATAACAGCGATCCAGAGAATTCCCATGAGAAAATAAGTAATCGGTGTATTGATTTTGGATTCTATGGCCTGGAATTTTTCAATCATTTTAATTCTTGATTTCAGTTAACAAAAAAACTAGCCCGCATATAAGTGCGGTAATTATGAGTGCTGCCAGAAATAAGAGCCAGCCTCCCAGAGAAATTCCATTGCTGTTTACTTTCCATGTTTCTGTGTCAATAGAGTAGTTACGGAAAGCAAAAGGATCTATCGTTAAATCAGGACGGAAAATAACAATGCCGTGCAGAAAATGAGCATACAAAGCAGATTTATTTTTAACCACTTTAAAAGGTAGATTCATATCAATACGCCTTGTTGTTTCTTCTTTTTTATCTGATAAGACTGTTACTTCCAGTAAAGGAGTGATTCCTGATCCTACCGGATTGACTGTGTAAATATCAAAATTCTGTTTTGAAGGCCGGAGATCTGTGTAGAGGATCTGATCTGCAATTTCATTTCTTGAATTATAAAATAAGAGGCCGGTTTCATCAACCACAATTGTATGGGCCGGCTTTTTCCTTTTAATAATATAACGGATCGCAGGAATCAAAATCAACAATGAAAGTCCCCAACTGATCAAGGCAGGGTACAGCATAGCTTCAAACCCTCTTCTGTAAATTCCGTAAGCAGGACCTAAAACAAAAAGCAAAACGAAAGAAATAAACATCACAAAGAAAAGAGCATTCAGAACAACAGTCATCCACCTGTTGGTTGCAGACTCAAATCTTTGGAATGGAAATTCTGTATTCATTTTGTGATGTTCATGGATAAAGGAACGAAAATAAGAAAATCCTTTTTTAGTTGCCTGTAGCAGTCAAAAAAATTATCTTTGTTTTCATAAACTTTTTTAGAGAGAAAGGATGGAAAATAGCAAATATCCGAAGTTTACGTTTACATGGTTGGGCGGTGTAGTCTTGGTGGTTGGATTATTCGTGGGAACAATGGCTGTTTCTTTATTCAGTACTTTCTGGAAAGTGGTTTTCAGGGAAAATATTGAATTGAAAGACTGGTTTCTGATGGTAGCGAATTCTGTAGGATTCCTTACTGCTATTGCCTTTTTTGACTTTTTTATCGTAAGGCGTACCACGCAAAAAAAGCTTAATTTCAACATGTCATCAGTTAATTTTTCAACCTATCTCCTCATCTTTCCAATGATGGCGGGAATGATGTTTATTTCTGAATTTGTAGCCGCTCAGATCCCAACTACAGGGCCTTTTTTTGGAGATTTTTATGAATATTTTACAAGGCTGATGAGTCAATTGACAGATAATCCGGTGATAATGATTATCATGACTGTTATTATGGCTCCCGTTTTTGAGGAAATTATTTTCAGAGGAATTATCCAGAAAGGATTGATTAATAAAGGAGTAGAACCCTGGAAAGCAATTTTGTATGCTTCCATTATTTTTGGAATAGTTCACGGAAATCCATGGCAGTTTATCAGTGCAGTGATGCTGGGCTGTGTGCTTGGATTGGTTTATTATAAAACAAAATCTTTACTGATGCCGATATTACTGCATGCGTTTAATAATTTAACACTGTCATTGTTGGTTCTTTATGGTAAAGATGAGAGTTTTGCAAAAGTTCTTCATATTTCAGAATGGCTTGTATTAGCTGCAGGAATTGTACTTTTCTCCTTATTCTATTACCTGTTTATGAAAAAGTATAAAGTGCATTATGCTGAAATGTAAGTTACCCGATTTAAAAAGTAAAATTGAAAATGAATATAGAAATGGAATTATTAGTAGCTACACACAACGAACATAAAAAAGAAGAAATCCAACAGATCCTGGGAAGTGACTGCGTGGTGAAAAGTCTTACCGATTATAATATTCACGAAGAAATTGTAGAAGACGGAGATTCATTTCATGCCAATGCCCTGATCAAGGCTAAATATTGCTTTGAAAAAACAGGTGTTCCAAGTTTGGGAGATGACAGCGGTTTGGTCGTAGAATCTTTGGATGGAAGACCTGGGATTTTCTCAGCCCGCTATGCCGGAGACCATGATTTT
Source organism: Chryseobacterium sp. DZ-32 (assembly GCF_059587025.1). NCBI lineage: Bacteria > Pseudomonadati > Bacteroidota > Flavobacteriia > Flavobacteriales > Weeksellaceae > Chryseobacterium > Chryseobacterium sp. DZ-32. Next base: position 55,652 of record NZ_JCAIOM010000014.1, read on the forward strand.
GCAAAAAATATCGAAAAGGTATTGGCAGAAATGCAGGGAATTGAAAACAGAAAGGCTTATTTTGTAACGGTTCTTTGCTATTATGATGAAAACGGGGCGCAATATTTTGAAGGCAGAGTTCATGGAAATTTACTGACAGAAAATAAAGGTTTCAAAGGTTTCGGATATGATCCGATTTTTGTTCCTGAAGGATATCAAAGAACCTTTGCAGAAATGGATCCTGAAGACAAGAATAAAATCAGCCACCGCAAACAGGCATTAGACCTGTTTATGGATTTTTTAAAAGTAACCGATTAAGTTTACATATCAGGGCGAAATCCCCATTTAGTTTTTCTGTTGTACATTTGTCATCATAAATTATTGATTTGAGTACTTATTTAACAATATTAGGTTTTAACTCTGCGATTCCGACCATCAACACGTCACCCACAGCACAGCTGCTGGAAATGGAAGAAAGACTCTTCCTGATCGATTGTGGAGAAGGTACACAGGTTCAGCTGAGAAAAGCAAAAGCAAGATTTTCAAAAATCAATCATATTTTTATCTCTCATCTTCATGGAGATCATTGTTTTGGGCTGCCAGGGCTTATAGCTTCTTTCCGTCTCTTAGGAAGAGATATGCCTTTGCATGTTTACGGTCCTAAAGGTATTAAGAAGATGCTGGAAACTATTTTTCAGATCACAGAAACCCACCGTGGTTTTGAAGTGATTTATCATGAACTGGATAAAGATTATTCTGAAAAAATATATGAGGACAACAGGGTAGAAGTATATACTATTCCGCTGGATCACAGAATCTACTGTAACGGTTATCTTTTTAAAGAAAAGCCGAAAGACAGACATCTTAATATGAAGGAGATTGCGAAATGCAGCGAAATTGAAACCTGCGATTATCACAATATCAAAGCAGGGAAGGACTTTGTACTGAGTGATGGCTATGTTCTTAAAAATGAAATTCTGACTGTTGATCCGGCTCCATCGGTATCCTATGCATTTTGCAGTGATACCCGTTATCTTGAAAGTGTCATCCCGATTATTAAAAATGTAACGGTTCTATACCATGAATCCACATTCTTACATGATCTTAAGGAAATGGCTGATTATACAGGTCATACCACAGCTTTGGAAGCTGCTACGATAGCTCAGAAAGCTCAGGTCGGAAAGTTGATTTTAGGCCACTTTTCTAATAGATACGGGGACCTGACCGTATTTACTGATGAGGCGAGAGAAATATTTCCCAATACATTTCTGCCAAAAGCATTGGAGAGTGTAAAGATTTAAAATAATATGCTGAAATTTGAAGAACTCAGAGATTTTCTCAACGAAAAAGCAGATCAGTATAACGCTCCTGATTTTATTGAAAATGATCCGATACAGATTCCGCATCGCTTTTCTTTAAAACAGGACATTGAAATTGCAGGATTTCTGGCAGCAACAATTTCCTGGGGAAACAGAAAGTCGATCATTAATTCTGCAGATAAAATGCTTGATATTATGGGAAATTCACCCTATGATTTTGTAATGAGTTATTCTGAAAAAGATCTGGAAAGTATTCAGGATAAAAGTATTCACAGAACGTTCAACGGACAGGATTTCTCTTATTTTATCAGACAGTTCAACAGAATTTATAATGAAAATGAGAGTCTGGAAAGTTTATTTAAAGTAAAAAAGACAGAAAATAACTTTCTGCATGCCATAGAAAGATTCAGAAACGGATTTCTGGAAACAGAAAAGCACAGAAGCCATAAACACATCAGTTCACCTTATAAGAATTCCTCTGCCAAAAGGATTATTATGTTTTTAAGATGGATGGTGCGTAAAGACAAAAGAGGAGTAGATTTTGGAATCTGGGAAAATATTGATCAAAAATATCTTTCCATTCCTCTGGATGTACATACCGGGAACATTTCCAGAAAACTGGGATTGGTTTCGAGGACACAAAATGATTGGAAAACAGTGGAGGAGCTGGATATTGCCATCAGAAAATTTGATGAAAAAGACCCTGCAAAATATGATTTTGCATTGTTTGGATTAGGAGTAACAAAAGAACTGTTGTAAAAATAGAAAGGATGAAAAAATATAACGAAAAAACAGAAGTTCTTGAGAAAATTGCAGACAGCATTACCTCATGGATCGGATCTATTCAGTCCCTGATTGTTCATACTCTGCTGTTCCTTACCTCGTTTTTACTTCCGATGCTGAATATCGTTGATTTTGATAAAATGCTTCTGATTCTTACGACCGTACTTTCCCTGGAAGCTATTTATCTGGCAATCTTCATTCAGATGTCTGTGAATAAAAGCCACGAGAAAATTGAAGATATCCAGGAGGACATTGAGGAGATCAGCGAAGATATCGAAGACATTCAGGAAGATCTTGAAGAAATCAGCGAAGACATTGAAGAGATCAATGAGGATATTGAAGATATCCAGGAAGACATTGAGGAAATCAGTGAGGATATTGAAGAGATCAACGAAGAAGAGGATGAGGAAGACCACAATGAAAGAGCGAAAAATGTAATGCTCAAGAGCAATGTAAGCTCCAACAAAAATGAAATTAAAGCTTTAAAGGATATTATCTCGCAGTTACAAAATGAAATAGATCAGCTGAAAAAAGATGATAAACAGACGGAATAAGTTTATTAAAAATGGAAACAGACTAAACCTCTTAGTCTGTTTTTTTATGTCTGAATTGTTCGGTTTAATGATTTATGGAAAATGTAACGATAAGAAAAATTTATTGTGAATGTACACGATGAATTATAAAATAGTAGTGGTTAAGGGGGAATTAGTATAATTATTTTTGCTACATTTGAACAAATGAAAACAAAATGTTAATTTATAGACTAAAAAACTATTTTTTCCTTTTTTCTTTTTTATTGATTTCTGCTTCCACATTTTCTCAGACGAGACCCGTCAGGAAGTCCGAAAAAATAAAACCTTCTGCGGCCAGTCTTAGAGCTGGAGCATTCATTGATGTGAATGTACCTCCATATACACCTTCCAATTATACACCGGAGCAGTTGGTAAAGAATATTCTGATCAATGGCGGTACCAACTGTACAACAGCCAATGTAACCAACGTTACCGTATCTCCGAATCATGATGTGACTAACAGCAACAGATTCTGGGGATATTTTCATAAAGGAACTACCAGCTTTCCTTTTACCGATGGTATCGTCCTTACTACAGGATACGCTTCAGAAGCCGGTAATAGCTATGTGTCAGCTGTAGGACAATCAGTAGGAACAGGAAGTGATGCAGATCTTGTAGCCGCTACCGGAGCTACCGTTAGCTTAACGGATGCCGTGGCTCTTGAATTTGATTTCGTTCCGAATTCCAATCAGGTGAAATTTAATTATATCTTCGTTTCAGATGAATATACTTCCAACTATCCTTGTGACGGGTATTCCGATGCCTTTGCCCTTTTGCTGAAAAAAGTGGGAGATCCTACTTATACCAATCTGGCTGTACTGCCGGGAGGTGCCGGACCTGTAAGCGCAACCAACATCGTTCCTGCAGGAAACGGATTCAGCTGTGGGCCTATCAATGCTAATTATTTCGGGGCTTTGGCCAATCCGCATCTGGTTATTAATTACTATGGAAGAACAACACCTCTGACAGCTGTTGCAGATGTAATTCCAGGGCAGACCTATCATTTCAAAATGGTATTGGCTGATGCAAAAGATCCTTCTCATGACTCTGCAGTTTTCTTAGAGGGTGGATCTTTTGACGTAGGAATTAAAATTGTAGATGAAGCAGGAGTAGTGCTGCCGGGCAGTATCAACATGTGTGATAATACTCCAAAACAATTGAAAGCACAGGTGGCAGCAATTCCGGGCATGACTTATCAATGGTACAAAGACGGAGTGGCCATTCCGGGGGCAACCAGTGCCGTGTATGTAGCTACCCAGGCGGGAGTTTATACGGTAAAAGTAATGGTTCCGGGAAATCAGTGTCCTGGCGAAGCTACTATTACCATTATTGGAGGAACAAGCCCTACTGTACAAAATGCTGAACTTAAGCTCTGTACCACACCAGCAATTACCAGTTTTAATCTGGAAACAGCAAAACCTCTGATCAGTACAACGCAGGGAGCGGTATTCCGTTTTTATGCAAATCAGGCTGATGCGCAGGCTCAAAATAACAGTTATATCACCAATCTTACCAATTATACAGGAACAGATGGACAGATATTATATGTTCTGGTTTCCAATGGTGCTTTCTGTAGTAAAATTGCAACCTTAACGTTAAGAAAAGAAGAAACACCAACAGCATTGGTTACAGCACCAAGATTGAAAATCTGTGCCGGAGAATCCGTATTGTTAACCGCTACCGGCGGTGTAACCTATGAATGGAGTGATTCAGCAGCCGCTACCGGCGGAATCAGAACGGTAAGCCCAACTCAGACTACCACTTACACAGTATATGCTATCGGAGCACAGGGATGTAAATCTCTTCAGCCGGCACGTATTACCATTGAAGTAGTACCGGCTATTGTTTCAAATTTAAAAGGAGGCCATATCTGTCAGGGAGATAAAATTATTCTGGATGCTGGTTCAGGACCAGGATATACCTATCAGTGGAGTACTGGTGAAACGAGTCAGAGCATTACAGTAGGTACTCCTGGGGAGTATTCAGTAGTAATCAGTAACGGGGTTTGTTCAAAAGAGTTCGAAACTCAGGTGATTAAAGCTGTAATTCCGGAAGTGATAAAAGTGGATTATAATGAGAGTGGAACCATGATCGTTACAGCAAATAATCCAAGTAACGGTATCCTGGAATATTCAGTAGATAACGGAGTTACATGGCAGTCTTCCAATGTATTTAATAATGTCCCTAAAAATAAAATCATTTCGATCAGGGTAAGAGTTAAATTTACAAGCTGTGTCGGTTTCCTTGAATTCTTTACATTCGTCATGAAAAATGTAATTACTCCAAACGGGGATAATATTAATGATACCATAGATTTCAGTGGTGTGGTTAATTATAAAGACTTCAGCGGACAGGTTTTCGACCGATATGGAAGAGAAGTGTTTAAAGCAGCGAAGACCAGACCGTATTGGGACGGATATTTCCAAGGTAAAAAGCTTCCTACTTCAACATATTGGTATCAGGTAACCTTCGAAGATCCTGCGAGCAAGGAACTTACTGTGAAAACAGGCTGGATATTGCTTAAAAATATAGAATAATTTGAACTATAACTGAAAGACTGACTATTTTGTCAGTCTTTTTTTATTATTTTAAAATAAACAAAGTTGATATTCTAACATAAATAAATTTGCGTTAGTAATAATGTAAATTGTGTTAACTTGAATTTCAATTAAAAAAAATAGTATTTTTGTTTAAAATAATATAAAATGTTAAATAGGAGGATAGGAAATTTATTTTTAGCGTTATTTTTAGCTTTCATGGGAAACTTTATTTTGGCTCAAAATAAAGGAAGGGTAGAAATAGCATCAAAACCTACTGCTGCTTCTTTGAGAGCAGGTGCCTTTATAGATGTGAATGCACCAAGTTACCCGGAATCCGGCTATCCTATTACTCAGCTGATCAATGATGTTCTTATATCCGGAGGTTCCACCTGTACCAGCTCAAGTGTAAGCAATGTAACCGTTTCCCCCAACCTGGCCGCTACCAACCAGAACCGAAGCTGGGGATATTTTAATAAATCAAATACCAATTTTCCTTTCAGCAAAGGGATTATCCTTTCTACCGGATATGCCAATAAAGCAGGGAACACTCTTCAGGGAACTTTAAGTGATGATCTTGGAACCGGAGGTGATATAGATCTTGCGAATGCGTTGGGAATCGGTAATAATAACCTCACGAATGCCACCTCTATAGAATTTGACTTTGTGGCTGCCTCTACTGAAATTTCATTCAGATATTTATTTGCTTCTAAAGAATACCAGCAAAACTTTCCATGTACCATCACAGACGGTTTTGCCCTGCTGTTAAAAAAATCAACAGATCCTACTTATACCAATCTTGCAGTGCTTCCGGGAGGAGCAGGACCTGTAAGTGTAACGAATATACACCCGCAATATCAAAACTGCGGGCCTAAGAATGAAGCCTATTACGGAGGAACCAATACCGCTCAGATTGAAACCAATTTCAACGGACGTACCATTCCTCTTACTGCCAAAGCAACTGTAATCCCCGGGCAAACCTACCATTTTAAAATTGTGCTTGCGGATTATCAGGATCCCAACTTTGATTCAGCAGTATTTCTTGAAGCAGGGTCATTTGATATCGGGGTGAAAATCCTGGATCCGGCTGGCGTGCAGCTTCCTGACTCTGTTAATATGTGTGATAATACTCCACAGACTTTTACAGCCTCTGTGCAGGGACCTAATATAACGTATCAGTGGTATCAGGGTACTACTCCGATTGCAGGAGCTACCAATGCAAGTTACACGGCAACAGCACCAGGGGTATACACCGTTAAGGTTTTCATCCAGGGGAATACCTGTCCGGGGGAAGCTACTATTACAGTAGTTGGCGGAACATCTCCTACAGTACAGAATGCTACATTAACAGCCTGTTATGCTGCCGGAAATGCAACTTTTAATTTAACATCAGCACAAGCTTCTATAAGTACTACTCCGGGAGCTGTGTTTACCTACTATACCACATTGGCGGATGCCAATGCAGGAAATGCCAATACAATCCCTAATCCAACAGCTCATCAGAGTGCGGGTGGAACGGTGTATGTAAGAGTAGCCAACGGTTTCTGTGCAAAAGTAGCACAACTCCAACTGGTAAAAGCTCCACAGATGATACCTACCATTGCCCCTCCGGCAGTGCTTACCTGTAACAATTCTCAGACCACGCTGGATGCATCAGCTTCCGTTTATCCGGCAGGAGCTACTTTCAACTGGACGACTACGGGAGGGAATATTGTTTCAGGAGCAACGACTTTAAATCCTGTGATTAATGCTGCAGGAACTTATACTTTAACCATCACAAAAGTGTATCAGCCAGGAAATATCAGCTGTACAGCGGTAGGAACTGTAACCGTGACAGGAAACAGTGCTCCGCCGGTTACCGGGCTTACAGCAAGCAAAATAAAAATCTGTAAAGGAGATTCTGTAACACTTACCGCTTCAGGTGGAGCTACCTATAACTGGGGTAATGGCCTTACAGGAAACGGAAGTACACAGGTTGTTTCACCTACTGCCACCACCACTTATACCGTAACAGCAGTAGGAGCAAATGGCTGTGTTTCTCAAAACCCTGCAACGATAACGATAGAAGTTTCAGAACCTTTCACAGCGCAAAATGCAACACTTCATAAATGTTATCAGCCGGGATTAACTTATAATCTTACGGAAGCCCAGCCCCAGATCACCACAACTGCAGGAGTTACTTTTACTTACTACGTCAGTCAGGCTGATGCCAATGCTGCTAACGGAAACTTTATTGCAGCACCTACAACATATACGCCGCCGGGAGGAAGCCAGACTATTTATGTACTGGTAAGTAATGGAGGCTGCAGCTATGTAGTATCTCTGCAGTTATTAAGCACGGCTCAAACTACGCTTACCATTGCTGCACCACAAACAATTACCTGTACAACACCACAGGTTACCATCAATGCATCAGCATCTGTTGTACCGGTAGGATCTACCATTGCATGGACAACCACCGGAGGTACTATTGTCTCAGGAGCTAATACACTTACCCCTGTGGTAAGCGCCGGCGGAACCTATACTTTAACAGTGACGAATGTTTCACAGCCAGGAAATCTGAGCTGTACATTTACTTCCACGGTAAACGTTCAGGAAGATAAAGTACAGCCTGTTGCTGCATTAGTTTCATCACAACCCCGTATTTGTGTAGGAGAATCCGTAACATTAACGGCTTCCGGAGGGGTAACCTATAACTGGGGGAATGGCCTTACAGGAAATGGAAACACCCAGGTTGTTTCGCCTACCACAACTACTGTATATACGGTATTTGCCGTTGGAGCTAACGGATGTATTTCTGCCACACCAGCGTCAGTTACTGTTCAGGTAGGTCCGCCAATTGCAGGCCTTACAGCCTCTAAGCTGAAAATTTGTGAAGGTGAATCTGTAACATTGACTGCTACAGGTGGAATTACATATAACTGGATAGGCCTCACAGGAAACGGAAACACTCAGGTAGTTACTCCTACAGCAACAACAGAATATTCAGTATATGCATTGGGAGGAAACGGATGTAGCTCTGTGAATCCGGCTAAAGTTACTATTGAAGTAGTTCCTGCAATCGTTTCTACATTAAAAGATGTATTTGTCTGTGCCGGAGATAAAGGAACACTGGATGCCGGTTCAGGACCAAACTATACTTATGTATGGAGCACGGGAGCCACTACTCAAACCATAACAACTAATATTCCCGGAACATATTCTGTGACAATCAGTAATGGGGTTTGTTCCAAAACTTTTTCGGCACAGCTTATTAATCCTGATCTGCCGCAGTTTACCAATATTGTGTATGATAATCATATTCTTACGCTTACGGCAAGTAACCCTACAGGCGGAGTTTTAGAATATTCCATCGATGGAGGATTGACATGGCACGAATCGAATGTGTTTACAGGTATTTTGAACAATACCATGTATACTGTAATGGTAAGAGTGAAAGGTGCTAAATGCGGTACTTCGCTGGATTATTTTACATTCATTATCAGCAACGCTATTACCCCTAATATGGATGGTATCAATGATACTATTGATTTCACCGGAATCAGCGGATACAAAGACTTCGCAGCTTCTATTTTCGACCGGTACGGTGCAGAAGTATTCAAAGCAAGTAAAGGAAATGTTATCTGGACAGGATCTTTAAAGGGAATTAATCTTCCTACTGCTACTTATTGGTACAGGGTACAATGGGAAAATCCAGCCAGTAAGAAAATGGAACAGCGTTCAGGATGGATTCTCCTGAAGAACAGAAACTAGATTTTATAAAAATAAAAATTGATCAAAAAATCTTTCAGTAATGAAAGATTTTTTTTTGATTTGATGAATATATTTAATCGTCTTTTGTGAATTATGTAAAATAAGTGGAAAATATGTTAAAATTATTTGTAATACGATGTTGGTACAACAGGTATGATTTGTCCGGATAGGGATTGATTAATGAAAATTTACTGTAAATGCTTTTTGTTTTGTTTTTTTATAGTAAAAAATGCAAATATGTATATGAGATATTTAAAAAAAAATTAAATTTGTTGAAACAAAAATATTATGAGAAGATATCTACCGCTTTGTTTATTTTTTTTAGTCATCTCGACTTTTTTATTTTCACAAAACCTGCCACCACGAAAACACGCCAAAGAAACACCCTCAAATCTGTCTGCAAGAGCTGGTGCTTTTATTGATGTGAATGCTCCGCAGTATCCTGAAACCGCTTACACTATTGAAAAAATGGTTAAAGATGTATTGATCTCCTCCGGGACCAATACCTGCCTTACTCCCAATGTAACCAATGTAAAAATTACTCCTAACCACGCTGCAAGTGAGGCAAACAGAGCATGGGGATATTTTCATAAGGCTGCAACCAATTTCCCTTTTAAAGACGGGCTTATTCTTTCCACAGGGTATGCAAGAAGAGCTGGTAATACTTTTGAAGGCGGTTTGAGTGATGTTAACGGTGGAGGTTCAGATGCTGATCTTGCACAGGTAATCGGGGTTGTGGAAAGCAGACTGAATGATGCCGTTCTTTTGGAGTTTGACTTCGTTCCAACAACTTCTCAGATCAAATTTAATTACCTTATTGCATCAGAAGAATATACTGGATCTTTCCCTTGTACCTTTGCAGATGCATTTGCCATCTTGTTGAGACCTACTTCAGGTGGACCTTATGTGAATATGGCTGTACTTCCGGGAGGTGCAGGTCCGGTAAGTATTACCAATATCCACCCTGCAATCGGAACCAGTTGTGGTGCGGTAAACGAGCAGTATTTTGCCGGTTACAACACAGGTAACGTTGAAACCAACTTTAACGGAAGAACAATTCCATTGACTGCTACAGCAACAGTAGTGGCAGGACAGGAATACCATTTCAAAATGGTAATTGCTGATTACAGTGACCATAGTTATGATTCTGCTGTATTCCTTGAAGGAGGATCTTTCAATATCGGGGTAGACCTTTTAGATCCTGCAGGAACAAAACTGCCTTCAGATATTAATGTATGTGATAATGTACCTCAGGTCATTACAGCTTCTGTAAATGATCCTAACCTTGTATACCAGTGGTTCTTTAATGGAGCACCAATCCCGAATGCTACAACCAATACCATTACTGCAATACAGCCTGGTACTTATACAATCGAAGTAAGTGTTCCTGGTAATCCATGTCCGGGTAAAGCTTCAATCCAGATTCACGGAGGAACAACACCTCAGGCTCAGGATGCTACATTACTGCTTTGTACCACACCGGATATTACTACTTTCGATTTAAGTACAATTATGCCTACCATCAGCCCAACGCCTGGAGCTATCTTTAAATTTTATGAAAATCAGGCGGATGCTGTTGCACAGAATAACAACTATATCCAGACACCTTTAAATTATAATGGTAACGATGGCCAGATTCTGTATGTTCTTGTTTCCAATGGAGGATTCTGTAGCAAAATTGTAGAATTGACATTGCAGAAAGAAGCAACACCAACCGCTAAAGTGAAATCTTCGAGAATAAAAATCTGTCCGGGAGAATCTGTAACCCTTACGGCTGAAGGAGGAGATACGTATCTTTGGAGCAATTTCATGGGAACAGGGAATATGCAGACGGTTACTCTATATCAGACTACAACATTTACAGTATATGCAATTGGAGCAAAAGGATGTAAATCTCTTAATCCGGCAACGATCAGAATTGAAGTGACACCGGAAATTACCTCTACATTAAAAGACGTTGAAATGTGTGTCGGTGATGTTGTCACTCTGGATGCAGGAGCCGGTGATGGTTATAAATATCTTTGGAGTACAGGTGCTACAACACGGAAAATTGATGTAGACCAATGGGGAATCTACTCAGTAGAAATTGATAATGGTATCTGTAAGAAAGTTTTTGAAGCCAAAGTAATGGGGGCAGCAACTCCTTTTGTTACTGCATTAAATTATGAAAGCATCAAAAAAACAGTAACAATTACAGCTGAAAACCCGCCAATGAACAATACACCAAGCACTTTGGAATATTCTCTTGATGGTGGTATCACATGGCAGGATTCAAATGTATTTACGAATCTTTTAGACAATACAAACTATACTGTTTTGGTAAGAAGAGTAGGTACGCATTGTGTGGGATCTCTTGAATTCTTTACATTGCAGATCAACAATATCATTACGCCAAACGAAGATGGAATTAACGATGTATTGGATCTTAAGGCTCTTGGAGACTTTAAAAACTTTACGGGTTCTATCTATGACAGATATGGAGTGGAAATGTTCAGGTTCTCAAAAGAAAATCCAGTCTGGGACGGAACGGTAAGTGGTAAGAGACTTCCTACAGCAACATACTGGTATAAGTTCAATTTTGAATATCCGAAATCAAAAGCTCAGATGAACTGGTCAGGATGGATCATGCTGAAAAACAGAAACTAAAATTGATAATGTAATATAAAAGAAAGCCTTTCGAATTTATTTGAAAGGCTTTCTGCTTTTAACGGACAGTGTATTGTAATGTATTCAGCAAAAAAGCTCCCGGTAAGGAAGCTTTATAATGATTGTTTTATTGATTTTCTTTCCACAGATTGGCAAAGTGTATAAAATCTGCTACACTAAGTTCTTCTGCTCTCTTATCTAAAAATTCGTGCCCTTTCAAGGCTTCAGGAATATTGAGTGTTTTTAAAGCATTGGAAAGCTTTTTTCTTCTTTGGTTGAAACCTGTTTTCACGATCTGTTTAAACAGTACTTCATTGCCCGCAAGCCCTTCTTTAGGGTTTCTTGTAAGCCTGATGACTCCCGATTTTACTTTTGGAGGAGGATTGAAGACATTTTCATGTACCGTAAACATATAAGATACATCATAATAAGCCTGTATCAGAACAGAAAGAATACCATAATCTTTAGTTCTCGGAACAGCCGCCGTTCTTTCCGCTACCTCTTTCTGGAACATTCCTACCATTTCCGGGATCAGCTGGTAATGGTCTACAATCTGAAACAGAATCTGTGACGAAATGTTATAAGGGAAATTACCAATGATCGCAATCTGATCATCCTTGATAAAACTGAAATCCTGCTTCAGAAAATCACCTACAAAAGTTTCTTCAGTTACTTTTGCATAGTTGTTTTTCAGATATTCTATAGATTCCGTGTCTATTTCTGCAAGGTAAATGTTCTGATCCTTTTCAAGAAGATATTTGGTAAGAACGCCCATTCCGGGACCTACTTCCATGATGTTGTTATAGCTCTCAAAACTAAGACCTTCTACGATTTTTCTTGCGATATTTTCATCTGTCAGGAAGTGCTGTCCAAGATGTTTTTTTGCTTTTACACTCAAAGTTTTTTATGATTTTATTAACAGTGATTTTCTTTATTTCGTCCCAAATTTCGGAAGATTTTTTCTATTTTAGCCAAAAATTTTAATATTAATGGCTAAATCTGTAGATGAATTTAATAAGAAAAGGCTTCGGTCCAGCAATATTACAGTAGTGATAAGTATTGCCTTAGTGTTATTTTTGTTAGGATTAATGGGGCTTATTCTGATTAATGCCCAGAAGTATTCTGACTATATCAAAGAACAGTTGGTAGTGAATGCCTACTTTGATGAAAACTATGACGCTAAAGATTCTGTAAAAATTGCAAAACTTGAGGAAGAAACTTTTAAAAAGGTACAGTTATTAGCTCCTGTAAAAAAAGCGACTTATATTTCAAGAGAAATGGCGGCAAAAGAAGCCAAGAAAAGTATGGGAATCGACAGTGATGCATTGTTTGAGGAAAATATTTTCCCTTCTTCTATTGAAGTGGCTTTAAAGCCGGAGTTCGTAGATCCAGCAAAAATTGATGAAGCTATTAAAGAAATCAAATCCGTTCCCGGAATTATTGATGTTAAAAATGACAGTACTCTGATGGTAGATGTCTACAATAACCTGAGCAGAATCCTGAAATGGATCTTAGGATTTTCGGTTCTGTTCCTGATATTGGCTGTTGTATTGATCAACAACTCTATCCGTCTCAAAATATTCTCGAAGAGATTTATTATTAAAACTATGCAGCTGGTAGGGGCGAAAAGAAGATTTATCCTTAAACCTTTCATTGTGGAAGCTATTATTTTAGGAGCTATCGGTTCTGTTATAGGTCTTCTTGCTTTGGGCGGAGTCTGGTATTATTTCACAAGTCAGATTGGTTCTGCTTTCGTACAGGACAACAACCAGTACTTCTGGTTAGTAATCCTGGTACTGGGTGTTGGAATTTTTATTTCTGTCTTAAGTACCATTTTCGCTACATGGAGGTTCTTGAAATCAAACGTTGACGATTTATATTACTCTTAATAATGAGCAAAAAAACAAATAAATTTTCTGCTTCAGACTACGGGCATGAAGCTGAAGTACCACAGGAAAACGCTTTCTATTTCGGACAGCAGAATTTCAAATGGATGCTGATCGGACTAGCCTTCATTGTAGTAGGATTTCTACTTATGATGGGACCTGATGCCAATACAGTAGACGGGAAATTTGATCCTAACTCATGGAATGACGGGATCTTTTCTATCAGAAGAATCAGAATAGCACCTTTGTTTGTTGTTATAGGATTTGCAATAGAAGTGTACGCGATCTTAAAAAGAAAATAAATAAAATAATTTTATTTAAGGATTAAAAAATTTAAGAATTGAAAGATGTAAGCCAATGAGCTGATTTTTCTAATTCTTAAATCTTTTAATCTTTTTAATTTTTAAAAGAATATGGATTTAATCAAAGCAATTATTATTGCCATTGTAGAAGGGTTGACGGAATATCTTCCGATTTCCTCTACAGCACATATGGGATTTACTGCGAATCTTATGGGGTTGGAAGAAACAGAATTTTTAAAAATGTTTCAGGTGTCTATTCAGTTTGGAGCTATTCTATCTGTCGTAGTGGCATACTGGAAAAAGTTTTTTGACTTAAATAATATTCAGTTTTATTTTAAACTTGCATTTGCTGTAGTTCCGGCTTTGGTGTTGGGGTATTTATTCGATGATAAAATTGAAGCCGTTCTTGGGAACCAGATTGCGATCTCTTCTGTATTGGTGTTGGGTGGTGTAGTTTTATTGTTTGCAGATAAATGGTTCAGGAATCCTAAAATTGATGATGAAAAAGGAATTACCGTAAGAAATGCTGTTACCATTGGTTTCTGGCAGTGTCTTGCGATGATGCCGGGAACAAGCCGTAGTGCGGCCTCTATTATTGGAGGAATGGCACAAGGCCTTACCAGAAAGGCTGCTGCAGAATTTTCTTTTTTCCTTGCAGTTCCTACAATGCTGGCAGTAACGGTATACTCAGTTTTTGTTAAGACCTGGGGAAAAGAAACCGCAAATCCGCAGAAAGGATATGAAATGATTATGTCTTCACAGGATCATATTATGATCTTTGTAATTGGAAATATCGTTGCATTTATTGTAGCACTTATTGCCATTAAAGCATTTATTGGTGTGCTTAACAAATATGGATTCAAACCTTGGGGCTGGTACCGTATTTTTGTAGGAATAGCTCTGTTGATTTATTTCTATTTCTTTAAATAAGAAATCTTTTATACTCATTCATGACTGCTGAAGAACTGAAATCAGGATACATTTTTTTATTGGACAAACCTTTGGACTGGACTTCCTTCCAGGCTGTCAATAAAATGAAATATAAACTTAAAAGGGAATTTGATCTTCCCAAGAAATTTAAAATCGGACACGCCGGAACCTTAGATCCAAGAGCAACCGGGCTTCTTATTGTCTGCTGTGGAAAATTTACAAAGAAAATTCCTGAAATTCAGGATGCTCCCAAAGAATACTGGACAGAGATCAAGATCGGTGTGCAAACAGAATCCTATGATACCGAAAAACCTGAAATTCTTCACCAGGATATCTCTCATATTACTGAAGAACAGGTAAAAGAAGTGCTGGAAAAATTTGTTGGGGAAATTGAACAGAAACCACCCGTTTATTCAGCGATTAAAATTGATGGCGAAAGAGCTTACAATCTTGCCAGAGCAGGTGAAGAAGTGGAAATGAAGGCAAGAAAAACAACCATCCATTATATCAAAGACATAAAAATCGATTTTCCTTTGGTGAGTTTCATGGTAGGCTGTTCAAAAGGAACATACATCAGAAGTCTGGCTCATGATATCGGGCAGGAACTGGGAGTAGGAGCTTATCTGACACAGCTGAGACGTACCAAAATTGGTGATTATGCCATTGAAGATGCTACAGATCAGTTCCTGAATAACGAGTACAGATTCGAAAGCCTATGAAAATAAAATTATCCATTTTCTTATTAATATTTTCTTTTTGTAAAGCATTTTCTCAGGATACAGAAACTGGAAAATCAAAAATGGATTTTTACTTCAATCCTTCTCTGAATGTAGGATTTAATATTAATAAGAAGAACCAGACCAGCAATTCGCAGTATATTGAAAACAGATCTTCATTAGGAAATCTTACTTATGGGATTACTGCTGTGGGTGGATATAATTTTCTTCCTAACTTTGCATTGGGAACAGGATTTAAATATAGTTTTATCCAGGATAATTATCATCTGATTTATTGGGTTATTCAACCAAAGATTATTTTTTCTCCGGGCGAAAGACCTTTTTATATCGATATTAATTATGGAAAACAGCTTAATCACTCTGCTGTTTCAGATACTGAATTCTGGGGCGGGAGACTGGGAATGCAGGTTTCCTATTCAAAAAGATTGAGCCAGGAAGGAGGAATTGTTTTTGAATCACATCGGCTGAAAGACGGAGCTGACGGTTTTTTCATAGGGCTGAGCTATGGAATTACCCTTTTCAGCAATAAAAATTATACCGGTTACGGAAAAGACTAATGGAAAAGACACGTATTAATAAATATTTATCAGAAGCAGGGTACTGTTCGAGAAGAGCAGCAGATAAACTTTTGGAGGAAGGCAGAATTAAGATAAACGGGAAAATTCCTGAATTGGGAACCAAAGTTTCTGATGAGGATCTCGTAGAAGTAGACGGAAAACCCATCAGAGAGCCTCAGGAAAAACCTGTGTATATCGTTTTTAATAAACCGGTAGGAATCGTTTGTACTACCGATACCAAACGTGAAAAAAATAATATCGTAGATTATATCAACCACCCGAAAAGAATTTTTCCTATCGGAAGACTGGATAAACCTAGTGAAGGGCTTATTCTCTTAACGAGTGACGGTGATATTGTCAATAAAATCCTGAGAGCTCGAAATAATCACGAGAAGGAATATCTGGTTCGTGTAGATAAGCCGATCACTCCAAAATTCCTGGAGAAAATGAGAAATGGAGTTCCTATCCTTGATACTGTGACTAAAAAATGTGAGGTAGAGAAGATTGATGAAATGAATTTCAGAATTATCCTTACCCAGGGACTGAACAGACAGATCCGGAGAATGTGCGAATATCTGGGGTATGAAGTTAAAAAACTCAAGAGAATCCGTATTATGAATATCAAACTTGATCTGCCGATAGGGAAATGGAGAGATATGACTGATGAGGAGCTTAATACCTTAAACTCTTTGCTGGTAGATTCCAGTAAAACATTTGATTAAAAATATCCAAGATACTTTAACGGTTTTAATTTCATGCTTCCTTGTATTAACTACAGGAAGCATTATTTTTAATGTCATTTATTATTTTTCACATATTAGTGTAATATATTTTTGTTTTCATTGGAAATGTTTTATATTTATAATACTAACAATGATAATCACAAAACCATGAAATTAAAAATGAATTCAGTGTTCTTGTTTGTTATTCTGGTAATATCCACGGGTTGCCTGAATGAGAACCACAATCCCGATCATCCTCATAATACCTCGTTTTACATTGATTACAGAAGCATAAAAGGGTCATCAGACGGAATAGCCGTTATAGAACTTGATCCTGAAGCTCCGAATTTTGGAAACATCAGCAGTAAGCTTGAATTGGGTAATGGGGTATTGCCCCATCATATTTATTACAATCTGGATGCAAAAAAAATGTTCACCACTGCTTTGGGAGGCAGTTATCTCTATGAAATAAAAACGGATAAAGACCAATACGGACAGCCGAAATTAATCAGTGCAACTCCTATTGATACGGGTGAAAATACAGTAGGTGAAAACTTGTTTTTCACAAATGACGGTAGATATTTTATGACCTTTATGGGTGGGGCAGGAGGTCCGAAAGACGGAAGTATTGGCGTTTTTAATGCTAATAATAATCAGCTTATCAAAACGATTAAAGCTCCCATTCAGGTTAATCCCGGTAAGTTTATCATGTATCCGCATGGCATTTCCGTTAATGAGGAAAAAGGATTAATGATGGTGACTTCTACCATTCACCCTGATCTTACGACAGGAATGGGAAATACCTGTACTTTGTTAGATCTGAATACCTATGAAATCAAGGAAACATACCAGGTAGCAGACTCACCAGCAGATTTGTCCGCTCCGGTTGAGGTGTTGTTACTTCGCGGAAAATTTCCACAATATGCACTTGCTACAACAATGCTTGGCGGTGATATCTGGATTGCCCCATACAATACCGCAACCAAAAAATATGATGCTTTTACCAAGATTTTTGACGGAAGTACACAAGGATTAGGCTGGGCGCTTGAAATGTATATTGATGATACAAACAAGCTCTATGTAAGTTTTGCAGATCCTGGAAGAGTGCTTGTTTTTGATATAAATAATCTTCCCCAGCTAAAGCTTTTGAAGACTTTTGAAGCTGACAGAGGGGCGCATCATATGGCTTTCTTTAAAACCAAGTCAGGAAAAGATGTTGTAGCAGTACAGAATAATCTATTGGATCTTCCTAACTTAAATTCCGGTACGATTAGTATCATTGATATTAATTCCGGGAAAAAATTAGGAACAGTAGATTTAAGGAATAAATATGGAATTCTACCGGAATCTATTGAAGGAACTAACGGACCAGGCAGTTATATGCATCACTAAAATGTAGGACATTATTTACAGTATAACTCTTCCGGAATATTATTTTGGAAGAGTTTATGTCAACTTCTTGTTGTCACGTTATTTTACATATAATTTCATTCTTTCTTCATACTCAGGTTTCAGTTTTAAAAGTTTCCATATTTTTTTATCATCTGGATTACTAATCCTGTAGAATATGATTTTATCTGCTGAGTACTTGAAATAAGGATGATTTTTAAGCCATTCCTCCGGTGCATTTACTAATGAGTACCGGGGAACATCTGATGTATTCAATGGCGCTATTGAAATCAGTTTCTGAACCAGGTCCTGATCGATGTTGTAAGTACTTAGAATTTGCTGCTTATTCATAAAGCCTCCCAGTTTCTTTCTGAAACCAATGATTGAACCTGCACTTTTTTCATCCAGTCCGAATTCTATAAGCTGTTTAAACGTAATGGTATTAAGGTCTGTTTTTGAAAAGTCTGTTTTTTCCTGCTGTTTTTCCTGAAGTTTGATATAAGGTTTCATTTCCTGAAATTTCTCAGCAGAAATCACAAAACATTTCTGCAGATCGTCCAGGCTTTTAAAGCTTCCTCTTAAATTGCGGTTCCGGTAATTGAGGATTGTGATTGCTTGTTTTTCTGAGAATCCTATTGTTTTCCAGCCCTCTAAGTCCAGTTGATTAGGATCAAAAATATGATATTGAATCCTGGATTTCACAGTATTATCCTTCGCAAAATTCCTGAAGTTTTCCGGAGTTTTTGCCGGCAGCAAAAGATAAGGTTCGATTTTGTTGTAATTCTCCGGGGAAATGATGAAGCATTCTTTAAACTTTTCCTTACTGATAAAACTTCCCCCTAGATAATTTTTATACTTTATAATAGCTTCTGCCTGCTTTTCACTGAAACCCATCTTAAGCCAGTCGTGAACAGAAAACCGATCAGGATTGAATTTCGCTGAAACCAGAATTTCTTTCTTTCCGTAGGAAGGAAATCCTTTTGGATCCTTTTTTCCTGTTACTTCAGGAAGTAAAATGAATGAGGCAAGTTCACTGAATTTCTCTTCGGAAATAGCATAACACTTTTTCAACTGCTCTTTTGAAGTAAATTTTCCTCCTACCATATCTTTATACTTAAGGATGGTAGCAGTTTGTTTCTCTGAAAATCCAAGTTTCAGCCACTGTTCTTTGTCCAGGATATTAGGATCAAAATCTGATAGATCCCGTATTGAAGAATCTTTGATAAAGGTAACTTCAGGAAAAGGTTCTTTTTCACGACTGATGTATTTCTGATAGGCTAAAAAAACAGTCAGCAATGTGACCATCAATGCCAGTTTCCGGTAATAGTTTTTTCTCATCACACAGTAAACGTATTAATAAAAATAAAGCACTGCAATAGCTGATAATGAAATGGTTAAAGATGATAAAGAGAAAGTGTTTTATGGTTTAAAAGGTGAAGGGAATATTGTCTTTTATGCGATATAATTTCGTAATTGATACTGAAATTCTTGATTGCTTTTTATATAGCATTTCTTCAAACGGCTTGGTTTTTGTAATTTTTTCATCATACTTATTAACCTTATTAATTGATCATGAATATGAATTACACTGAAGCATTGAAATACAAGGAAGAGGCATTAAAAAAAGCCGATAGTATAGTGGCTGACAATTACCATATTGTTATAGTTCCGGCTGATACAGCTGAAAGTGCGAGGTATATTGAAGAGTACACCAAAAAGCCTGAAAACTTTAAAGATGACAGCTGTAAGAAATACTGTTCAAACGGAGAATATCTGGTGGTGAGTTTTAAGAAAGAAGAATAATTTTGGACAAAAAGCAATAATGAATCATTGGTTTTGCCATGTGTTACTATCAATAAAAACCTCCGCTGCAATTCATTGCAGCGGAGGTTTTATATTTTCAAAGCATTTAATCCTCTTCCCGTTCTCCTAAAGACTCTTTCAGCTTGATCAGTTCAGCTTTTACAAACTCCAGGCGGTCGATCAGAGTAATGGTTTCGGAAATTTTACTGTTGGTGGTCAGAGCGATACGGGCTCCGTCAAGGGTATATCCTTTTTCTTTTACGAGATGGTAGATCATCTGAAGATTTTTAATGTCTTCAGGAGTGAAATACCGGTTCCCTTTTCTGTTTTTTTTAGGCTTGATAATCGGGAATTCCTGTTCCCAGTAACGTATTAATGAAGTGTTTACATCGAATGCTTTCGCAACTTCTCCTATAGAATAATACAGCTTATCAGGTAAATTTATTTTCATTTTACAACTCCTAAACTTCAAAGATAAAAATTTTTTAAAGTTTGATCCAAAATATATTGTAAAAAGTGCGGTCAGACTTTGTTTTAAAGGAAAAATAAAGATGTAAAATCATCACAAAACAGCCATTTGGTCATCACAGAGAAGAAGAGCAGCTATTACCGGTTCTTTTTATCTAAATTTGTGAATCCTTAAGATATTTATCAATGAATCCGATCTCCGTTCTTCATATAGATCTTTTCCAGGCGGGTAAAAATACTTCAGATTTTTATTTTAACACCATGAAGAGTCATTTGGTGCTGGGACATCATCATATAGAGAAGCCTCACAGACATGATTTCTATGCAGCTGTTCTCTTTACCAAAGGAACAGGAGTGCATGAGATCGATTTTCAAAGATATGAAGTCTCTGAAGGAAGTCTTTTCTTCTTGTCACCGGGGCAGATTCACAGCTGGGAGCTTTCGGAAGATATAGACGGTTACATTTTCTTTTGTTCCCAGGAATTTTATGAAATGCATTATGTGAATCAGAAACTCAGAAATTTTCCGTTTTTCGGGTCCGTATCATTCCCGCGAAAACTACAATTAAACGCTCAGGAATTGAAGAAAAACATGAGTTTATTTAAAGAACTGGGAGAAGAACATCAGGCTAAAAAAATCATGAAAGAAGGCCTGATTTTATCATTAATGTCTCAGATTTTTATTAATGCTGCGAGATTGTTTTCAAAAGATTTTGATACAATGGATTCTGCTGCCGGACTTTCTTATTTTAAACATTATCAGGATTTTGAAAATCTGATTGAACAAAACTTCACAAAACACAAGTCCATTACGCATTATGCCTCTTTGTTAGGTATTTCATCCAAACATCTGAACAGGATTGCCCAGACTGTTGTTCAAAAAACAGCGACTGATGTGATCACCGAAAGAGTAGTGCTGGAAGCCAAAAGAATGCTCATGTATCTCGACGAGAGTTTGGTGGAAATTGCCTTTAGACTGGGATACGAAGAATATTCCTACTTTGTAAGAGTATTCCGGAAAAGCTCCGGAATGACTCCCACGCAGTTTATGAGGAAATATAAGGCTTAATGAGTTCAAAGTTCAAAGTTTAAGGTTCACAGTTTAAAGTTTGGGGAAATGTGTTGGAAAACCACCCCGTCAAAAATTCTTTGAATTTTTGCCACCTCCTCCAGAGGAGGGGAATGGGAAATATCAACTACTTTTCCTACTTCCTATAACTTATTACCCGCTACCTGCCACCTAAAGAGCCAACTTAAACGGTCCTTCAAAAGTAGTTTCAAACGAATCTACCAGCTGTCCTTTTTCATCAAATACTCCGATGACCATATTTTGTTTTGAGAATTTAATTTCGTCTTCAGGAAAGGAAATGTTGATGTTTCCTTTCAGGATCTGATCTCCTTTCAAAATAATTTTTTCAGAACCGAAATAGGTAATTTCCGCATTCGTTGGAGTGATCACTTTGATGGTAAGCATCTTTTTCTCGTTTGATTTATTCAGAAGGGTATAGATAAAAGTATTGGTGATTTTACCGTTCTTAATAAAAAATGTAGAACCTGCAGGTTTGATGAATTTGGCTTCCATAGAACCACGGTCATACATTAAAAACCCAAGGAACCCAATCAACAAGGCAAGGATAACAGTTGTGGCTTTCATTCTTGGAGTAAACCGGAATTTGTCCTGATTTTCAATTTCTGCTTCCGTAGCATAGCGGACCAATCCTTTAGGTAAGCCAACTTTCTCCATAACTTCATCGCAGGCATCAATACAGGCTGTACAGTTTACACATTCCAGCTGCTGTCCGTTTCTGATATCGATTCCTGTAGGACATACCACAACACATTGGTTACAGTCTATACAATCTCCTTTTCCTGCTGCTTTTCTATCTTCATTATTTCTCCATTTTGCACGGCCTTCCCCTCTTTTAAAATCATAATATACATTGATCGTTTGCTTGTCGATCAATACACCCTGCAGCCTTCCGTAAGGGCAAACCAGCGTACAAACCTGCTCACGAAGCCATGCGAAAACAAAATAGAACGTCATGGTAAAAAAGATCATAACGATAAACTTCAGTGAGTTGGCTTCAGGTCCTTCACTCATAATACGGAAAACTTCTTCGTAGCCCACAATATACATGAACATAAAATGAGAAATAATCAATGAAATTAAAAGGAAAACAGACCATTTCGTCAACCTTTTTCTTATTTTCTCTGCATCCCATTCCTGTCTGTCCAGCTTCATCTGTTTATTCCGGTCTCCTTCGATCCAGTATTCGATTTTACGGAAGACCATTTCCATAAAAAGCGTCTGCGGGCATAGCCACCCACAGAATATTCTTCCGAAAACGACAGTAAATAACATCACAAAAATGACGGAGGTTACCGCCCCTAAAGCAAGAATAAAAAAGTCCTGCAGGTAAAACGGCTGTCCGAGAATAAAGAATTTCCTGTCGATGACATTGATCAGCAGAAAAGGATTATTATTGATCTTTACAAACGGCAGTCCGAAAAATAAAGTAAGAAGAAAATAGCTGGTGTAATTCCTGTAGTTGGTATACTTTCCTTTGGGCTTTCTGGGAAAAATCCACTTCCTTTTACCGGTTTCATCCATGGTTCCCACTGAATTTCTGAAATCTTCATTTTCAATTTCCAAAGACTTGATATTGTTGGACTCTGCGCTCATTGTTATATGCTATAAAAGTATTTTAGTACAATTTTCATCCTGACCAATCTTATTTTCAAATTGACTGTTCCATGAAAAAGTGATTGATTCTGTTACTGCAAAGCTCCGGATTATATCTTTTCATTACTAATATGATCTACTTCCAAAATAGGATAATTAGGACATTTTGTATCTGTTGTTTTTATTGTATCAAAACGGGAAAATATTTTGAAACCTCTAGGTCATATCGTAAATTGCAACTTTAAAAATGAAGCATGAAGAATATACTTAAAATAGGTATGATTGGTTTGGTTTTCGCATTGGTAAACTGTCAATCAGTAAATTATAGTAAAATGTTTTATGAGGGAGTGCAGCCGGAAAAGGTTTCGGACAAGTTCAGTTTCACAGAAGGACCATCAGCAGATAAAGAAGGGAATGTTTATTTCACCGATCAGCCTAATGATAAGATTTATTATTGGGACTGGAAAACCAATCAGGTGATAGAGTTTTTGAATAAAACAGGAAGGGCAAACGGAACACACTTTGACAAAGATGGGTATTTGATTACCTGTTCGGACGATCAGGGTGAGATATGGAAGATATCCAAAGACAAAAAAGTAGAAGTTCTGCTAAAAGGTTTCGAAGGAAAAAGGCTGAACGGCCCCAATGATGTCTGGAATGATGAATTTGGAGGAATGTACTTTACAGATCCTTTGTATGAAAGAGATTACTGGGTTGGTTTTAAACAGGAAATTCAACATAAAAGTCTTTATTACAGAGATAAATCGGGAAAAGTTACCCAATTAGAAACTTTCACCCAACCCAATGGTATTGTTGGGAGTGAAAAACTAAAGAAATTGTACTTATCTGATATTGATGCCGGAAAAACCTACGTTTATGATATATTGGGAGAAGGAAAATTATCTGAGAAAAAACTGTTCTGTGAAATGGGGTCAGATGGCATGACGATGGATAAACACGGAAACCTGTACCTGACAGGAAAAGGAGTGCATGTTTTCAACAGCTCCGGGAAGAAGATCTATCACATCCCGATTCCTGAAGACTGGACTTCCAATGTCACTTTTGGCGGTAAAAACAATGATATTCTTTTCATTACTGCCTCCAGGTCAGTGTATACTTTCCCTCTGAGAGTGAAAGGAATTAAATAATATTATGTCATTGCGGGGAGGGCAGATTGCTTCGTTGCTGTGCTCCTCGCAATGACAATAAAGTGTAGAGTGAGAGGTCTAATAAGCAATCTCCATTTTTACTTTCTTACCTTTCAGTTTTTCGTTCTGAAGCTTTCTTAAAAGGGCATTTACTTTATTTCTGGAGACGGCAACATATGATGTCGTATCTTTTACTTCGATAATTCCCACATCTTCTTTTTGAAGCTCTCCTTTCTTTAGCAGATATCCTACAATATCCACTTTGTTTACTTTATCCTTTTTTCCTGCACTGATGTAAACCGTCTGGAAAGGTGTTTTTTGCGGAACTTTAGTGAATCCGGCAACGTTTTCTTCAGGAGTATTGTTTTTAATGAACGGGAAGTTTTCCTCTTCAGTCATGATCAGGTAGACAAAACCTTTGGCGTTCATTCTTGCGGTACGTCCGTTTCTGTGGATGAAAGCATCTTCTTTTGGAGGAAGCTGATAATGAACAATCGATTCTACCTCAGGAATATCAAGTCCGCGGGCAGCAAGATCCGTAGTAATAAGAATTCTTGCAGAATCATTACGGAATTTCAGCAGCGCACGTTCTCTTTCATCCTGTTCCATACCGCCATGGAAGGTTTCTCTGTCTATTCCCATCTGATGAAGAAGTTCAGAGATACGGTCTACAGCATCACGGTGGTTGCAGAAGATCAGGGTTCTTTTGTTTCCGATTTTACAAACCAGATTGAAAAGTGTATCCAGTTTTTCCTCCGGAATAGTCATCACTTTTCTCAGCTGGAGATCCGGTTTTACATCATTTTCTTTAAGGAAATTGATTACTTTTTCATCTTTTAAGCCTGTAAACGTGGGAATTTCATCCATAGCTGTGGCAGATGTTAAAATTCTCTGAGAAAGTTCTTTTAAAGAATTGGAAATGAATTCCATATCATCATGAAAACCCAGTTCCAGAGCTTTGTCGAATTCATCAAGAACCAGAGTCTTAATTGTTTTCGGATCAAAATTATTATTTCTCAAGTGGTAAACAACTCTTCCCGGAGTTCCGATCAATACAGCCGGAGCTTCAATTAAATTATTAACCTCAATTTTTTTGTCATGTCCTCCATAGCATACAGAAACTTTAAAATCTGTTCCCATGGATTTAAAAACCTGCTCAATCTGTAAAGCAAGTTCCCTTGCCGGAACCAGTATCAAAGCCTGAACACCCTGAACATTTTTTTTCAGATTTCTGAGAACAGGAAATAAAAAGGCCAGCGTTTTCCCGGATCCTGTAGGAGAGAGTAAGACAATGTCTGTATTGCTTTCAGACGCTTTATAAGTAGATTTCTGCATCTGATTCATATCCTGAATCTGCAGTTTTTGATAGATCGGCTGTAATTCCATGCTGCAAAGGTAGTGAATTTTGGAGTTTGAGGATTTGAGAGTAGGAGAGTTTGAGAAGGATTGGAAAGTGTGGTCCTTCTTTAATTCTGTCTTACTGTCATTCTGAATGAAGCGCAGCGAAATGAAGAATCTCATTTTTGTCTTCTGCTTATTGATGCCTCTTGTAAATTTTCAGTGTATGGTCATTATGACATCGGATATTGCTTAATTCTGAATGTAAGACGGTTAGTATTAGAATGTCATACTGAGCTCAGTCGAAGCATCCTTTTAATCAAGGTGTTGATTTTTAAATATATAAGTTAAATATTAGCCTGGCAAAATCTATTGCTTATTTTAAATAAAATTCATATCTTTGCACCCACTTTTGTGGCGAAAAGGTTTGAAGAGTAAATTACTTAAAATTAATTACTTCCGTATTTTTTAATCTGCATTTATTCAAACCGTTAAAAAAGAAGGAATACAAATTTATTAGAAAATGTCAAAAGAGACAAATTCAGCAGAGGTTTTATTAAACCAAAATGTAGCACCAGAACAATTTGATTGGGATTCATTCGAATCAGGTCTTGATGCAGATGCGAGAAAAGAAAAAAGCGATTTAGAAGAAATCTACAACGGATCATTAAACAACTTAGACGATAACGACGTTCTAATTGGTAAAGTTGTAAGATTAACTGATAAAGAAGCTATCGTAGACATCAACTTCAAATCTGAAGGTGTTATCTCTCTAAACGAATTCCGTTACAACCAAGGCCTGAAAGTAGGTGACGAGGTAGAAGTAATGGTTGACAAGAGAGAAGACAAAACTGGACAATTACAGTTATCTCACAGAAAAGCGAGAACGCTTAAAGCTTGGGATAAAGTAAACGAACTTCACGAAACTGGAGAAATCGTTAACGGTTTTGTTAAATCAAGAACTAAAGGTGGTATGATCGTTGACGTTCACGGAATCGAAGCATTCTTACCTGGTTCTCAAATTGACGTTAAGCCAATTAAAGATTACGATCAGTTCGTAGGAAAAACTATGGAGTTCAAAGTTGTGAAAATCAACCCTGAGTTCAAAAACGTAGTGGTATCTCACAAAGCATTGATCGAAGCAGATATCGAAGGTCAGAAAAAAGAAATCATCGCTCAGCTTGAAAAAGGACAGGTTCTTGAAGGTACTGTTAAGAACATCACTTCTTACGGTGTATTCATTGACTTAGGTGGTGTAGATGGATTGATCCACATTACAGACCTTTCTTGGTCTAGAGTGAACCACCCATCTGAAATCCTTGAGGACGGACAAACTGTAAAAGTTGTAATCCTTGATTTCGATGATGAGAAAACAAGAATCCAATTAGGTATGAAGCAATTAGAAGCTCATCCTTGGGATGCTCTTTCTGCTGACTTGAAAGTAGGTGACAAAGTAAAAGGAAAAGTAGTAGTTCTTGCTGACTATGGTGCATTCGTAGAAATCGCTCCAGGTGTTGAAGGATTAATCCACGTTTCTGAAATGTCTTGGTCTACTCACTTAAGATCTGCTGGAGATTTTGTAAAAGTAGGTGATGAAGTAGAAGCTGAAGTATTAACTTTAGACAGAGAAGAAAGAAAAATTTCTCTTGGTATCAAGCAATTGTCTAAAGATCCATGGGAAAACATCGAAGCTAAGTATCCGGTAGGATCTCAGCATGTAGGAACTGTAAGAAACTTCACTAACTTTGGTGTATTCGTAGAGTTAGAAGAAGGTATCGACGGATTAATCTATATCTCTGATCTTTCTTGGACTAAGAAAATCAAGCACCCATCTGAGTTCTGCGCAGTAGGTGATAAATTAGATGTTGTAGTTCTTGAATTAGATATTCAGGCTAGAAGATTATCTCTAGGTCACAAGCAATTGACTGAAAACCCATGGGATAAATTCGAAACTAAATATGCTGAAGGAACTATCCACGCTGGTAAAGCTGTAGAAGTTCACGATAAAGGAGCTTCTGTTCAATTCGAGGATGCTGAGGTTGAAGCTTTCTGCCCTTCAAGATTATTAGAGAAAGAAGATGGATCTAAAATCAAAAAAGGTGAAGAGGCTCAGTTCAAAGTAATCGAATTCAACAAAGAATTCAAGAGAGTAGTAGTATCTCACACAGGTATCTTCAGAGACGAAGAGAAGAAAAACGTAAAAGAAGCTTCTTCTAGAAACGTAACTTCTTCTTCTAACAACGAAGAAAGATCTACTCTTGGAGACATCGACGCATTAGCAGAGTTGAAAAGAAAAATGGAAGAAGGTAAATAATCTTTGAACCATTATAATACATAAGAGCCGCTCAAATGAGCGGCTTTTTTTATGGCTATACGGGAAGGAATATAAAAAAGTGTAATAAGACAGTAAAAAACAAAACTATCGGGTAAAAAAACAGTAAAAGCAGATTTCTGTGGGACAGAAATTTATATTCATTAAAATGACTTATAAAAAGAAAATGTTTGTATGAAAAAGAATTAAACATGTGGTAAACATAATGTGGTACGCATAAATATAATGCAGGGTTCTAATGATTGAGAAATATGTAAATTGATTTCAAAGTGTTTTTTCTTTATTTGTCTTGATTTATGTTTAATTTTTAATATAAAAAGTATTAAAGTTATGTGAATTATTTGTAGATTAGCGCCTTTAATAATGGATATGAAAAACAAAGCTTTACCTATTTTATTTGCAGTATTTTCTGCATTTCCGGCAATATTATTCGGACAGGATAATGAAAAACTCATTAAAGATTATATTTCTCAAAATAAAATCAGGGAATATAAAAAGTCTGATCTTAATAATATCATTATTGATAATGTAGATCTGTCAAAATCATTGAATGGTAATGTTGTTAAATTTTTACAGACGTATAATGGTTTGCCAATATACAGCTCTGTAGGAACAGCATTGATTCAGGACAATAAAATTGTTTACTACACCGATAATTTTGTAAAAGATTATACTGCATCTACATCTGGTACAGCTGCAATCAGTAAAAGTACAGCGCTTCAGAAGATTGCTGAAGATCTGAAAAATCCTGAGATAGCAAACTTCACTATTCTTGAGTATCTTGAAAAAACTCAGAAGAAAGCGACTTCAGCCAATCAAAGATTGGTATACGCAAATGATGAAAGCGGAAACCTCCGTTTGGCATATGAATATACCTTAATGGAGCCAAAGTCTCCCAATTACTGGAATATTGTAGTAGATGCCAATAATGGAAATATCCTGTTAAAAAGTAATCTTACGTTATCCTGTAATTTTCATCACGATGCTTATTCATCAGATGCGGAATATAGCCATGCCGATCACTTTGAAAATACCCTGGTGGGACCTCAGAATAACCTAGCACAGAATAATATTCCGTTACTTCTACCGGATAATGCATCATATAATGTATTTCCATTACCTATTGAAGCACCAACTTTTGGTTCAAGATCTATTATTACCAACCCCTGGATCCTGAGTGCTTCTCCTGAAGGATGGCATTCTGACGGAACCAATCATTACACGATTACAAGAGGAAATAACGTTTTTGCCTATGAAGATTCGGCTGGAACTGCTTTAACTGCACCTGATTATCTTACAGGAACTCCGGCAGACGGAGGAGCAACAAGAAATTTTGATTTCCCTTTTAACATCAATGAAACTCCGTTAAATAACAGAAATGCTGCTATTACAAATTTATTTTATCTGAATAACAGAATTCACGACGTTTTCTATAAATTTGGATTTACAGAATCTGCCAGAAATTTCCAGCAGAACAATTTTGGTAACGGACCTGTTGGAGGAGATGATGATTCTGTATATGCAGAGGCGCAGGATGGAAGCGGATTAAATAATGCGAATTTCTCTTCAGGGCAGGATGGTTATAATGGAAGAATGCAAATGTATCTCTGGTCTCCGGTTGGAAGAGTATTTTTCTATAATGCACCAAGTGTTGCTGTTTCCCGAACACCGGGAGCAGGAACTGCACAGTTCGGTAATCCACTACCAATGAACGGCCTGACAGGAGATGTTGCACTTTCATCAGTTTTAGACGGATGTACGGCTTTACCTGCAAGCTCATTGACTAATAAAATAGGACTTGTTGAGAGAGGAACATGTGCTTTTGCTGTAAAAGTGAAAAATCTTCAGGATGCCGGAGCTAAAGCGGCCATTATATATAATAACGTGACCAATGGCTCTACTCTGGGAAATATGGCGGGTAATGACCCTACAATTACAATCCCTTCAGTATTGATTACCAATGCAGAAGGGGAATATATCAAAACTCACCTTGCAGCAAGTACAACAGTAAATGTTACTCTAAAAGGAAACCAGACTCCTGACGGAAGTTTTGATAACGGAATCGTAACCCATGAATACGGTCACGGAATATCCAACAGAATGACCGGTACCGGATACAACTGTCTGAATTCAGGCGTGAGTAAGGAACAGATGGGAGAAGGATGGTCTGATTTCTTTGCTTTAATGCTGACAAACAAAGCAGGAGACGATGCTACAGTAGCGAGAGGTACTGGTACTTATGCAATAGGTCAGCCTATAACAGGTGGTGGTATCAGACCTGCAAAATATTCTACCAACATGACGGTTAACGGATTTACATACGGAAATACCAACGGAATGGAATACAATAACGGATCAGCAATTGTTCCGGATGTACACTCTATTGGTTTTGTCTGGGCAACCATGTTATGGGATCTTCACTGGAAATATGTTGAAAAATACGGTTATGCTTCAGATGTACTGTCAACAACCCCTAACGGAAGCACAAAAGTATTACAGTTAGTAACAGACGCTCTTAAACTTCAGGGCTGTAATCCTAGCTTTATTGATGGAAGAAATGCAATATTGGCAGCTGAGATGGCAACAACTCAGGGACAGGATAAATGTATGATCTGGGGAGTTTTTGCAAGAAGAGGTTTAGGAGTGAATGCATCAGCAGGAGCTAAAAATAATATTAATGATCAGGTTCAGGACTTTAACGTTCCGGAAGCATGTTTATTGGCTACCAATGATGTAAAGGCAGATAAGAACAACAACATTTCTATCTATCCAAACCCGGCCAAAGATGAATTCTATATTAAATTCCCAAGCAATACTCTTGGAAAAGTAAGCGTAGAATTGTATGATATGTCTGGTAAACTGGTTTCTTCAGAAGATAAAATCTCACCGGATGCCAAGAAAGCAATTTCTACAAGCAACCTTGTCAACGGAACTTATATGGTTAAAATCAAAGGACTAGGTTTTGAAGCTGCATCTAAAGTAATGGTTAAGAAATAATTTACTTTTATAATCAATCTCAAAAATCGCCACAAGCTTTGCTTGTGGCGATTTTATTTATCTATCACCATGACACTGCTGAATGATTTAATTTATATGTTGTACCTTTGCAGGCTGTTAAAAAAATTATGAAGAAGAAAAATATACTAAAAGGTGTTTTATTTGTAGGGATTGGAGCTAGTATATACGGTATGTTGGCCACTTTTGTAAAAATGGCTTATCATGATGGCTTTACAACCTCAGAAGTAACTACTTCCCAATTCGTATTAGGTTTGACGGGACTTTTGATCCTGAACTTTATTCAGACCCTAACCTCAAAACAGAAATTATCGGTGCCCAGTTCTAAAGAAGTAAGAATGCTCTTGCTTGCAGGAACTTCTTTGGGCGGAACAAGTTTATTCTACTATATTGCCGTGCAATATATCAATGTTTCCATTGCTATTGTATTATTGATGCAGTCGGTGTGGTTCAGTGTGGTGGTAGAAAGTATTCTAACTAAAAAACTTCCCAACACAAGAAAAGTGGTTTCTGTGGTTATCGTTTTGTTGGGAACGGTTCTGGCAACCAATCTTATTAATATGGAAATAGAGCTGGACTGGCACGGAGTATTCTGGGGGCTAATGGCAGCCGCTTCATATACTTTAACAATGTTCACCTCTAATACGCTGGCTACTCATCTTCCGGTTTTCCGAAAGAGTATTATTATGCTGGCGGGTGGTTCAGTTGTCGTTTTTGCATTCTTATTCTTTGCCCAGATAGGGCCTATGTATTTTGATGGCTTAAAATCATTATACCTGAATTTTACTGATAATACAGAACATATCCATTCATTTAATTATTCAATATTTCTCACGTATGGATTTGTACTGGCGCTTTTTGGAACTATTATTCCGCCTATCTTATTCAATGTTGGGTTTCCCAATGCAGGATTGGGCCTTGGAAGTATCGTTTCATCACTGGAACTTCCGGTTTCCGTAACCATGGCTTTCGTTTTGCTGGGAGAGAAAGTATTTTTCATTCAGTGGGTAGGTATTGCCTTGATTCTTTTTGCAATTGTTTTAATGAATTTACCTTCAAAACAGGAAAAAGAAGTTTCAATGGCATAATGGTCTGAAAAATATTAACTAAAAATAACAGTTAAAACCGTTCCTTTTGGAGCGGTTTTTTTAATTTTAATCTTTAAATAAACGTTTTATGAAACATTTCAGAAATATAATGTCCGCTTTTGCTTTAACGGTCTCCGGTTTTATATTTTCACAGGTAAAACCTCTGGATGCAATGCTGTCTGATTATCAATATCCTTACGAAGTTCATTTTCTTAATTTCAAGTCTCAGGGTGAAGATTTGAAAATGGCTTATATGGATGTAAAGCCGCAAAAACCCAACGGAAAAACGGTCATGCTTCTCCACGGTAAAAACTTTAATGGAGCGTACTGGGAGAGAACAGCAAAAGACCTTTCTGCTAAAGGTTTCCGGGTAGTGATTCCTGATCAGATAGGATTTGGAAAGTCTTCAAAGCCTCATGCTTACCAATTTTCTTTTTCACAGCTTGCAGAAAATACAAAAGCGGTTCTGGATGAACTGAAAATTGACAAAACCATCGTACTTGGACATTCAATGGGAGGAATGGTGGCCACCAGATTTACGTTATTATATCCTGAAAAAGTACAGAAACTGATTCTCGAAAACCCGATCGGACTGGAAGATTATAAAACTTTTGCAGCCTACCAGACTATTGACCAGGCTTATCAGTCTGAACTTAAAAATACAGCCGAAACCTATAAAAATTATCAGCTGAAATTCTATTATGACAACAAATGGAAAGAAGAATATCAGCCCTGGCTGGACTTAATTGCGGGATGGACACTTCATAAAGATTATCCTCAGGTTGCATGGGACGCAGCGCTTACTTCGGATATGATTTACAATCAGCCGGTATGTTATGAATTTAAAAATATAAAAGTTCCTACCTTGCTTATTATTGGAACAAGAGACAGAACCGCAATAGGAAAGGACAGAGCTCCTAAAGAACTTCAACCTAAAATGGGGCAATATCAGGAATTGGGAAAGAAAACCCAACGTGAAATTGCGGGTTCAAAGCTTGTCGAGATTGAAAATGTAGGGCATCTTCCGCATATCGAGGTCTACACTAAATTTTTTGAAGCACTGTATGATTTTATACAATAGATTAATTTTAAAATATAAAATATTTGAAACATTAAGTTTTTGCAAGTGAGTAAAAATCATAAGCTTTATAAACATTTTGCTTAATTTTTCATCTTTGATGAAACTTAACTATTCTTATTAACTTAATGTTTCAAAATCAATTCTTTTTGTTCCCAAACAGCAATAAAGTACAAACTCCAATTCCAGAAAACAGGACACACGCAATTCCCAGATTTTGTATCAGTCCAATACTCACCAATCCTAAACCTATCAGAACATAATATATTAATCCTAATAAAGCCCCGGCGCTTCCTGTTTCATTTTTATAATGGATCAATGCAGTGCTTAAAATATTGGGAATCGCAATGCTGAATGCCATCACAATAAAGAAATAGGGAATTACAAAATAAATTCCTGTACCTGTTAGAATCCAGACAAAAACAGAGGCAGCCAATGCTGAGAATATACTTGCTTTAACTAAATATTCAGACCGTACATTCTTCAATAACAAAAATCTGTTAAGCTTTGCTCCCGCGAAGGTACCGCCAGCCAGTATCATACTGCTGTACCCGAAAACATAAGAGGAATAATGATTTTCTTTAAAAATAAACGGAGCCAGTGAATAGTATGAAAATAACAAGACATTAAAGCTCATAATCAGTAAGCAGCACTTGATGATGCCCTGATCATGCAGCATCCGTTTCAATAAGATGATCAATGTTTTTAAGTTGATGGATTTCTTTACATGATGAGTTTCAGAAATTTTCTGTCTGGAAAGTATCAAAAAAAGTATACTCAGGATACACAGTGTAATAAATACGCTCTGATGTCCGCCGGAGGAAGCCAGTATTGAACCTGTAACCATTCCGATTACCGGACTGATAGACAAGCCGATTCCGATCCAGGAAAATACTTTGCTGAGATTATCTTTGTCAAAAGTATCTCTTAAAATGGTTTGTGTTACGATGGAACCCACCGAAATTCCGAATGCAGAAATAATCCTTGCACCCAGAAGAACCATAAAATCAGGAGCGAAAACAGCAGCCAACGTTCCAGCTCCATAGGTAATGAGACCATATTCTAATGATTTTTTCCTTCCGATCCTGTCGCATTGCACGCCCCAAAATGCCACACCCAGTGCAAATGCGATAAAATATAAACTGATTGTTAAGGTAACTGTTTCTTCATGTACTCCAAACTGTTCCTGTACTATTGGCAAAACAGGACTGTAGATCGTTTCCACAAACTGCGGAAGCATCACAAGCAGGGTCAGCAGCCAGATAGGATTTGTCCTTTTCATTTTTTTCTGCAAAGTTTCCAAAAAATCAATGTATATTTATAATGATATAAAAACAAAAAATATCAAAAATAGGACATGGCTGTACTGGAACAAAACGACATCTTTGATGCTGATTCAATCCCTGAAAAAGTAGTTGGAATAACCTCTGATATGGTGATGCATGACTCCGGTTTTCATTTTCATACAACGAAATCTCAGCTGTTGTATGCGCCATCAGGCTGTATGACTGTAACGACTTCCGACAGGCAGCTGGTTCTCCCTCCGTTCAGAATGCTTTGGATTCCTGCCCATGAAGTTCATCGTGTGAATTTCAGAAATATTGTGGCCTACAGATCCATTTATTTTGATGAAAAATATTCCCAAAGATATATGAATCCCGATCTGAAAGTTCTTCATGTCAACGCTTTGTTAAAAGAAATTATTGAAAGAATTTGTTCCTGGGAATGGTCAGGGTTGAGACAGGATCAAACTAATCTTTTAAAAGTATTCTGGGATGAATTGAGTAAAGCTCCGGAAGAAAAACTGGAACTTACAATGCCGCAGGATAAGCGTTTTACGAAAATAGCTGAAGAATGGACACTGCGGAAATCTATGCCTCCAATGCTGAAAGATTTTGCAGAAAAAACAGGAGCGGTGGAGAAAACGATCAGCCGTATTTTTAAAAAAGAAACGGGATTGTCGTATCAGGATTGGAGGCAGCAGTGGCGGTTGCAGCGATCAATTGAACTTTTGGTGGAAGGAAATTCAATAGGAGAGGTGTCCTATATCCTGGACTTTTCATCAGACAGTGCTTTTATTGAATTTTTCAAAAAGCAGACAGGCTCCACACCTTTGCAGTATCTCATGAAGAATGAATAGTCCTTTTGTACAGCTGATAAAAAGTACGATTGTTAACCTTGACAAGGTTGGTGTCATACAATATTTCTTGTCTTATGAAAAGTCTGATTCATAGTAGATTTCATAAAATTGTACTACCAATACAATAATTTTATGAAAACGATTAATACAAATAGTGTTGAGAACTACGTACATATACTTGAGGTCAACACCACGGCAGATAAAGTATATCGGGCTTTAACAGATGAAATTCCCCTTTGGTGGACTGAAATGTTTGAAGGTTCATCTTCAGAGGCTGGAAATCTTTTTACCATAAGATTTGGAGATAACATCCATAAAACAATGCGTGTGAAAGAATTAACTGCCAATACAAAAATTGTCTGGCTGGTTGAAGACTCATTGATTGCCCTTCCTGAATTAAAGAACCAGACAGAATGGATCGGGACAACAATTGTCTGGCAAATAGAAAAAAATAAAGAAAGCACTCAGATAAAACTTACCCATATCGGCCTGAACCCGGCTATTGAATGCTATGAGATCTGCTCCAATGGCTGGCTGCAATTTCTCGGCAGCCTGAAAAAAATTCTGGAAACCGGAGAAGGAGCTCCCTATAAAAAGTAAAAATATTTATACAAAAAAAAGAGACTGTTTATAAGTAAACAGCCTCTTTTTGTATGTATTGTTGTCTGAATTATTTCTTCTTGTAAGCAGCGTCTTTGATTCTTGCTTTCTTACCTCTAAGGTCTCTGAAGTAGTAAATTCTAGCTCTTCTAACTCTACCTCTTCTATCAACTTCAATTTTTTGAAGTGCAGGCATGTTAATAGGGAATACTCTTTCTACACCTACATCACCACTCATTTTTCTGATAGTGAAAGTTTTTGTAGAACCAGTACCTCTTAATTGGATAACTGTTCCTTTGAAGAACTGAGTTCTGGTCTTTTGTCCTTCTTTAATTTCGTAATACACAGTAATTGTATCACCTGCTTTGAATTCAGGGAATTCTTTTTTCGCAATGTACTTGTCTTGTACGTACTTTAATAAATCCATTATTAATAAAATAAAATGTTAAAGCTAAGCAACTTACACGTTCTTCGTCAGAGGTTGAATAACAGGTTGCAAATGTACAAAATAGTTTTTGAATATGCCAAATATTTAATGTACTAAAAACTATAATTTTTTCATTCCGGTTTTGCTAAAAAATTAACGGTTTCTTTAAAATCCCATCAGACAGAGTTTATATGGGAATTCTACTTTTGCCCGAAGTAAAAATCCGGATAACGGTTTTTTAAATTCCTGATTCACAACTTAAAACTATATGTTATTTTAAAACTAAAGCTATTATGAAACATTATTTCTTCTTTTTTTGTTTCGCGGTCCAGATGGCTTTCGGACAGGTTTTGTTCCCTTATTTACAAAACCCGACTCCGAATTCTATGATCGTCAATTGGAAAACAGCTTCCAATAATGAAACAACAGTAATCTACGGAAATTCTCCAACAAATTTAAATGTGACGGTAACAGGAACTACCAATATCTTCTCGGATACCGGATACAACAACAACTATTATTATCACACGGCAAAGATTACCAACCTTCAGCCGAATACCAAATATTATTATAAGATCAAAACCGGAACAAGCGAGTCTGCTGTTTATAATTTCAGAACACTTCCTTTACCGGGACAGGCGGTAACTGCCAATGGAAAGATCCGTTTCCTTATTATGGGGGACAACCAGATCAAAGCAGAACCGAGATATGATACGCTTACATTGAATGCGTATAAAAAACTCAAGGAAAAATTCGGAGCTGCTTTAGATCCGTCAGATAATATTGCGCTTACTTTTATGGTGGGCGACCAGGTAGACGTAGGTACATTGGATCACTATGAAAATGTCCACTTTAAAAAGAATATCAAATTATCACCTTATCTGCCTATTCAGACAACGGTAGGAAACCATGAAACCTACGGAACGATGGGAATGA
The DNA here is from genome assembly GCF_059587025.1 of Chryseobacterium sp. DZ-32. Lineage (NCBI taxonomy): Bacteria > Pseudomonadati > Bacteroidota > Flavobacteriia > Flavobacteriales > Weeksellaceae > Chryseobacterium > Chryseobacterium sp. DZ-32. Next base: position 92,819 of record NZ_JCAIOM010000014.1, read on the forward strand.
ATTCTTACTATGCTCATTTTTATATTGATGAAATCAGTTATAAAGGGATAAGCTCAGGAAATGAAAATTATTATGCCCAGCAGGCAGGAAATGTATTATTTGTAAGTTTAAGTTCCGAACATACCGGATCTGCACAGCAAACGTGGCTTCAGCAGATTTTGACAGCAGCCAATAATGATTCTACGGTAGACTGGATTATTTCTTTAAGCCACAGACCTTATCAGGCTGAGCAGTATGTGGGAGATATTTCTACATGGGTAAGAGAAAATGCAGTACCGCTTCTGGTAACTTCTGATAAATATTTAATGCACGTGGGAGCCCACCATCATTTATACCACAGAGGTCAGCTTAAAAACACACCGAATTACCAGATTATTTCCGGAGGAACAGCATGGGATCAGTATTGGGGAATGTCTAATGAACAGGATTTTGATGATGTTCAGAAAACATTGACAGACTGGACCTATCAGATTGTGGAAGTAGATGTCCCAACCGGAAAAGTGGATGTCGAATGTTATTCGATCGGTGGAATTTACAATAAGAAAAACAATGTATTGGTAGATTCTTTCCACAGATATAAAAATCAGCCCAAGCCGGCAAAACCATCCATTACAAATACTTTCTCAGGGCCAATTACTTTACCATTAACATTGAATGGAAGTGCATTTTCATCTTCCAACGGAGAGCTTTTAAATACAACACAGTTCCAGATCAGTAAAACCTCAAACTTTTCTGTAATTGAAAAAGAATTTTACCGTGATTTTGAAAACTGGTTCGGAAAAGATGGAAACGGAACTCCTGATAAAACCAAAAACCTGAATGATGGAGTAGACATCACCAAAGCAACATTGGCAGCGAATTCTATCCCCAACGGAATCTATTATGTAAAAACACGTTACAGAGACAGGAACCTTGAATGGAGTGAGTGGAGTAATGTGAAGCAGTTCGAAATTACAGGAAGTGTAGTGTCAAATCCTACATTTACTTTAAACAAAACTGAATACGCTCAGAATGAAGCTATCACAGCTACATTTACAGGAGGTCCCGGAAATCAGCAGGATTGGGTAGGAATTTATAAAAAAGGACAGACTCCGGCTTCTACAACTTCTCAAGGGTATATTTATACGAATGGTCAGATTGCTGGAACAGTAACCTTCAATAATGGTCTGGCTGCTAAAGGTCAATATTTTGCAGGATTTTTTGCCAACAACGGGTATACGGAAATCGCCCCAAGAAAAAATTTCTATGTAGGACCGAAAGTACAGCTGCAGACTACTGCTGATACGTATCCTGTAGGAGGAACCGTTACTATTAATTTTACAAACGGACCCAACTTACAGAAAGACTGGATCGGAATTTATAAAATGGGCCAGACCCCGGGAACCACACCTTCTATCAAATGGAGCTATGTAACAACTGCATCAGGAACATTAAATTTCACAGGACTTCCAAAAGGGTATTATTATGCTCAGTATTTATTGGAAGACGGATATAACGGAATCGGGGAGAAGGTATTCTTCAAAGTAGGAGATATCGTTACAGATCTTTGGATCAACAAACCTGTTTATACCTTGGGTGAAAATATTACGGCTTCATGGACGGATTCTCCGGGAATCATCAAAGACTGGTTGGGAATCTATCCTCAAAGTGTTCAGACACCGGATGATAATTTTGTTTCTTATACCTATTTTGACGGAATAACTCAGGGAACAAAAACTATTCAGGGAACAGCAGTACCTGCAACACCTGGAAATTACTACATGGTCATGTTTACCAATGATTCCTACACAGAAGTTTCAAACAGGGTACAGTTCCAGGTAACTTCACCTACTTTGGGAACTGAAGAAACCAGAAGTACAGAAAAAAATGTAGTATTGTATCCGAACCCAACCAAACCGGGACAGCCTACTTTTATTAAAAGTGATTACCCGATTGAAAAAATCGAGCTGGTTTCAGCTTCGGGAGAATTACTGTATGTATCGAAAAATATCAATAACCAACGTTTCTCTTTGGTGAATGAAAATCTTCCGGCAGGCGTTTACTATGTAAAAGTATACGGAAGAAAACTGTTTACTTTAAAGCTGATTATTCAGTAAAGTAAATTAAAACACAATTATAATGAAGAGGCTGTCAGCAATGATAGCCTCTTTTTTATGGATGTAAAAAGTATAATTTTCCATAATTATCTGTGAAAATCTGTGCCCGTTTGTGGTTAAACAAAAAACGGTTCCAAAAAAATGAAACCGTCTTTGATATATAGTTGTGGTAATTAGTCAAATAAATGATGCAGATCATCCTCGTTAATCAGCGTCGGGTTTTCAGCAGAAGCATTTTCCTCCTGAGTATCGGCCAGTGTTTTAGTTTCCTGAATGAGCTTCCCATCCATATTATAAAGCTTTAACAAGATCCATTTCCCGCTGCGTTCAAGTTCTTTAGCTCCATCCCATGTTTTTATTCTGATTTTTCCGCTTTGAATAACACCTGCTTTTACAGAAGACTTATTGGCAGGCTTCCCCTTTACATACTGTGTGATTTGTGCTGTAAAGGAATAATCATCCCCATCTTCACTGATCGGTTGTGTAAATGTATATAAAATAGTGCCTTTGGGGTCATAAACAGTTGCATCATAGCCTGTTTGTTTGGCGTTCAGCTTTTTTTCAAAACTTAGCTTCGTATTGTCACCTTCAAAAAAGTTTTTGATGTTTACAATAATACCTTCCTTATAAACTGTTTCATTAAAGCCTTCATAGGTAGTACCATTATAAGGGATACCATCTTTGTATGTTAATGTAGATTTTAGCTTTCCATCCGGGGAATAATATTTAATTTCCTGGATAAGATCATCTTTTAAAAATTGCTCTGAGGATAACTTTCCGTCTTCATCAAAATATTTACTGGTTACCTTTGAGCCTTTTTCATAAGTATCAATAGAGGAAATCTGTGAATATTCATAAGCCAGATGGTAATCATCCCCGTCCATTGGATTATAAACATCATTTTCCTTATCATATTGGTATACCAGATGGGCTATTTTTTTACCCGACTCATCATAAGTGGTTTTATAGCCATCTTTTTTATTCATTTTCTGTTCCTGTAAGATCTTTCCGCTTTTGCTATAAATGACGCCTTCTTTTACACTGCCGTCCTTTCTGTATTTTTCTATCTTAGAGATCCTCATGGGACTGGAATAGTAATCTACCACCATATTTTCACCCGAACCGGAGGTAGTGTTGCTGCCCAGATATTTTCCTTTTTCACCGTAATATTTTGTTTCAGTGTTGCTGTCCTTATCAATGATGGTTTCATTTCTGATCCCTTTAATGTCATCATCATAAACGGTTGTTTTTACAGGTGTAGAGTTTTCGTAATCCACCACAATGTTAAAGTCCATTCCATCCTCAGCATCCTTATAACTGAACATCTTTCCTGAAAAACTTCCGTCAGCTTTATATACCACATCTTCTGTCAGCCTGCCATTCATATCATAAGTCTGTGCCGGGCCAATCTGCTGTCCTTTGGAATAGGTGGCAAAATTCAGAACCTTTCCTTCTTCAGTATACCAGGTTACTTTTCCCTCAAAAATCTCACTGTTGGGAGTGGTGTCTGAAGCCAGTCCTTCCATTTGAAGTTTTCCGTCCTTATAGAAATCTTTGATAAGAGTAAGCTTTCCTTTAGGAGTCGTTTCACGGTAATATTCCATATTGTCCTGAGTAGTTTTTTCCCAGTTTTCATCGAAATACGTTTTTTCCTGTGCGCATACATTGATGCTGAGTACCAGTGCAAGTAATGCTGAGGTAAATAATTTTTTCATGTTTTTATGTAAGCTTTGATATTTTTATATGATTAGTGAGATGGCAGATATTGAAAGAGACCTTCATAGAGATCAAAAGAAGTGATGAGGACAGTAGTAATCTGCCATAAAATAATTTCTACATTAAAGTTGTGTTTAAATTTCCGTCGGAACTGAAAAACAGTATTTCCGGCTTTGAGAGGGCAAATATAGATGAAATTGATGAGAAATAAGATAAAAAATGAACAGACTTGTTCAGTTTTTGATATAATGTTTTGATTATGATGTTTTTAAAAGTTTCAGATCGATTTTTAAAAATGTATTAAATTCAGTAATCTTTCCACTCATAGGATATACAAGAAAATTTATTAAATTTAGCCAACAGAAAAATCTAATATTTCATGATAGATAAAAGAGTAAAAAATGCAAAGGAGGCCATCGAAGGAATTAATGATGGAATGACACTGATGCTTGGCGGATTCGGACTTTGTGGTATTCCTGAAAACTCAATCAATGCTTTGGTAGAAAGCGATGTGAAAGATCTTACTTGCATTTCAAATAATGCAGGAGTAGATGATTTCGGATTAGGACTATTGCTTCACAAAAGACAGATTAAAAAAATGATCTCTTCTTATGTAGGAGAAAATGCTGAGTTTGAAAGACAGATGCTTTCAGGTGAATTGGATGTAGAACTAACTCCTCAGGGAACTTTAGCTGAAAAGTGCAGAGCTGCCCAGGCAGGAATTCCAGCTTTTTATACACCGGCAGGTTACGGAACTGAAGTTGCAGAAGGGAAAGAGGTAAAAGAATTCAAAGGAAAACCTCATATTCTGGAGCATGCATACGATGCAGACTTTTCTATCGTAAAAGCATGGAAAGGCGATCATGCAGGAAACCTTATCTTTAAAGGATCAGCAAGAAACTTCAACCATCCAATGGCTGGTGCTGCAAAGATTACCATTGCTGAAGTGGAAGAACTGGTAGAACCGGGACAATTAGATCCGAACGAAATTCATATTCCGGGAATCATGATTCAAAGAATTTTCCAGGGAGAAAAATTTGAAAAAAGAATTGAGCAGAGAACCGTAAGAACTAAAGAATAAGTTCAAACAATACAATAAAAAGCGCTGAACATGCATTCAGCGCTTTTTTTATGCTTGAGGAGTAAGCGTTTTTCTTTCTCCGATCTGTTGTCTCCACATGGCGTAGTAGAGTCCTTTTTCGTCAATGAGATTGGCGTGGGAACCTGTTTCTACAATCTGTCCGCGCTCAAGAACATAAATTTTATCAGCATGCATAATAGTACTTAAACGGTGGGCAATCAGGACGGTGATCTGTTCCCTTTCTTTCGAAATTTCTTTGATCGTCGTAGTGATTTCTTCTTCGGTAATACTGTCCAGTGCAGAAGTAGCTTCATCAAAAATCAAAAGATGAGGTTTTCTTAAAAGAGCTCTTGCAATGGCAATTCTTTGTTTTTCACCGCCACTCAGTTTCAGACCTCCTTCACCGATAACGGTTTCAATTCCTTTCTCAGCCCTTTCCAATAATGCTGTACAGCTTGATTTCTGTAAAGCAATTGCCAGTTCCTCTTCAGTAGCTGAAGGGTTAACGAAAAGAAGGTTTTCTTTAATAGTTCCTGCAAATAACTGGGTATCCTGTGTTACAAAACCAATCTGGTTTCTCAGCTCATCAAAATCAAATTCCTTTCCATTGATACCGTTGTAAAAAATATTTCCTTCCTGAGGTCTGTACAAGCCAACCAGCAGTTTTACCAGGGTACTTTTTCCGGAACCGCTCGGTCCTACAAAAGCAATGGTCTCACCGTTTTTAAGATCAAAAGAAATATTATTTAAAGCTTTATACTGCGCAGACTGATGCTTGAATGAAACATGTTTGAATTCCAGTTCTTCAATAGCCCCGATTTGTTTCGGGTGAAGCGGCTTTTCTTCCACTTCTTTTTTCATCAAACGGTCAAAATTCTGAAGAGAAGCTTCTGCCTCACGATAAGAAATAATAATGTTCCCAATTTCCTGCATTGGCCCGAAAATAAAGAAACCATAAAACATCAGAGATAAATACTGACCTGGAGTAACAATATTTTTAAAAATTAAATACAATAAAGTCAACGTAATCATCTGCTGAAGAAAATTGACCATTGTTCCCTGAATAAAGCTCAAAGAACGGATGCTTTTTACCTTTCTCAGTTCAAGGCCAAGAATCTTATACGTATTGTTATTTAAACGGATTACCTCCTGATTGGTTAATCCTAAACTTTTAACAATTTCAATGTTTCTAAGACTTTCAGTGGTACTTCCGGCTAAAGCGGTGGTTTCAGTCACAATATTTTTCTGGATCACTTTGATTCTCTTGCTCAATAAATTGGTGACAATGGCAATAAAGAAAATCCCGCAGATATAAACCGGCATAATAGACCAGTGTAAACGGATCGCATACACGGAAACGAAAATAATACTGACGAGAATTCCGAAGAAAATATTAATGAAATTCGTGATGAATTTTACAGTATCTTCTCTTACTTTTGTTAAAATAGACAGCGTTTCACCGCTTCTCTGGTCTTCAAATTCCTGGTAGGGAAGTGCCATAGAGTGTTTTAAACCGTCTGTAAATATTTTCGCTCCAAACTTTTGAGTAATCACACTGACTACATAATCCTGAAAAGCTTTGGCAATTCTGCTCACCATTGCAGTTCCGATAAGAAGCCCCAAGAAGTAAAAAGCCCCATGATATACAGAACTTCCGTATAAATATTCATTCAGGCTTCTGGGCAATAGCTTTTCTTTATCAAAAAAGTTGGGATGGGTAACCAGCTGATCAAGGATATTTCCTGTGATCGCCGGAGCAAATAAAGAAAAAACCTGATTGACAGTAGCCAAAAATAAAGAGATGATTATCAGCCACTGATAAGGTTTTAGATATCTAAAAAGTATTTTCATTCTATTAAAAAATAATAGAACAAAATTACAGATATTATTTTAACTAACAGTGTTAATTGTTGAATACAACAAAGCTCTTTTGTATTCAAGTGAAAATAATTAAATTGCAGTCTAAGTTTTTATTATGCTTACAAAAGAACAAATTGCCAAAAGAATTTCAAAAGAACTGAAAGATCGTTATTATGTAAACCTGGGAATTGGAATTCCTACTTTGGTTGCCAACTATGTTCCGGAAGGTATTTCCGTAGAATTCCAGAGTGAAAACGGAGTATTGGGTATGGGGCCTTTTCCTTTCGAAGGAGAAGAAGATGCTGATATCATCAATGCCGGAAAACAGACTATTACTATTCTGGAAGGAGGTTCATTTTTTGATTCAGCCTTCAGTTTCGGGATGATTCGTGGTCAGAAAGTAGACCTTACCATTCTTGGAGCAATGGAAGTTTCGGAAAACGGAGATATTGCCAACTGGAAAATTCCCGGAAAAATGGTGAAAGGAATGGGGGGTGCCATGGATCTTGTTGCTTCTGCTGAAAATATTATCGTAGCCATGATGCACGTAAACAAGGCAGGAGAAAGCAAAATCCTAAAAAAATGTACACTACCTCTAACAGGGGTAAACTGTGTGAAAAAAGTAGTTACTGAGTTAGCCGTTCTGGATGTAACTCCGGCAGGATTCAAGCTGGTAGAAAGAGCACCAGGCGTTTCAGTAGAAGATATTATTAAAGCAACAGAAGCAGATCTTATCATCGAAGGGGAAATTCCTGAAATGCAGTTCTAATTCTGAATAACAATATAAAGTTTCGGCCTCACAAAGTGAGGCCGAAACTTTTTAAAGACGACATCGGAACTCGCAGTGTCAAAAAAATAAGTCCTGTGAACGTTAAGAAAATTCTTTTGTCCGAAGCGCGAGGCAAAATCAGAACCGATAAAGAAATAATGATTTCGCGCAAGTTTAGAATTTTTAGAGAACAGGATTTATTTTTAGTGGAGAGCTCCAGGTCTTGAATTTTTGTTTCTTTTGTTTTAGGACAAAAGAAATCAGGTCAACAAAAAACATTGTTATTATCATTAAGGTCCAGACAAATAGTTATATAGCTGACTTTAACTCCGACATCGGAACTCGCAGCGTCAAAAAAAATAAATCCTGTGAACGTTAAGAAAATTCTCCTGTCCGAAGCGCGAGGCAAAATCAGAACCGATAAAGAAATAATGATTCGCGCAAGTTTAGAATTTTTAGAGAACAGGACTTATTTTTAGCGGAGAGGTCCAGGTCTTGAACTTTTGTTTCTTTTGTTTCAAGACAAAAGAAATTAAACATAAAAAAACTGCTTCATCATGAAACAGCTTTTGTATATTTAGTCTAATCTTATTTATTTCCCATCCTGCGCTCCAAAAACCTTCTGCAAAATACTTGTAGTTCTCATGGCAGGTGTATTTCTGATTCCGCTTTCCTTATCTGCTACCATTTTAAAAACTCCATTAATGGTTTCTGTAGTAACATATTCGTTAAGATCTGTAGTAACAGCCTGTCCGGTAAACGTATTGTATTTTGAAATCAGGTTTTTCCAAAGGGTGTCAGCACCTACTTTCCCTAAAGAAGCTTTTACTTTGGGTTGAAAGGCATTGAACAGCTGAGTCTGGGTTTTTCCCTGAAGATAACTTGTTGCGGCGTTATTACTCCCTAATAAAATGTTTTTGGCATCTGTAATCGTCATAGAAGTAATAGCATTTGTAAAAATAGGTGCAGCTTCTGTTACGGCATCTTCAGCAGCTCTGTTTAACAATTTTACGCCTTCGTCAGCAAGGCTTCCCATTCCGATGGAACGTAGTGTTGTATCAATTTTTCTTAATTTTTCAGGCATTAAAATCTTTACGGCTTCATTCTTGAAAAAACCATCCGTTACCGCTAGTTTTTTTACTCCATCCGTTACGCCCATACTTAAGGCCTCTTTTAATCCTGAAGAAATCTGACTTGAAGTAAGGTTTCCAATATTGGCAGATGAATTACCTGAAGTGGTAGTCGTCGTCTTAGTAGAAGTTACCGTACCATTATTTTTAACAGGAGCATTAAGATCTACACCTGTTTTGTCTTTAACAGCAGATTTTATAATATCAAAAATTTGTGCCTGAGCTGATAAAGAAAATAATAAAGTGGCTGCCAGAAAAATATTTTTTTTCATCTTCTTTTTTTACAAATTTAAACCTTTAATTTTTTTAAGTCGACTAAATTGATCAAAAAGCAAACCACAATATCCCATATTTAATAGAATAATATCTATATAGAATGATTGCAAACTGTAAATTATTCATTTTACAGGAGTCTGAAATTGGGTATTTAATTTGTTTTTAAAAAGGCTCAAAGAGTTTTGAAAAATAATTATCTTAGCTCAAACCTTAACCCCATCTCATGATACGGACTTTTCTAGTACTCTTTGTATTGATTTCAAACATGATTTTTGCCCAAAATAAATTAAATCTAATCCCTTATCCTCAAAAAGTTCAACTTTTACAGGGTGAATTTGCAATACCAAAAGCTTTCGTATTAAGTGGTGATCTGCCAAAAGAGGAAACAGAATATTTCAAAAAGAGAATAGGTTCTCAGGTGGAATTTCAATATGCTAAGAAGGGTGGTGAGATTCATTTAACGAATTCTATAATTCCTCAGGCATCAGGAACAGATTCTGAACAGAAAAAAGAGTATTACTCCATAGAAATTTCTCCAAAACAGATACATATAAAGTCTTACACTAAACAAGGATACTTTCTGGCTCTTCAAACTTTGATCCAGCTTATTGAACAGTGTAAAGAAGGAAAGAATATTCCGGCTATGAAAATCGAAGACCAGCCGAAATTTGCATGGAGAGGAATGCATCTGGATGTCTGCCGCCACTTTTTCACAGTAGATGAAGTGAAGCAGTATATAGATTATCTGGCAATGTATAAACTGAACACTTTCCATTGGCATTTAACGGATGATCAGGGATGGAGGATTGAAATCAAAAAATATCCTAAACTTACTCAGATCGGTTCAAAACGTAAAGAATCCATGATTGGAGCCTATGTGGATAACACGTTTGATGGAAAACCTTACGGTCCTTATTTTTATACACAGGAACAAATAAAAGACGTGGTGAAATATGCTCAGGACAGACACATTACTGTGGTCCCTGAAATTGAAATGCCTGGGCATGCTTTGGCCGCACTGTCTGCATATCCTGAACTGGCATGTACCAAAGGTCCTTTTGAACCTGCTACAAAATGGGGCGTTTTTGATGATGTTTTCTGCCCGAAAGATGAAACTTTTACGTTTCTTGAAAATGTTCTTGATGAGGTAATCCAATTATTCCCTTCCCGATACATTCATATTGGAGGTGATGAGTGCCCGAAAACAAGATGGAAGGAATGTGCACACTGCCAGGAGCTGATTAAGAAAAATAATTTAAAAGATGAACACGGCTTACAGAGCTACTTTATTCATCGGATTGAAAAATATGTTAACAGTAAAGGGCGAAAAATCATAGGCTGGGACGAGATTTTAGAAGGCGGATTAGCTCCTAACGCTGCTGTGATGAGCTGGACAGGCGTGAATGGAGGTATTGAAGCTGCAAAATCAAAACACTTTGCCGTAATGACTCCTGGTGCCTACTGTTATTTTGACCATTATCAGGGAGATCCACAGTCTGAACCTAATGCTTTTGGAGGATTTACGCCCTTAGAAAAAGTATACGCTTACAATCCTGTTCCTTCCGAACTGAATACAGAGCAGGCTAAGTACATCATGGGTGTTCAGGCGAATCTGTGGACAGAATATATTTTAGATTTTAAGCAGGTACAGTACATGATTTTCCCAAGATTAATGGCACTTTCTGAAGTGGGATGGGGAACCTCAGATCCTAAAAACTATAAAGAATTTGAAAACAGAGTGATTAACCAGTTTAAAGTTCTGGATGGTATGAAGGTCAACTATGCCAGAAGCATTTATAACATCACCGGAAAAGTAATTCCTTCCAATAACGGAATTGCTTATGAACTGTCTACTTCGCAGAATTCAAACGGTATCCGATATACGCTGGATGGAACGAACCCTTCCATCAATTCTAAAACGTATCAGACGGCAGTTGAGATTCCTAATTCTTTAACCATTAAATCAGCTTATTTTGAAGAGGGGCAGTTGAAAAGTGCCGTGTCTACACAGCAATTTACCATTTCAAAGACTACCGGAAAAAAGATAACTTTAGAACAACAACCTAGCGAAAACTATTCTTTTGGAGGTGCTTTCACCTTAGTAGATGGTATTATCGGAAATGTAAAACAACTGGGTAAAACATGGCTGGGCTTTCAGGGAAAAGATGTAGTGGCAACAATAGATTTGGGGCAGAAAACAACTTTTTCAGAAGTGTATTTCAATACCCTTGAAAATAAAGGAAGCTGGATTCATCTGGCTAAATCTGCAAAGATTTTTGTTTCTGATGATAATAAGAACTTCAAACTGATTAAAGAGATCGGCACGCCTGAAATTCAGAAGGCCGGCGGAAAAATCAAAGTGAATGTAGGAACGCAGAACGCGAAATACCTGAAAGTAACTATTGAAAATGCAGGCATTATTCCGGCAGGAAATCCTGGTGCAGATTCCAAAGCATGGTTGTTTGTTGATGAAATTGGCGTAAATTAGAATAAAAAAATGCAGAACGACACGATACTTTCTTCAGAATTCTCATCATCACCAGAATTGGTAGAAAAACTGTATCAATATGGTATAACGAAGAATTACCATCAAGGAGATATTATTCTAGATGAAAATGCTTCCATCCGTTCCATTCCTATTGTGATGAAAGGAATGCTGAAAGTGATCAGAACAGAAGAAGACGGACGTGAAATTTTATTATACTACATCAAAGCCGGAGAAAGCTGTATCATGTCTTTTCTGGGCGGTATGCATAATGAAAAAAGCATTGTAAAAGCAGAGATAGAAGAGGATGCAGAAATACTTTTCTTACCCGTAGACAAAGTATCTTTATTCATCAAAGATCATCCGGAATGGCTGGATTATATCTTCAGACTGTATCATAAAAGATTTGAAGAGCTATTAGATATCATCAATGCCATCGCTTTCAAAAAAGTAGACGAAAGACTTCTCAACCTATTGCAGAAAAAATCTGAACTCACCGGCTCTGAAACGATTCATACCACTCATGAGCAGCTTGCCAATGAGCTGGGAACCGCAAGAGTAGTGGTGTCAAGACTTTTGAAGCAACTGGAAGAAGACGGAAAACTCATGTTAGGCAGAAATAAAATTACCCTCCTGAAAGCCCTGAACTCATAAATTCTCTCTCAATTTAATCAAAAATACTCATATTTCCCTTTCTTGGAAGGGTGGCAAAAGTTCAAAGAATTTTTGACGGGGTAGTTAAAGTCATTGCGAACCAAAGGTGAAGCAATCTCAAAGAAGCAGAATTACGCTAAATTCTTTGTGTCCTTTGTGAAATTATTCGTGTTTAAAAATCTCCTTATGTAACAAAAGTAGCTGTAGACTTTCATTCATATTCCCATTTTTGCATCAGAATTATTTGAATAGAAATGGAAATTATAGGATATACAGCGGCAGTTTTAATAGGTATTTCTCTGGGGTTAATCGGAGGAGGAGGAAGTATTCTCACGGTTCCTGTACTCGTTTATCTCTTTGGGATCGATGCTTTTCTGGCAACAGAATATTCCCTCTTTATAGTGGGGATGAGCAGTATTGCAGGTTCTGCATCGTATTTTAAAAAAGGACTGGTCAATTTTAAAATGGCGCTGGTGTTCGGAATACCTTCGGTAATCTCGATTTTTCTGACAAGACAATATATTCTTCCTCTGATTCCTGTAGAAATACTTCAAATACACAATTTTACCATTACCAGGAACATTTTTTTATTACTGGTTTTTGCCTGTTTGATGATTCTTGCTTCCTATAAAATGATTAAAAGCAATTCCTCAAAAGAAACTTTAGAAAACATTCAGGATGAAAATAATTTTTTTCTGGCAGCCGGACAGGGTTCAATAGTTGGTATTTTAACGGGACTGGTGGGAGCTGGAGGCGGTTTTATGATCATTCCGGCATTAGTGAATCTATTAAAAGTGCCCATGAAAACTGCAATAGGAACTTCCTTAGTGATTATTTCTTTCAATTCTTTAATCGGTTTCCTCTCTTCAGTAAACCAGGTGAAAATAGAATGGAAACTGCTGGTTTCTATTACGGTGATTGCTGTTGCAGGAATTATAATGGGCTCAAAACTATCAAAAAAGATAGACGGCAAAAAACTGAAACCTGCATTTGGGTGGTTTATCCTGATCATGGGTATTTATATCATTACGAAAGAAGTCTTTCTTTAATTTTCTTGTGTAACAAAAGTAGCTGTACAGGAAAAAGCAAAGCAGGAAATTTGTATCAGATAACAGAATAAAGAATAAAATACAATGAAAATAGAACAGATTTATACAGGATGTCTTGCTCAGGGTGCTTACTATATTACCTCAGCAGGAGAAGCTGCTATTATTGATCCTTTAAGAGAAACACAGCCTTATATCAACAGACTGAAAGAAGATGGAGTAAAATTGAAATACATCTTTGAAACCCATTTTCACGCAGATTTCGTAAGCGGACATCTGGATTTAAGCCATAAAACGGGAGCTCCGATTGTTTATGGTCCGACAGCCCATCCGGAGTTTGATGCCATCATTGTAGAGGATGAACAGATATTTGAAATCGGAGACATTAAAATTAAGGTTCTTCACACGCCGGGACACACTCTTGAAAGCACATGCTTTCTGTTGATTGACGAAAACGGTGTTGAAAAGGCCCTTTTTAGTGGTGATACCTTATTCCTCGGGGATGTGGGGCGTCCTGATCTCGCACAGAAAGGAGCCAATATGACGCAGGAAGAGCTGGCGGGACTCTTATATGATAGTCTATACAATAAGATTTTGCCTTTAGATAATGATATTACGGTGTATCCAGCTCATGGAGCCGGTTCAGCCTGCGGTAAAAATATGCAGAAAGAAACAGTAGATACTTTGGGGAATCAAAAAAGAACCAATTATGCCCTGAATCAAAAGGACAGACAGAGCTTTATAAAAGAAGTAACGGATGGTCTTTTACCTCCACCAGCTTATTTCGGAATGAATGTGATGATGAATAAAAAAGGGTACAGTAGTTTTGATGAAGTACTTTCAAAAGGGTTGCACGCTCTTTCTCCTGAACAGTTTGAGGAAATTGCTGAAGCCTCAGGTGCTTTGATTTTAGATGTAAGATCCAACCGTGAATTTGCCAAAGGTTTTATCCCACAGTCTATCAATATAGGATTGGATGGTGATTTTGCCCCGTGGGTAGGCGCTTTAATTGCTGATGTCAGCCAGCCTATTCTACTGGTTACTGAAAAAGGATATGAAGAAGAAGCGGTAACCCGTTTGAGCAGAGTAGGATTCGATCATATTTTAGGTTTTCTGGACGGAGGTTTTGAAAGCTGGAAAAAAAGCGGAAAGGAAACAGACCTTGTCAATCGCATCTCTGCAGAACAGTTTGAAAGTGAAATCAAAGGAAAAGAAGCGAAAATTATTGATATAAGAAAAGAAAGTGAATACAATGCAGAACATATTAATGAAGCTTACAGCAAACCTCTGGCCTATATCAATGATTGGATTCATAAGATAAAACCAACAGAACATTTCTACATGCATTGTGGTAGCGGTTACAGAAGTACAATGGCAGCGAGTATCCTTCAGGCAAGAGGCTACAGGAATTTTTCAGAAATTGAAGGAGGTTTTAAAGCCATTGCGTCTACAGATATTCCGAAAAGTGATTTTGTATGTCAGACTAAAATTTTAAATAAATAAAAAAGATGTTGGAGATTATAAAAGAACCCTGGCCATGGTATATTGCAGGTCCGTTGATCGGGCTTACCGTGCCAGCCTTATTGATTATGGGAAATAAATCCTTTGGAATCAGTTCCTCACTGAGGCATATCTGTGCCGCCTGTGTCCCTGCCAATGTGAATTTTTTCAGATACGACTGGAAAAAAGAAGCCTGGAATCTGTTTTTTGTCCTGGGAATTTTCTTCGGAGGACTGATTGCTGTCCATTTTTTGGTGAACCCTAATGAAATAACAGTGAATCCCAATCTGAAAGCTGAGCTGGCGGGCTACGGAATTACAGCTTACAACAATCTGGTCCCGTTACAACTGATGAATTTCGAAAGCCTGTTGACCCTTAGAGGATTTATTATGATGGTAGTGGGTGGGTTTTTGGTTGGTTTCGGAACAAGATACGCAGGAGGATGCACCAGCGGACATGCAATCATGGGACTTTCCAACTTACAGTGGCCTTCTTTGGTGGCAACAGTCTGTTTTATGATCGGTGGCTTTTTAATGGCTAACCTTATTTTGCCTATCATCCTTTCCCTATAAGTATAATTTAAAAAGAGAATTACATTATGATCAAAGAAAAAGAACAAAATATATATACCACTTGTGTAAACGAAAGTACGGCTAACCATCCATGGTATCACAATCTGAAATACCTCGCCGCTGGAATTATTTTCGGGATTATTTTTGTGAAAGCAGAAGTGATCAGCTGGTTCAGGATACAGGAAATGTTCCGTCTGCAGTCTTTCCATATGTACGGAATCATTGGAAGTGCCGTATTGGTAGGAATGATTTCAGTGTGGCTGATTAAAAAATTTAAGGTAAAATCAATTGATGGGGAACCTATTACTCTGGCACC
Organism: Chryseobacterium sp. DZ-32; assembly: GCF_059587025.1. NCBI lineage: Bacteria > Pseudomonadati > Bacteroidota > Flavobacteriia > Flavobacteriales > Weeksellaceae > Chryseobacterium > Chryseobacterium sp. DZ-32. The sequence continues at coordinate 108,320 of NZ_JCAIOM010000014.1, forward strand.
TAAAAAGTTTAATAGAGGTCAGATCTATGGAGGATTGATATTTGGTTTTGGCTGGGCCATTACCGGAGCCTGTCCAGGGCCTCTTTTTGCTCAGATTGGAACAGGAGCTTTAGCAGTATCTGTTACTTTGTTAAGTGCAATTGCCGGAACATGGGTATATGGATATTTCAGAGATAAACTGCCTCATTAATATCAGATAAATTATAAAAAAGACTGCAGAAAAAATCTGCAGTCTCTCAAGTATAAAAATTATGAATAAATGAAGTTCTCCGCACCTAAAGCCATATAAAGATTTATACGCTCTATTCTGTACTGAAGTTCCAGATTGATGAGGTTCATTTCATTTTTCAATAGGTCCCTTTGTTTACGAATCAGTACAAAACTGTTGCTGGTACCGACCTTTATTTGTTTTTCAGTAAGAGAAATATTGTTTTTCAGTTCATTGACAGCATTAGTTGTATAAGTCATCTGTTTTTCAATAGAACGGAGATTTGCTAAAGAAGATTCCACTTCGTTCAATGCATTCAGAACAGCTTTAGAATATTCTTCAACGACTTGTTTCTGCTGAGAATTTTTTACTTCTACATTCTTTTTAAGCTTTCCACCATTGAATAGAGGAGAAACTAATCCTCCGCCCACTTTTATTAAAGGGTTGGAAAATAAAGAATTAATAGATTCCACATTACTTCCTGCACTCCCAAGCGATGAGCTTATATTTAATGATGGAAGTCTTGCCGCTTTAGCTTCCTGTACTTCATAAAAAGCTTTTTCGATCTGGAAATGACTCGCCTGTATGTCTGATCTGTTTTCAAGAAGCTCCAGAGGAAAAGATGCAGGAATACTGCTTTTTACAGAATTAAAGAAATTCTGGGTTGCCAGTTTTCCCTCCGGATACTTTCCGGTAAGAAGTTCCAGCGACCTTCTCGACTGCATATTGGCATTTTTAATCTTTTCAAGATAACCCTGCAGGGAAATAATTTCAGCAGAAATATTGGACACATCAATAGCATTTGCCGTTCCAACTTTCTTTTGAATGATGTAGAGCTTTTCCAGGTCTTTGGTCTTCTGAATATAGCTTTCAATCTTATTTTCCTGAATGTTTCCTGCAATATTCAGAAAATAAGCTTTGGCAATCATTCCTGCAATAGACTGATGCAGCAGTGTATTCTGATGTTTTGCAGAAAAATAGCTGCTGGTGCTGGCCATCTGTGAAGATTTATTTTTACCCCAAAGGTCAATTTCCCAATTGGCTTTTAACGCAAGGCGCTGAACCTGGCTGCCACTAACCAGATTATTCGAAGTGTTGGCTACAGCACTTACGCTTGGATAAAGGTCGCTTCCGGCAATTTCCATTGCCAGCTCAATCTGGTTAAGCTTCTCTCTGGCAATAATAAGATCTGCATTGTATAACATTCCTTCTTTAACCAGGGCTTCCAGCTGTGAGGTTTTAAGATCATTGATCCAGTCGTAGGAAATTGATTTTGATCCAGCCTTTCTGTCAAAAATCCAGTCATCAGGAATTTGTATATGAGAAGCAATTTCACTCTTTTCTTTAAGCTGATCTATATTTTCCTTCGTAGCTTCTTTATAACCGATGCAGGAGCTTAAAGATCCAGCAAGTATGCTCACTAAAATTAACTTTTTATACATGTTAATGAAGTTTAGGAATCAGGAAGTTGATTTTGCTGTTGATACGCACCATTACTTTTCTGATAAGATGAAGAGGTTTAATATGATCAGAATAAATAACCGCAGTTCCTCTTGCTCCCACTGTAAGCTGTTTCTGATTATCTTCCAGTACAAATTTGGCAATAAGCTTTCCATCGGTTTCCGGCAATTGTCTTGCCGTATCAGGAAGTCCGGCTGTAGAACCATTTCCGCCCAGCATTCCTCCTGCATTATTCATGATCCCCTGGCTGGTAGCATCGATGACGTATTCAAGTTTGGCCTTTACCACTTTTCCCGGCTCGGTTTTAAGTGCAAGTTCCACTTCATCTCCTTTTTTTACGGTTTCAAGCTCATTCTGAGCAAAAAATCCAATGACTGACTGCTGTTTCTGAATCAGAACAAATGCAGATTTGAAGGGTGCCATAATTGCTCCCTCATTCAGCTGAACATTCGGAATCACACCATCCGTAGGTGCCAGAACAACGGTTTGGGAGAGATTCCATTTAGCCTGTTCCAGCTTAGCCTGGATCTCAGACACTGATGAATTTTCTCCACCATAAGAAGCATTGGATTTTGTTTCCAAAGACTGCTGTTGTGACTGTGCAGCACTGATTCGGGATTGCAGATCACGTACATTGGTTATCGCCTGTTCAAGATCAAATTTGTTGGCAGCTCCAGCCTGTACAAGCTCCTGATATTGAGATACTCTTTTGTTGGCAAGATCAAGCTGTGACTGTAATGCCGTAATATTTTTTCTGGAGGCCGAAATGTCTGCATCATAAGAATGTACCGTGGCTTTCATACTGCTCAGTTTAGCTTCCAGTGATTTAATTTCCTGTAAATAGGGCTCCCTGTCAAGCATAAATAAAGTATCTCCCTTTTTTACTTCCTGGTTGGTACTTACATATACTTTTTTTACCTTTCCCAAAACCTGTGTGGTGATATCCACACTTCTGTTTCCTACCTTTACGTCAGAGGTAATGGGACAGTAATAATTTAAACTCAATATCAAGGCGATAGATCCGAAAATAGGCAGTGAATACACTATTACCTGTGTGGTAAATGTCCACGGGATCAATTTTAATTTTTTAATGAGAAGCCAGCAAATCCCGGCATATATTGCGACTAGTAATTCCAGCATGTCTTTTAATTTTTGATGGGTTTAAATTCTTCTTCAGGTAAATTTGTGTTGTCTGTTTCCTTTTCAGGAGTCGTTTGATTTCCATAATCATAGTTGGCCCAGATTAAGGCAACTGGCCATAAAAGGCCGCCAAAGACCAGAGAAAGAAGGCACATGCTTTTGATAGCGTTCAGTTGAGGATGATTTTTCTTTTCTGCTACCTTTTCCGGATAAATATGAACCTTCCAGAAGAGATAAATTCCGGCAACTGGCAATACAACTAGTATTAGCCAGGAAGCTCCATCGGCTATTTTGTCTTCAAGATTGCCTGTAGATGCCTGAGCAAAATTGCATGCCAGTAACAGGCAGAGAATGGTGGTTATTCTTTGCATAAATATATATGGTAATAAAATTTTGACTTAAGAAAATACAGATTCAGATCCCGATGAATATCCGGGCAATCACATATTAATCCTGTTAAGAGGTAAAGACTATTCTATAAGATGGAATGCTTTGGAGATGATTATATTTTTTTTCATTTGGTTTTTTTAGTGGTGAAGAACAAGTTTTTGACCGGACAAAATTATACTGAATGCAACAATTAAAAATATTCTTAAGTTATTTTTTTCCTTGATTCTTTTTTTTATTGTCCCTGGCAGTAATACGGGAAAGGGAATTGGGTGTAATGCCCAGAAAATTAGCAATGTATTTTCTGTTGGCATTTTGGCAGACAAACGGATGGCTGTTCAGAAAATCTTCATAACGGGAAAGCGGCGAACTCCTGCAGAACTGCTCTGTGCGTGCTGATAAAATGCTGATAATCTGTTTCAACGATTTCAAATACAAATTGTAAATTCCTTTATGCTGAAAGGCAGTCTGCTCAAATTCACCTTTGTTAAAAAGAATAATCTGAGAATCAATCACGGCTTGTATGGTATACTTTTTAGTCCCTTCAGCAGAATAAGATTCCGGACTCTCCAGAAAGGCAACCTCTTTTTCTGAGGGCAGAAAAGTATTAATTTCAACTCCGTTTTCATCATCAAAGAAAAATCTCAAAAGACCATTGGTCAATATAAATAAATGGTTAAACGGCTGACCTGGCTCTAACAGTTTTTCTTTTTTCCGAAGAAGCTTAGGAGTACTGATGCTTGCAAGGACCTGGATTTCTTCATCCGATAATTCCTTAAAGCAATCCATTTTTCTAAAGGTTTTAAACATATATATTAATTAAAATAACCATTATAAAAATAATAAAAAATAGTAAAGAAAAATAGTGAGAAAACCATAAGATTTACAACGGATTTTTTTAAGATATTTGCTTTGTATTAAATAATTCTTACATCCAATGAACAATAACCGAAGAAGTTTTATCAAAAAACTGGGAATTGCAACCGCAGCACTTACCATTAACCCTTTAGAACTAATGGCCGCAGAACGACCTGAAAGTAAAAAAGTCATCAATAAACCTATCGTTCTTTCCACCTGGAATTTCGGATTAAAAGCCAATGAAGAAGCCTGGACCATCCTTGGAAAAGGAGGACGGGCTTTGGATGCCGTAGAAAAGGGAGTACGTCTTGTAGAACTAGATCCCAAAGAAAGAAGTGTAGGATATGGAGGCCGTCCGGACAGAGACGGAAGAGTGACGCTGGATGCCTGTATCATGGATGAGAATTATAATATCGGTTCCGTAGCATGTCTGGAATATGTTAAAAATCCTATTTCTGTAGCCAGAGCTGTCATGGAAAAGACACCACACGTTATGCTGGTTGGGGACGGTGCATTGCAGTTTGCCCTTTCACAAGGTTTTAAAAAAGAGAATCTTCTTACTCCCGAATCAGAAAAAGAATGGAAAGAATGGTTAAAGACCAGCCAATATAAACCCATTGCCAATATTGAAAACCATGATACCATAGGAATGATTGCTTTGGATGCCCAAGGAAATCTTTCCGGTGCCTGTACGACGAGTGGAATGGCTTTTAAAATGCATGGCAGAGTAGGAGATTCGCCAATCATCGGAGCAGGTCTGTTTGTAGATAATGAAGTGGGAGCAGCTACCGCAACAGGTCATGGTGAAGAAGTGATAAGAACCGTGGGAACCCATCTTGTGGTTGAGTTGATGAGACAGGGCAGAAATCCTCAGGAAGCCTGTAAAGAAGCTGTAGAGAGAATTGTAAAAATCAATCAGCGAAGAAATAAAAATCTGAAAGATATCCAGGTAGGTTTTATTGCCATCAATAAACAGGGAGAATATGGGGCTTACTGTATTCAGGATGGATTCAACTTTGCGGTGTACGATCAGAAAGGAAACCGCCTTGAAAAGCCTGAATTTGCTTTGAAATAATTAAAAATTCAATAGAAATGGGCTTCAGCCCATTTAAACAAATAAAAGATACCCATTGGCTTTAGCTAAAACATAAAACAAATATGAAAAAAACGATTATTGCTTCCTTATTACTCTTTATTGCTTGTAAGGAAGAAAAGAAGGAGATAAAAAAAGATGGTGAAATCCAGCCAATAAAAGAAAAAGTAGTTTTGCATAATGAGTCCAATGAGGCAGAAGATGCTAAGAAATGGCTGGAAAAGAGTATTGTAGATTACTTTAAAGCCGATATCGGAAGCGAAGAAAAGAATATGCGGAAAATCACAACCAAAGACTACTTCGATTATAAAATGGATGCAATGAATGTTGACCTGGATGTAAGCGGAGGCCTTACTGAAAAAGAATTTCAGGATAAATGGAAAACCAGATTTGATGTAAGTAAAGCAGGTGTTGGAGCGGGCTTCCTGATTGCAGCACAGGATTGGGATAAAATTGAAGTTGGAAGCTGTGATTTAGAACTCTCCTCAACAGATGAATATCTCTTCAATGTAGTGCTAACAGACAAAAATTTTAAAGCAGAATATCCGTCAGTAATAAAAGTAGTAAAAGAAAACGGTTCTTTTTTGATTGCAGATGTACTGCAGGACGAACCAAAATCAAATTAAATAGATACAATACAATGTCAAAAATAGAAATAGCTTGTTTTAATCCTGAATCAGCGATTATCGCTTTTGAAAACGGGGCAGACAGAATAGAATTATGTGATGGACTCAGTGAAGGCGGAACTACTCCGGATTTCGAAACGATGAAGAAGCTTCGTGAAAAAATTACAATCCCGATTTTTGTGATGATCCGTCCGAGAGGTGGAGATTTTACCTATTCTGATTCGGAATTTGAGCAGATGAAAAATGATTTGGTTCATTTAAAATCTTTACATGCAGATGGTTTTGTATTCGGTATCCTGGATGAAAATGATGAGATTAATATAGAGCAGAATAAAGTTTTAGTCGAATTGGCAAAACCGCTTCCATGTACTTTTCACCGTGCTTTTGATCGTGCTGCAAGTCTGGAAGAATCTCTGGAAAAAGTAATCGAATGTGGTTTTACAACCATTCTTACCTCCGGTCAGAAACCCAATGTATCTGAAGGAAAAGAGAATCTGAAAAAGCTTGTTGAATTATCCAACGGAAGAATAGAAATCCTTGTCGGAGGAGGTCTGCGTTCATCTAATATTGAAGAGATTAGAGCATTTACCCATGCGGGTTACTTCCATTCTTCAGCCATTACGGATGGTGGGGCTTTTGCCAACCCGGATGAAGTGGTTGCATTGAAAAGTAAATAATTAGTTAGATTATGATTGTTAATTTAAACGCAAAGTTTAAAAAATAAAATGTATTATATATTGAGTGAGCAAAGTATTGCGGCAAAGCCGCTGATTAAGCTTGAAAATAATAGCTTCATCCAATCGATTGAAAATCGATTCCATCTTCGCTTCCTTAAAATATTATAGAGCCAAATATGAACCTTTGCGTTTAAAAACTACACAATAAAAATAAAAACACACAAATGAATGACAGAAAACGAATTATCCTACAAAATAATAGGAGCAGCAATAGAAGTGCATAAGAACTTAGGAGTTGGTCTTTTAGAAAATGCATATGAAACTGCTTTAGTTTATGAATTAAAAATGTTGGGACTCAATATTAAACAACAACTATCTTTACCTTTAAGGTATAAAGAAGTATACATAGAAAATGCATACAGAATTGATTTGATTGTAGAAGATAAAGTTATTGTAGAAGTGAAATCTGTATCGGAGTTACATCCTATTTTTCACTCACAAGTATTGACTTATCTCAAACAGACTAACATAAAATTGGGATTGCTTATTAATTTTAATAATGAACTTATTAAATATGGAATCCATAGAATTGTAAACAAATTTATTGATGAATAGAACGACCCTTTTTGCTTTCCTTTTTATGCAGAATATCCTTTCTGCACAGTTTTCACAAAGAAGCTTGTCTTCGGAGAACTGGCAGTTTAAAAATTCAAAAGACTCAAACTGGTTTCCTGCGAAAGTTCCGGGAACCGTTCATTTGGATTTAATGGATAATAAGATCATTTCTGATCCTTTTAAGGATGAAAATGAAAAGAAAGTACAATGGGTTGAAAATGAGGACTGGGATTATCAGACCTCATTTACTATTTCACCTCATGAACTAAAGAACGAAAACATTGATCTGGTTTTTAATGGATTGGATACATTTTCTGAAATTTATCTTAACGGTCAGCTGCTGAAGAAAACAGATAATATGTTCCGTAAATGGAATATTCCTGCAAAACAATATTTAAAACCGGGTCATAATACATTGCAGATTAAGTTTACATCCGCTGTGAATACCGGAAAGGAATTAGCGAAAAAAATTCCGTTCACTATGCCGGAATCACCAAGAAGTTTTGTGAGAAAAGCACAATACCAGTTTGGATGGGATTGGGGACCAAGGCTGGTTACTGCAGGAATATGGAAAGATGTTCAGCTGGAATTCTGGAATAATGCTAAAATTATTACGGTTAAGGATATTCAGAAAAGAGTTTCCGGCACTTCTGATAATTTGCGCTTTGATGTTGAAATTTATGCTCAAAATGCCGGAGATTATACCTTGGATCTTAATAAAATTCACCAAAAAATATCTTTAAAAAAAGGGATTAATAAGATATCGGTTCCTTATGAAACAAAAGGGATGAAGCTCTGGCAGCCTAACGGGCGTGGTGAAGCTCATCTTTATGATTTTGAAGTGAAGCTTTCCAAAGATCAGAGAAATATTGATGCTAAAAATATCAGGATAGGCTTAAGGACCGTTGAATTGATTCAGGAAAAAGATGAAAAGGGAAAATCATTCTATTTTAAAGTGAATGGGCAACCACTGTATATCAAAGGAACCAACTGGATTCCGGGAGATAGTTTTTCGCCGAGAATGACCAAAGAAAAATACCAGAAACTGATCAGGGATACCAAAGACGCCCATATGAATATGATCCGTATCTGGGGCGGAGGTATTTATGAAGATGATGAATTCTACAAAGCTTGTGATGAAAACGGGATATTAGTGTGGCAGGATTTTATGTTTGCGGGAAGCTTTTATCCGGCAGATGAAGCATTTTTAAACAATGTAAAAGAAGAAGTAAAAGACCAGGTCAACAGACTTCAGAATCATCCGTCCATTGCTTTGTGGTGCGGGAATAATGAAATTGATGAAGCGATTGTCAACTGGGGCTATCAGAAACAGTTCAACTATTCAAAAAATGACTCTCTTCAGGTTTGGAAAGATTATAAGAAGCTGTTTCATGAGGTAATTCCTAATGCATTGGCAGAAAATCTGAAATCGGATAAAAATATATATTGGCCAAGTTCTCCCTCCATTGGTTGGGGACATAAAGAAAGTCTTACCGAAGGAGATTCTCATTACTGGGGCGTTTGGTGGGGTGAACAGCCTTTTGAAATTTACAACGAAAAAGTAGGGCGTTTCATGTCTGAATATGGCTTTCAGGGTACACCAACTCTTGAAACGACAAAATCAATGTTCTCCGGAACTCCGGATTTAAGCCTTCAGAATCCAACCATTAAAGCTCACGAAAAACATATCCGCGGCTGGGATATTATTAATGAATATCTGAAGCGTGATTACAAAATTCCAACGGACTTTGTACAATACAACTACGTTTCACAGCTCTTGCAGGCAAGAGGAATGCAGATCGCTATTGAAGCTCACCGCCGTGCAAAACCTTACAATATGGGAACCTTGTATTGGCAGCTCAACGATTGCTGGCCGGTAGTTTCCTGGTCTTCCATTGATTATCTTGGAAACTGGAAAGCCTTCCATTATCAAGCGAAAAGAAGCTTTGAACCTATTTTGGTATCAATAGCGGAAACCGAAAAAAGCTATGATGTCTATCTGATAAGCGATCTCCTGAAAGAACTGAAAACAGAGACAAAATTTGAATTGATTGATTTCAAAGGAAAAATACTTTGGAAAGCCAGTCAGTCAAATCTTATTAATGCTGATGCAAGCAAGAAAGTACGAAGTATCAGTAAATTGGAATTGTCTCAGTTTGATTTGTCGGGAGCTGTTTTAAAAATCAGTTCCGAAAAAGATACAAAATTCGAAAAGCTGTTCTTCTTTAGTAAACCAAAAGATTTGAAACTCTTACAACCTGATATTAAAATCAGAAAAATATCACCCACTGAAATTGAAATTTCAACAGATACGCTTGCTAAGGACATTTATTTAATCGGCGATACTCACTTCAGCGATAATTTCTTTGACCTGCTTCCGGGAACTTCAAAAAGAATTACCCTTTCAAAGCCTTTGGAAAATATAGAGGTGATGAGTCTTTGGGAGGTGATAAAGAAGTAAAATATATTCTGAAAAAATTATTTCAAGCAGTTATGAATTTCCGGAAGGTAGATCTCCCAACCTTACAGGTTTTCAAAACCTGTAAGGTATAATACTGGAAAGTTTCATTAGAAATTCTACCAAAAAAAATATAAATTTTACCCTTCCAACTCAAAAATCAGCCGTAAATTTGCCTCATATTTTATTACAGTTATGGTAAATTTTGTTCTGATTGCAGTGTGTATCATTGCAGGAATGATATTCAAAGCAACAAAATCTATCCACCCCGATGCTCACAAAGGCATCAATACCTGGATTCTTTATCTTGCTCTTCCGGCAGTTTCGTTTAAATATCTGCCCAAAGTAAAATGGACAACAGAAATGCTGTTCCCGATTGCAGCCACATTTTTAATTTCGGTGTTCTGTTTCTTTTTTATGATGTTTTACAGTAAAAGCAGGGGATATTCAAGGCGGTCCAGAAGTACGTTGGAATTGGCAAGCGGGTACAGTAATACTTCATTCATCGGATTTCCCTTAATCAGTGCCTTTTATGGCGAAGGGCTTCTGAGTATCGCAATCATCTGTGACCAGACCATGTTTTTTGCCCTTTCCACACTCGGAATTATTGCTGCCGTAAAAGGAGGCAGTAAATCCGGAAAAGTAAGTGCAATATTCATTTTAAAAAGACTCATTACATTCCCTCCATTAATTGGTTGTATATCTGCTTTGGTTTTGTCTCAGTTTATTGATTTTACTGTTGCGGAACCGTTTTTTGACAAGCTGGCAGCCACGGTAAGTCCCTTAGCTCTGTTTTCAGTCGGGTTACAGCTGAAATTCAACGGATGGAAAAAACTGATTCCTCAGATGTCGATGTCTATGCTTTATAAATTGATTCTGGCACCCGCAATTGTTCTGGGAATGGCTCTGTTATTCGGAATAAAAGGAGATGTGGCTAAAATTACAGTATTTGAAGCAGCGATGCCAACATTGGTTACTTCAAGTATTATTGCAGAACAGTTCAGGCTGAACTCAAAACTGATCAACCTGATCATTGGAGTCAGTATCATTGTAGGATTTATTACGTCTGCATTTTGGTATCAGATTACGGAACTTCTTTTTTAGTTTTTCATGAATCCTTTCTTCGATCCTTTCTGAATTTGTGGTTGTTCTTTTATCCACACGCTTTGTCATTCCGCAGGAATCCAGCCTGTCATATCATTTTTTTTGATCAATGTAATTCTAGACATTAAAAAATATCTGAATGGGTTACATTCCTACGGAATGGAAATAAGGAGAAAGTAAAGAATAGAATGCAGTTTAAGGTTCTTGGTTAAAGATTACTAAAGAATCTCCACAAAGTTGCAGTTCTCTCAGGAAAATTCTAATTTTACACTTTAAATATTTCCCTTGCAATACGCTCAAATTGTTTTACCCCTCAACCTGAAAGGATCTTTCACTTATAAAGTTCCTCAGGAAATGATGTCTGAAATCCAACCAGGAATGCGTGTTCTGGTACCATTTGGTGGAAAAAAGATCTATACGGGAATCGTGTTTGAGCTTCATGATAATGCACCGGAAAACTTTGTAGCCAAGGAAGTCATCAGCATGCTGGATGATCAACCGATTCTTCCTCATGAACAGATTGATTTCTGGAACTGGCTTTCGGAATACTATTTGTGCAGCCTCGGAGAAATTTACAGGTTTTCGTTTCCTTCTTCTTTAAAACTGGAAAGTGAAACCTATTTAAAACTAAAACCAGGAGCCATTATAGATTTTGAAAATCTGGATGTTAACGAAATGTATCTGATTCAGGCACTGGAAGTACGGCAGTTGATTAATCTTACAGATATTGAAGCTTTTATTCCTAAAAAAGATATCATCAGAACCATCAATTCTCTGATTGATCTTCAGTACATTGAAATTGATGAGAAAATTGCTGAAAAGTATAAAGCCAGAGAAGTTGCTTATGTGAGAATTAATGATGAGGTTCTGGCCAATCAAAATCTTACGGATATTCTTTTAAAACTGAACAGAGCGCAGAAACAGAAAGATCTTTTCCTTCTTATATTGGAAAAACAGACGGAACATCCTGACGTTCCTATTAAAAAATCTGAACTGTTTGAAGACGGTTATTTCGGAAGTTCCCACTTCAAACCTTTGGCAGACAAAGGCCTTGTGGAGGAATACTTTATGCAGAAAGACAGGATTGAAAGCTATGATGGAGAAATCGAGGAACTTGAAGAGCTTTCCGAACAGCAGAAAACAGCAAAAGCTGAAATTGATGACGCTTTTGAAGAAGGGAAGAATGTCCTGCTTCATGGCGTTACTTCATCAGGGAAAACCCATATCTATTTAGAGAAAATTGATGAATGCGTCCGTGACGGAAAGAATGTTCTGTTTTTGCTTCCGGAAATTTCGCTTACCAAACAGATTACCCAGAGATTAGAGAAGAAGTATGGAAGACAGCTCGGTTTTTATCACCAGAAACTGACTGATTTTGAAAGAGTGGAAGTATGGAGAAGAATTAAGCAGAACGACATCCGTATTCTGATCGGAACCCGTAATGCTTTGTTTTTACCTCACCAGAATCTGGGGCTTATTGTCGTTGATGAAGAACATGATTCTGCGTACAGACCAAGGGAAGTTTCCCCTTATTTTAATGCTAAAGACGCTTCTCTGGTTTTAGGTAGGCTGTATAAGGCAGGAGTGATTCTGGGATCAGCTACCCCTTCTGTTGAAAGCTACTACAGTGCCCGGAAAGATAAAATGAAATATGTTTTCCTTAATGAAAGATTTGGGAATGTCAATCTGCCGGAATATGAACTGATCAATTTCAAGGAAGCTCAGGAATCTAAAAAGGTTTCAGGGAACTTTTCTCTGAAGCTTATCGAAGAGATTAAGAAAACGGTGGATGAAAAGAATCAGGCAATCGTTTTACACAATCGTCGTGGCTATTCCAATGTCATAGAATGTGAAAGCTGTGGCTATGTGAACTACTGCTCTAATTGTGATGTGGTCATGACGTATCACAAAGCGGCAAATGAAATGAAATGCCACTATTGCGGGCAAAGAGCTTCAAAACCGAAAACCTGCCCGAAATGTAATTCTGAAAAGCTGAACGAAAGAGGAGTAGGTGTAGAACAGATTCATGAAGAGGTTACCAAATTGTTTCCGGAAAATGAAGTAGACAGGATGGATGTAGACTCCATGCGCAAAAAATTCGCCTACGAAAAATTGTACGAAAAGATTGAAGACGGAGAAACAGATATTATTGTAGGAACCCAAATGATTTCCAAGGGACTGGATTTTGATCATATTGAACTCGTTACCATCCCAAAAGCAGATTCCTTATTATATGTACAGGATTTCAGAGCAGAAGAAAGAGCGTATCAACTGATCACACAGGTTTCAGGGAGGGCTGGCAGGGTTTCCGGAAAAGGAAGGATCCTTATTCAGACCTTTAATCCTGATCATTCTGTATTTCAGCTCATCAAGATGAATAATCCTGCCAAGATCTATAAATATATCCTTACAGAACGTCAGAAATTTCATTATCCACCTTTCACCAAGCTCATTATGATTGAGTTGAAACACAGAAGAGAGGATAAAGCCGACCGGGCATCACAGTTTCTGGGCTCTATCCTCAGAAAATATCTTCCTGAAGAATGTGTTTTAGGTCCGGAAAGAGCACCGATTGCAAAACTGAATAACTTCTATCAGTTCCAGATTATGCTGAAGCTTCCCCGTGGGAAAAATTATGAAAAATTCAAAAAAATGGTTTTGATAAGTTTGAAAGAATTTGATGAAATCACTGCGTATCAAAGCATTAAAAAAGATGTTTTTGTTGATTTTTAACAATTTTTAACAAACTTTACACTCTTTTATAACGGGGCGGTGGTTCGTTATATAACAATAATTTCTACTTTTGGACGTTGATTAAGTGTTTGGCTCTTTTACTGAATGATTTAACCTTTCATTTTTTATAGAGTCAAAACTACAGAACAAAAAGAAGATAGATGGTAAATTTCAGAAAATATATTTCAAGTGCGGCGGTGTTGGCTTCTGGTCTTTTCCTGGCTCAATCTACCGTTTCTACCGTTCTTTATTCCCAGAATTATGACAATCAGAAAAGCAGTTTAAATCTGCCTTCACCCGTTACTACGATGGTGGAGAAAACTGTTTTGTCAGCAAAAGAACTGGTAGACATTAATGTAAACACAATGATGGCGGATCCTGTGCTGAAAAATGCAACCTGGGGATTCGTAGTGTATGATCCTAAAACGAAGAAGGTAATCTCTTCGTACAACGAAAATACTCCTTTAGTGCCTGCTTCTACGACCAAATTACTGACAACGGAAACGGCATTAAATATGCTGGGTGAAAACTACCGTTGGATGACTCAGCTGGAGTACTCAGGAACCATAGATGAAAATGGAGTGTTGAATGGAAATCTTTATGTAATAGGAAGCGGAGACCCTTCTTTGGGAACAAACAAAGCAGGTGCAGCTTCTTATAGAGATATTATTTCAGATTTCGTAGGCGGAGTTTCAAGAGAGGGAATCAAAAAGGTAAATGGTGATATTATCATTCAGACAGCGCTTTTCAAAGGCAATATTTCAGTGCTTCCGGAAAATGTTGTATGGTTGGAAAACAATAACTATTATTTACCGGCAGGAAGTACCCGCGATATCAACCCGGCCAACGAAAAACTGATCGTTAAAAAAGGTGGTTTCTCTACAGAAAAGAAATTCTTCTACGTTTCTCCTTACAATCATCAGATGGTATATGCTGATAAATATGAAGGAAACGGAGTTTTAACAACCAAACTTCCTGATGCACCGGCTTATCTTGCCAACTCTTTCAGAACAACACTGGTGAAAAGCGGAATTCCTGTTACCGGAAAAGTAACTCCGAAAATGACAGATGCAGCCCCTGAAAACAGAAAAATGCTTTCAGCGTATAAATCACCTACTTTAAGTGATATTATTTATTATACCAACCAGCATAGTGATAACTCACTGGCAGAAGCTTTGCTGAGAACCGTAGGATATCAGAAAATGGGTGATCAGACTTCAGAATCCGGAAGAATCGTGGTGACTAATCACCTGAAAGAGGCAGGTTTTGATATGGTTGGACTTAATTACATCGATGGAAGCGGATTGTCAAGAAGTAATAACGTAACCCCTATTTCCCAGGTGAAGTTTCTTACTTCTCTGATGGATCAGAAATACTACAGATCTTATCTGACTTCTTTGCCTATCGGAGGACAATCCGGAACATTGAAAAGAATGTTCAATGCAGGAGGGAACGGACAGGTTTTTGCGAAAACAGGAACTTTGAATAAAGTAAAAACATTAGCTGGTTATCTGAAAACCAATTCAGGAAAAACGTTGGTTTTTTCTTTAATGGTGAATAATTATTCAGGATCGGTAGATATGGTAAAGAAAAGAATGGAAAAAATTCTTGAACCCGCATTAGATCTTTAAAATTTTTTTATTTTATATATTATAACAGCCTTTTAATCATGGATTAAAAGGTTTTTTTTATATTTGATTAAATTTTTCAAAACATGACAAAATTGTACCTTTTGGTGTTGGGATTTCTATTTTCCCAACAGTTCTATAGCCAGAAGCAAGAACAAAACATTGATATGAAGGGACTCGTTGAAAAAGAGAAAAAATCCTTCACTCAAAAAATGAATATCGGGAATATTAATCCCAATACCCTGAATTACGACCTGCAGTATCAGAGAATGGAAGTCAGCCTTGATCCTGCGGTGTATAATATTTCCGGTTCGGTAACTTCACATTTTAAACCTACTCAAAGTATGGGAAGCATCTATTTTGATCTTTCCAATTCGTTAACGGTTTCTCAGGTGAAATACCACGGAACTAACATTACAAGCTTTCAGCAGCTTCCTTCAAAAGAACTGAAGATTGATTTTCCAGCTTCTATTCCTGCCAATACACTGGACTCTCTTACCATTTATTATGCTGGAGCACCGTCCACAAGTAATGATGCATTCAAAACTGCTCTTCAGAGCGGAACTCCAGTTCTTTCTACTTTGAATGAACCTTATGGCGCCCAGGACTGGTTTCCGACAAAGCAAAGTTTAAATGATAAAATTGAAAGATTTGATTTTAAAATTACAACTCCATCGAACTACAGCGTAGCAGCGAATGGAAAGCTGATGTCTGAAACTTTTCCTACAGGAAACACTAAACTTACGTTCTGGAGAACAATGTATCCTACACCGGCATATCTGATCGCGCTGTCCATTACCAACTTTGTTAAGCTTAATGATACCATCGGAAATCCTCCGTTTCCTTTTGTGAATTATATTTATCCGTCTACGAATTCAAATGCCACCAGTATAGCCAATATCAACTGGACAAAGCAGGTGATGGATACTTTTGAAACCTATTTTGGATCTTATCCTTTCCGTAATGAAAAATATGGTCACATGGAATTTATGTATGGAGGAGGAATGGAACATCAGACCATGTCTTCTATGGGAGGATGGAGCAAACAGCTGATTGCCCATGAACTTACTCACCAGTGGTTTGGGGACAAGGTAACCTGTGGTGCATGGAATGATATCTGGCTGAATGAAGGTTTTGCAACTTTTGGAGAACATGTTGCCAACGAAAAACTATTGATGACCAACACAGAATTTCTGAATTATTTACAAGGTCAGTCTAATTACATTACCGCAAGTACAACAGGAAGTGTGTATGTGCCGGATTCCGGACTTTCCAGTATTAATAGAATATTCGACAGCAGATTGTCTTACGCCAAAGGAGGATATGTGCTGAGAATGCTGAAATGGATTTTAGGTGATGCTGTATTTTATCAGGCGCTTAAAGATTACCATGCGAGACCGAACCTGGCATACAGCTATGTGCGTACAACTGATTTCAACGCTTCTCTGCTTCAGTCAACCGGAACAGATTTTACAGAATTTTTCAATGACTGGGTCTATGGAGAAGGATATCCTACGTACACCATCAAGTGGATGCAGGGCGGAAATCAGGCTTTATTTAAAGTTTCTCAGACACAAAGCAGTCCTACCGTTGGCTTTTTTGAAATGCCTTTACCAATTAAAGTGACAGGAACTGCAGGCCAGACTGCTTATTTTGTCCTTAATAATACATCCAATAATCAAAGCTTTTTACAGTCGGTAACATTTCCTATTGCAAGTGTTCAGTTTAATTATGAATATCAGATTCTTGAGAAAAATTCTACAGTTGTTCAGGATAATACATTAAGTGTTTCTTCTGTTGAGAAAGAAGAATTTGGTTTGTATCCGAACCCTGCAAAAAATGAAATTAATCTGAAAGGAATTAATAAGGCTATGGACTTTACGATTCATGCCATAGACGGAAAACTGGTAGGAAAAGGAACGTATCAGCCGGGTAAAGCGATTGGAATAGCAGAATTAGCTCCCGGAGCTTATTTCATTACGATTGATGAAAAGAATATCAAATTTATCAAACATTAAAAATAACAAATGGTGAAGTATGAATGAGTACTTTTACCAAAGTGAATCATAATATCACAAAAGAAGCTTTCAGATTTGAAAGCTTCTTTGTTTTCTTGCTGCTCTGGCTCCTCTTTTTCTGGCCGTTTTCACTTTGTATTCAAACCATTTTTCTTTGAATATTTTACGCATCAGATTATCAAAATGTCTTGTGATGACTAAATTTTTGAAGCCACGCCATTTTTCAAGAGGACTTGAGGGAAGTGCCCTCACTGATATCGAATAACCTTCCGTATCATATTGAATATAATGCCACCAGCCGGAAGGAATATAAAGGGTTTCACCAGGACGAATGATAGCTTCATAGCCATTTAAATAAAGAAGGGCCGGATATTTTTTGTAATCAGGATTTTTAATCTGAGCCAGACTATGGAAATTGTAGGGCAGCTTATACATAAAATCAGACTGTTCCCACGGGAAGAGCCAGATTCTCTTGTTTCCCTGAAACTGTGTGATAAAAACATGGGACATGTCAATATCAATATGATTTCTGGTGACAGAACCTTCTCCTCCAAAAAACATAAAGGGCAGCCATTTCAGTATTTTACCATTCGTTACATCATTGTAGATGAGGTCATTCTTCAATTCAGGTTTTATTTTCAGTAAATTAAATAAGAAAAGCCTGTGTTCGGTGGGAGCAGATTGGATGAGATCCAGATATTCTGAAAATCTAGTCTGTGCAATAGGATCACTGGCCACTCTGTCCAAAGAATCAAGCTCACTGCCGTAGATATTCACTATATGATCTCCTGCAACTTCTTTGAAATACTCATAATTCCACTTTTTAAAAGCTGGACTTTCCGGATGCACAAAGTCCTCAATAATAACCGGAATTCCCGGCTTCATGTGGTTATTGATAAAGGTTCCTGAACTGATCGTCTTTATTTTTTGTACCGGCTTTAATCTCATGCATTAAAATTTTAAACAAATATAAATATTATCCTACTAAATTTGTAGACTAATAATGTTAAAAGTGAAAGCCTTTTCAATTTTTTAGAATTAAACTGATAAAAGGTTTTATTTTACTGCCTTTTTAGTAAATTAGCACATCTAAAAAATTACTAAAAATGATCTCTGAAAAATACCTTCAACATTTACAGAACGAACTTCAGAATATTGAGAATGACGGACTTTACAAAAGAGAAAGAATCATCACTTCTCAGCAGAGTGCAGAAATAGAAGCTAACGGAAAAAAGCTTTTGAACTTCTGTGCCAATAATTATCTGGGATTATCCAACCATCCGGAAGTAATGAAAGCTTCGCAGGATATGATCCAATCTCACGGATACGGAATGTCTTCTGTACGTTTTATCTGCGGAACACAGGATATTCACAAAGATTTGGAGAAAAAGATTGCTGATTTCTTAGGTCTTGAAGATACCATCCTTTACGCTGCAGCATTTGATGCCAACGGAGGTGTTTTTGAACCCCTGTTTACAGAAGAAGATGCTATTATTTCAGATGAACTGAACCACGCATCAATCATTGATGGTGTTCGTTTGTGTAAAGCAGCGAGATACAGATATAAAAATAATAATATGGAGGATCTGGAAGCTCAGCTGATTGCAGCTTCTGAGAAGAACCACCGTTTTAAAATCATCGTTACAGACGGAGTATTCTCAATGGACGGTATTGTTGCAGATTTAAAAGGAGTTTGTGATCTTGCCGATAAATATGATGCCTTGGTAATGGTAGATGATTCTCACGCAACAGGTTTCATCGGAAAAACAGGCCGTGGAACTCACGAAGCGAATGAAGTAATGGGTAGAGTAGATATTATTACTTCTACTTTAGGAAAAGCTTTAGGTGGTGCTTTGGGAGGATTTACTTCCGGTAAAAAAGAGATCATTGATATGCTGAGACAGCGTTCAAGACCTTATTTATTCTCGAACTCTTTAGCACCTGGTATCGTAGGAGCTGCATTAAGAGTATTGGATATGATTTCAGATGATACCTCTCTTCGTGATAAAGTAATGGAAAATGCAGAATATTTCAGAACGGAAATGAAAGCGAAAGGCTTTGACATTCCTGATGGGGATGCTGCTATTGTTCCGGTAATGCTTTACGATGCTCCGCTTTCTCAAAAAATGGCAGAAAAGCTTATGGATGAAGGCATCTACGTCATCGGGTTCTTCTATCCTGTGGTACCGAAAGGAAAAGCAAGAATCAGAGTACAATTATCTGCGGCTCATACCAAAGAACATCTGGATAAAGCGATTGCTGCTTTTGAAAAGGTTGGAAAAGAATTAGGAGTGATCTCTTAATTATTGAAGTGGCTACCACAATAAAAATATAATGTTCGGCTCGGGCAGCTTTGCTGCCCCGAGCCGAACTATTTTTTATATAAAATCTATTTTACTTATATTTTCCTGATCAAAAGAAATTTATTTTTAACAATTATATAATAAGCTTATCTTTGCTGTTAATTTTTTCTGAATGCTTTACACAATAATCAAAGCGCTGCACATTATTTTTATGGTAAGCTACTTTGCGGGAATTTTTTACCTCGTGAGGATTTTCGTTTACTATAAAGATACCGATGAATTTTCTGAAGAAAAAAAGAAAATTCTGAGAGAGCAGTACACTTTTATGGCCAGAAGGCTGTGGAACATTATCACAGTTCCTGCCGGGGTAATCATGGCGGTCTGCGGATTGGTGATGATCTTTTTAAACCCGGGATTAATGAAGATGGGATGGTTTCATTTAAAACTAACCTTCCTGATCGGGCTTGCCATCTACCATTACTGGTGCTGGAAAAAAGTCCTTCATTTAAAAGTTCTGAATGGAAGTACACTGCCCATTGCCAATATCAAACTGAGACAGGCCAATGAAATTGCAACGTTCATTCTGTTTCTGGTCGTATTTACCGTTATTTTAAAATCAATGGTGATCGAATACTGGTGGCAATTAATTGCAGGATTTTTCGTTCTTGTATTTCTGATTATGATGACAGTGAAACTGGTTAATAAAAATAAAAAAAACAAATAATTGTAGAGTAGGGTGCATGTCCGAATATATTCATCCCTTCTATATCTTATAAAAAAACTATGATTGCAATTTTAAAGAAAGAACTTTGGAGTTACTTTGGAAACTGGAGTGCATGGGTGATTATTGCCGCTTTCAGTTTGATAGCGACTCTTTTTCTGTTCTTTTTCGACAACGATTCTAATATTTTTGAGATTGGAATGGCCTCATTGCAGAGCTATTTCGTATTAGTTCCATGGCTGTTGATGTTTATCATCCCGGCCCTTTCTATGAAAACTTTTGCGGAAGAACAGCAAACCGGAACATTGAACTGGCTTTTTTCACAGCCGTTAAAAGTTTCAGAACTGGTGACAGGTAAATTCCTTTCCGTATGGATTGTAGGAATTTTATGTCTTATTCCATCATTAATTTATCTTTATACGGTATATGTTTTGGGAGTTCCTGCA
Organism: Chryseobacterium sp. DZ-32; assembly: GCF_059587025.1. Classification (NCBI taxonomy): domain Bacteria; kingdom Pseudomonadati; phylum Bacteroidota; class Flavobacteriia; order Flavobacteriales; family Weeksellaceae; genus Chryseobacterium; species Chryseobacterium sp. DZ-32. The sequence goes on from NZ_JCAIOM010000014.1 coordinate 128,796, forward strand.
GGAAATATTGACCTGGGAATGACCTTTGGAAGCTATATCGGACTGATAATCTTAATCGCAGCATTTTCAGCAGTGGGAATTCTTGCTTCCTCTCTCTCTCAGAATCAGATTATGGCTTATCTGCTGGGTGTTTTCATGTGTTTCATTATGTATTTTGGGATCGAACAGCTGGCAAGTTATAAACTATTGGGAGGTGCAGATTTTATCCTTCAGAATATTGGCTTCTATCAGCATTTCTTAGGCTTCACAAGAGGACTTATTGATGTTAAAGATGTGGCGTATTTTGTACTTGTCATCGGCGCTTCATTAGTATTGGCTAATCATTTTATTAACAAAAAGAAGTAGAATCATGAAGAAGTTCAATGCTAAATCTCCACTGGGAATTTTCTTAATTGCAATTGTTCCTTTGGTTATTATCCTGACCTATTCGGGAATCAGATTAGACTTAACAAAAGAAAAAAGATATACCCTTTCTGATAACACCATCAAAGTACTGGAGTCTGTTAAAAAGCCTCTGACGGTAGAAGTGTATCTGGAAGGTGACTTTCCGGCAAGTTTCAAACAGCTGCAAAGCGAAACGAAATTCATGCTGGAAGAATTCAGAAAAATTAATCCGAAGATTGATTTTAAATTTATCGATCCGATTAAAACAAAAATGTCTCAGGACACTTTGATGGCTATGGGAATGCAGCCGTCTATTCTTCCGGATGTAAAAGACGGGAAAATCTCACAGATCACCCTTTTCCCTTACGCTGTGATTAAATATGGAAATGATGGGGTTTCTATTCCTTTAGTGGTTCAGCAGGCCGGAATTGATGCCGATCAGCAGCTGACAAGATCGATTGAAGGATTGGAGTACAATCTTGTTTCCAACATTAAAAACATTGCAGCCGCCAAGAGAAAGAAGGTCGGAATCCTGGTCAACCATGATGAGCTGAATCCGGATGAATTCCAGGGATTTGTACAGCTGGCCATGGAAAACTATGATGCAGGACCTATCATTCCTAAAAATCAGACTGAACTTTCACTGGAAGATGTTCCGTTGTTAAAGCAGATGAGTGCCCTGGTGATTGCGAAACCAAGAAAAGCTTTTACCGATAATGAAAAAGTAATTCTGGACCAGTACATCATGAACGGAGGAAAAACCCTTTGGATGATTGATGCCGTAAATGCTGAAATGGATACGCTGACAAGATCCAAAAAAGTAATGCCTTTCCCTGTCGATATCAATATGACAGACTTCTTTTTCAATTACGGGCTGAGAATCAATCCCGCGTTGGTAAAAGACGTTAAAAAGTTTGCCCTGTTAAGACTGGTTACAGGAGAAGTGAGTGGAAATCCTCAGTATACAAGCTTACCCTGGCCTTATTATCCGCTTGGAATTGCCGAAAATAATAATCCGGTCACCAAGAATATCAACCCTGTAAAATTTGAATTCCCGACTTCCATCGATACTTTAGGAGGAAGAAAGAATATCAAAACAAAAGTCCTTTTCGAATCCAGTGAAAGAACTTTATTGAAACAGGTTCCGAATTATGTGGATCTGAAAGAAATTGCAAGCGTAGACAGCCTTGGACAAATGGAGAAACCAAGTACACCGAAGATCTTCGCTGTAGCCTTGGAAGGAAAATTCAACTCTGCGTATGCATCGAGAATTGAGAGAAAATCTTACCCTGGATTTAAAACATCCAGCCCGGAAAATAAAATGATTGTGATTGCAGACGGAGATGTAGGAAGAAACAAAGTGATCAAAGGTAAACCGCTTCCATTAGGGGTAGATCTGTTAACAAACGAACAGTTTGGAAACGAACAGTTCCTGAGAAATGCTTTGGACTATCTTCTTGACGACAGCAACCTGATGGAACTGAGAAACAGAAACATTGAAGAAAGACTTCTCGACAGGCAAAGAATTACTGAAGAGAAATCCACATGGCAGTGGCTGAACTTGCTGCTTCCATTGGCCATTATCGGCCTTATCGGAGGACTGTTCTTCTGGTTAAGGAAAAAGAAATTTGGATAAAGCATAAAAAATTCCGGAAGAACATCTTCCGGAATTTTTATTTTGACAACTTTATTATTGAGTAGTTGTTCAGACTTATAAAAGATGTTGAATATATTAAAAACCATTAAGAAGGATTTAAGAAATAAAGTATAGTTAAGATAAATCATTCTGATTTTTAAGCTTAAAGCGAAGCTTATCTTAATACTCTCAATAACTGAATACAATCTTAATGTTTCATAAATAAAAGTCTAAAACAAATTCTGAGTTGTAATAATCTTAATTAACAATTTATCCTTCCAATACAGGAATAAGATGTTCCCATTTCAGCTGTTTTGCATAATCCAAAGCTGTTTTTCCTTTTTTAGACCGGATATTTTTATCTGCTCCGGCTTCTAAAGCAACCTGTACCGTGGTTAGATTTCCTGCAATGGTTTCTTTGTGAAGAAGCGTCAGTCCGTCTTCATCGGTTTGAGTAAGTTCATCCGGATATTGTTGTAAAAATTTTACAAATTCCTCCTTCATATTTTTACTCATCGGATGTTCGATAAGATTTTCGGGATTTTCTTTCTGGTTATTCACAACGAGGATATCATTAAAGTCTCCGAAATCCAGCTGCCAAGCATTATCATGTTCCTTTCTTTCTGCAACAGACATGTCAGCACGCATTTTCTGGATGGTAAACCCGCCGTAAGCTTTCGGAAGTGGAGAAGATGAGGATGAAAATAACTTGGAAAGTCCCTTTGGTTTCTGTACACTTGGAGTGATGGCAAAAAGCCAGTCACTGATGTTTTGTAAAGGGATTTCAACATAATCACCCACCTGTACATTCTTAAGACTGTTGGGTTCATTAATCAAATATCCTCTCACGTGATCTCCGTCAAAGAATATTTCATTAATCCACATATGTTCTACCAGGCTTTCTCCGGTTTCTTCATCCTGTTCTTCAAAAGCTGTTTTAACGCATGATACATTCAGTCCGGGAATGATTCTTCTGTATTCCCAGGACTGTTCGCGCCAGAAATACTTAAAGGTTTCCTGAGCTTTTCTGTAAGCTTCAATCATTTGCGGGTCATTTCCGTCTGCAAAAAAAATTGGGTTCTCTTCCATTTAATAATTGGGGATGTGGTGTGTTAAAGAATATAAGATTATTGCTGATAGGCTTGTTTGGGAAGTAAGGCTGCTGTTTTGTAATAGCTGATGTCAGTAGGGATCTGTGCCTGAAGATCTTCGAAAGTATCATAATCATAATGGATCCAGTTTTCTTCATTGTCCGGGTCAGGTGTTTTATCTACAGCCAGCTCCAGTTTTCCGTCTTCCTGATAGCTGCATTCTATGGCTGCGTATTTTTCACCGTTTTCGTCATTCGTATACCAGCATTTTATGGTTCTTTCAAGGTGTGGTTGATGGGTTTCGTTATCGATGACCTGTGAGCAGATAAAGTTTTCAGGATCGTCCGTTTTGAAAACAGTTTTGGAAATAAGGGGCAGATCATCTACGGATAAAGAATATAATTTATTGGTAGAAATAATATAGCCGTCGGCAGTTTCTTTTCTTTCAATATCAAAAAAGTCAGATTTTTCTTTAAGATAATCCACTACCTTCACCTCGTCTTCCTCGTCACTTAGAAAATAATTGATGTTGTAAACACTGTCTTCATTGATGAATTCAATTTCTTTCAGGAAATCGGAGCCTTCTTCATAATAATACAGATGATATTCGCTTAGCTTCACAGCTTTACTTTTAGAGATGATTTCTCCAAAAATGTTTTTGTACACTTTTCTCATTTTTAATCATGTTAGTTTGTTTCATCTATTAGTTTAAGTGGTAGTGCAAAGATAAGTTTTCTTTTTTTATCTCAACCTGAAGTATAAAGTGGTATTTATTTCGTAAGTATTCTATATATCCTTTATAAAATCCTCATATTCGTAGTAAAACCTTTCGAAACCGTCCATTTTGTCCACAAAAAATTCAAAAATTTCTTGCCAGGTATTTTTATTAAAAACGGAAACATTATGTTTTTCAACCCATATCCTGCTGATGATCTTACCATTTTCAAGAGTGAAATATTCTTCCTTCTGAAAATCTCCGATGAAATCTTTTAATATATCCTCCAAAGACCAGATCTTCTCATAATAGGCATTCCGGAAAATTTCATCTTTCATTTCGATATCCAGAGAAACTTCTGCTTTTTTGTTGTCGGCAGAAAACTTAAATGCCATGTCCTTGATTTTGGTATCATAAAGAATCCATTTTCTGGGAAATGATCTTCCGAAAGCTGTCCAAAATTCTTTTTTTAATTGCTGTGCTTCTTGTTTGCTGAACATATGGCAAACATAATGATTTAATAGGAGAAAGGCAAAATTGTGGTACCTAAAACCGTAAAATTACGGATACATACACCGACATTTTTTTCGTTTGTTATTCCTGTTTTCAGGTCTTTTTCAAATATTAAACAATTTTCGTATTTTTGCTTTAATGCTTTCAAAAAAATCTCAATATGCTTTTAAGGCGCTGTCATATCTTGTAGAAAAAAGAAATGACGGCCCGATTCTTATTTCTGAAATTGCGGAACATAAAAAAATTCCTTTAAAGTTTTTGGAAAACATCCTTCTTGAACTGAAAAAAGCGGAAATCCTCGACAGTAAAAAAGGAAAGGGTGGAGGATACTTTTTTAAAGAAAATCCGGAAAATGTGAAACTGGCAAAGATCATTCGTCTTGTCAACGGTCCTATTGCGATGCTGCCATGTGTAAGTCTCAACTTTTATGAAAAATGTGAGGACTGCAATGAAGATCACTGCGGGCTTCATGATGTCCTGATAGAAGTTCGTGATGCTTCACTGAATATTCTGGAAAGTAAAACTTTAATGGATCTGGTAGATTAACCCGGTCCTTTTTTTTGAATTAATAGTCTACTTTTTTTGTAGGATAAATATTTTATCAGATATTTGCACTACTTCAAATGAATAAACTATGATTTCAAAAGAAGAGATAAACCAATTACAAAAGCTTACACGCTCCATTACTGCAATGCATTCTGATGCTGCATATGGCATACCTGAAAATATTTCCTTGTACAGAAGCGCAGAAAACATACGATCGTTAAATATCCTTATTTTCAATGTGACGGATAATCAGGAAATACAGACCAAAACGATTTTTTAATATGGTGATTTCAAGAAAAATTCAGGTAAGGTTGAATGTCCTTTTGGTAACGGCTGCTATTATATCCATTGCTGTTTTTTCCATGTATGAACTGGGATATCTGGAAGAACTACAGACCATTCTGGCCAAAGATCACTATATTTTTTACTGGATGCTCCTGGTAGGTGTTTTTGCAGAAATTGTGGCTGGTTCCATGGGAATGGGATATGGTGTTATTTGTACCACAACCCTTATGCTCCTCAATATTCCACCGCATATTGTAAGTGCAAGTATTCATTCTGCAGAAAGTTTCACCACTGCTGCGGGAAGCCTCAGTCACATTAAACTGAAAAATGTAAGCAAAAGTTTGGTGAAAAAGCTAGCTATTCCGGCTGTGATCGGAGCAATTATCGGAGCTGTCAGTCTTACTTATCTGGGAGAATATTATGCTAAAATCACTAAAACACTCATTGCTTTTTACACCTTATACCTTGGATTCCAAATCCTGTCAAATGCATTTAAGAAAAAGCAGAGCAAAGCCCTGAAAAGAAAAACCAATCTGACCAGGCTGGGTGTAATAGGTGGTTTTATAGATTCTTTTGCCGGAGGAGGCTGGGGGCCTTTGGTGACCGGAACATTGATTAAAAATGCATTCACCCCAAGATTTGCCGTAGGAAGTTCTACCGTGGCCAAATTTATTCTTACTATAACGGCTGCCGTTACCTTTTTCTTTACCCTGGGAATCCAGCACTGGAATATCATTCTCGGGCTTTTGATCGGAGGAATTGTGACCGCTCCTTTTTCAGCAATGCTTACTGCCAGGCTTCCTGTGAAGAAAATGTTTGTGATTATCGGAACTCTGGTGATTGTGATGAGTTCTATAACTATTTATAAATCAGTTTTTAATTAAAAATTATGTTGGGTGTGGAAAAATAAAAGGATTAAAAAGGTTTTCGGTTTTGAAAATATTTTACTTTTACATCACTAAATATTAGAACATGAATTTACATATCATTGCACTTTTTAAGTTTAATGAAAATTATCTGATGGACGCTGTAGAGCTGTTTCAGAAACTTGTGAAAGAAACAAGAAAAGAAGAAGGCTGTCTGCAGTACGATCTTATTGAAGATAAAGATAATAAAGGAACTTTCTTCCTGATCGAGCTTTGGGAAAGTGTAGAACATCATAACAGGCATAACGGGCAGGATCACCTTTTGGATTTCCGTAAGGATGCTTCAAAAATTATGGAAAGTTCTGCAGAAGTTTATAAAGGATTTAAAATATATTAATGGTATTGAAGGATTTAAAGATTTAAAAATTTAAAGAAGAATCTTATATAACTATTTGTTTTATATATTTTTAAGTTCTTTAATGAAGAAAAAATAAAAGGCGGTTTCAACAATCTGAAACCGCCTTTTTATTAGAAAAAATAGAAAGTATTAAAATTGAAAGTTTATTTCACGATAAGCTTTTTCGTCTCCGACTGACCACCGTAAGTAATTTTTACAAGGTAATTTCCTGATGGAAGTGTAGAAAGGTTCAGGTCCTGCTTGTAGAATCCTGCCTGGTTGGTAAGTTCATCTGAATATACCTTTTTCCCGGTCTGGTCATAGACCTCTACATTTCCCTTATTACCTGTTTTTTCTTTAACATCAAAAAGAACCGTTACTTTTTTATCCGCCGTAGTTGGATTAGGATAAATACCGAATGATGCTTTTTTTCCTACTTCGGTAATTCCTAACGTTTCCGTGATCTTTTTGTATTTAAAATACATATTTCCTGTACTGGCACCACCATTGGTTGTGAAGTACATTCTGTAGTAATCATTTCCTTTTTTGACGTAGTATACCACATCATTTTTCACCGTCCCGATCCCTTTCCAAGAGTGTCCTACCGTAGTGATAGCAGATGAGAAACTTGCATTAGCAGGAATTGCATATGATGCGGTTTGCTGGGTTTCAGGCTGAACCATTGCCACTTTTACGTTCGGACTTTGAATCGCTCCGGAAAGCGGGTACATCTGCACACCCATATAGAACGTGTAATATTTGGTGAATACGAAATCCCATGCCGTTCTGGAAGGCTCAAGATTGGGAACTTTTTCTCCGGTATCAAATGAGAAATAGTTGAAATATGAATCATCTGTTCCGTTGGCGATGGTTCTGGTTTCTGTAGCTCCCCATGAAGTCCCGTTCCATTTTGAATACTTGAAGGTATATCCTGCAAAAGCATCTTCAATAGCAAACTTGATATAAGTTCCTGAAGCATATTTTAAAACAAAAATAGCTTTCCCCTGAATGTGGTGGTTCACCGGGTTATAAACGCCCCATCCGGTTGAAGGAATATTGGGGTTTGGAGAAGTCACAGGTCCCTGTTCAAAAGCTCCCTGGCTCCAGTCAGTGGTCTGGTCCGGATTGTAAAGAGGATCTCCCCATGAAGCTTCATTGCTGATGCTGATGTTATCCCAGTCTGCTAAGTTGGTTGATGCAGTGAATACTTCAATATCCTTAGCATCATTGACTCTGGATCCGAACGCATAGTTTGAGTTCCTATAAAAAGCAATATCCCACGTATTGGCTGGCTGAGAAACCATATTACCATCTGCAAGGTTTACAAACACGCGGTTTTGGTATCCGCTTCCCATGGTCATATTTACCTGTGAGTATCCCAACGCGTCAGTCTGCGCCAAAACAGTCTGCTGAACAGACAATGCCAGTACTGATGCCAATAATAGTTTTGTTTTCATAATTTATTTTTTTAATCCTTATTTAGAATGATTCCACAAAAGTATATAATTATTTTTAATAAGTCTAAATAAAAACATGATTTTTATCGTGTTTTTATTTTAGTCACATAAAAAAATGCTAAAATCAGAACATAGAAAAGCCGGTAAGAAAAGTCCTACCGGCTTTAATAAAGGCCAATAATAGTCTGATAAACCTTATTTTTTGATGAATTTTGATTGGATCAATCTGCCTTCTGCAGTCTCAATATTCATATAATAAACACCCGTCTGAAGGGTATTGATGTCAAAACTTCTTCCATTGAGTTTTCCTTCGGCTACTTTGCTGCCTGCTGCAGAATAAATCTGAATGTTTTTAGGATCTTTTTTGACAATGAATTCTATTGCAGACTGATCAGAATTTAAGGCAAATCTGAAATTTTCTGTCGATTTATTATTGTCTGATACGCCTAAAGAGGCGGTCGTGTTATACACTACATTATCCACCTGGATTGCTACGTGAGTAGCAGTAGGAGTGAACTTAAATACAATGTATGAACCTGTGGATGCCGGAATATTAACACTGATATTCTGCACGGTGCCGATAGTGGCTACATTAATAGGGTTTCCTACAGGAACGAATGTTGACATATCTGCAGGGTTGGATGCTACTCCTATCTGAATGCTTCCAGGGCCGGGAGACGGTGATACTAAAGTAGTATCAAATGTCAGTGTTTTGTTTCCGGTCGGAGTCTCAATCTGTGGTGTAATAAGGTAAGATGAACCTGTAGCATTATTTCCTGCATACGACTGAACAAACCGGTTGGAATCTCCTGCTACAATCATTCTTGGAGGTACAGGAGGAAACTCACCGGTGATGGGTGCAACAATGGCAGACCATCCAAACTGAGGGAAAGTTGTGTTCCCAGCGGTAAAATTGTTGAAATTTTCATTGATGTTAGACACCTGAGCATTCGCCGTTAAGGCTGTCAACATCAGAGCTCCTAAAAGTAATTGTAATTTCATAAGATTATTTTTATTTAGAATTATTCCACAAAAATATATAATTATTTTTAATGAGTCTAAATAAAGTTTTATATTTGCTGAAAATTTGTACCCTTATGAAGAAGAAAGTGCTTTCCGTTCTATCATTATCCGTGGCCTTATGGGTAAATGCACAAGAAAAGGATTCTCTTAATCAAAAGAAAATTGAAGAAGTTGTTATTACAGGACAGTATATGCAACAGTCCATTAACAAATCGATATATAAGGTTGATGTTATTGATGCAGAACAGATCAAAAATATGGCAGCAACGAATGTTGCCGAGGTTCTGAATCAAAGTCTGAATATACAGATCACTCCGGATACGCGTTCAGGAAATTCCACCGCCAACATCATGGGACTTAACGGAGACTATGTGAAAATCCTTATAGACAATATACCGGTAGTAGGGGATACAGGGCTGGGAAGTAATATTGACCTTACCAAAATTACCTTAAGCAATATCGAAAGAATAGAAATTGTAAAAGGAAGTATGGGGGTTGAATATGGAAATGGAGCTGTTGCCGGGGTCATCAACATTATTACCAAAAAAAACAGTACAAAAAAGATCAGTGTTAGAGGTTCGATACAGGAAGAAACAGTAAGGGACAACTATGATCTTAAGAAAAGAGGAAACGGAAGGCATATCCAGAACCTTAATGTAGATTATAATATCAGCAATGAATGGTTTGCCAGCATCAATTTCAACCATAACCAGTTTATGGGATATGAAGGGGAAAGCAAAGGCTACAAATATTTCGGGCAGGATAACCAGAGAGGGTATGAATGGAACCCGAAAGATCAGTATGATGCGTCTGCTTTATTAAGATATACCAAAAATAAAACGACATTCTTTTACAAACTGTCTTATCTGAATGAAAAATTCAACTTCTACAATCCGGAGGTCAACAGAAATCCTCTTAATGATGGTTTGGGCGGTGTTTCGTATGAAAGCAGAGACAGAAGATATAATACCGACCGATGGATTCACCAGTTCAATATTCAGACTAATCTTGGACACATCCGGTACATGGGCGATTTCTCGTATCAGAACCAGGACAGGAAATACTACGATTATAATTACGATATCCCGAACAGACAAATCAAAAGCCGCCAGGAAGAAAAATCTTATTATAAGACTGATGTCATCTACTCCAGAGGAATGTTCAGCAATTTCGTCGACAGCAAAGTTTTTGATTTCCAGTTAGGATATGAATTAGACTATACCAATGGCTATGCTGCTTTAATTGCCGGAGATTTCTTTGGTGAAGCGGTAAAAAGAAAGATCTTCACCTATTCCAATTTCCTTTCTGCAGAATGGAATGTGTCAGACAAATTCTCTTTAAGACCGGGAGTAAGACTTTCTCTTAGCGAAAACTTTAATAATCAATACAACTATTCTTTATCAGCAAGATATAAAACCTCTGAGAATTCAAACCTTAGAGCAGTGGTGGGATCTGCTAACCGCTTTCCAAAATATGACGAGTTGTACACCTATTTTGTGAATCTTAACCATGATGTACAGGGAAATCAGGACTTGAATCCTGAAAAGGGATTCTCTGCAGGACTTTTCTGGAATCAGAACTTTTCAGCAGATAATGGCTGGAAGATCGCTTATGGAGTAGACGCATTATACCTTGATGTACGTGACAGGATTGAAATGGTAATGGTAAAGGAGCCTTCCACCTATAAATATATGAACCTTAATACCTATAAAAATCTACTATTCTCCGCTAATGTAGATTTCAGAAAAGATCAGTTTGCCCTGTCTTTAAGAGGATCAGTAAACGGAACATCAGTATCGATGATTGATTTGAAATCTTCTTCCCCAACAGACTTTCAGTATCTGGTACAGGCAGGCGCTTCAGCAACTTACAAACTGAAAAGTACCGACACTAATTTTGCCCTTTACTACAAATTCACTGGTCCGGACAGAATTTATGTGTCCGATGGAGCTAATGACTTCCGCCTTGGAAAAATAGATAGTTTCCATATGATGGATTTCATCGTAAGCCAGCCTTTCTGGAAGAAACATTTTGAAATTTCTGCAGGAGTGAAAAATATATTTGATGTAACAAGATTAAACTCTACGGCAGTGGCCGGTTCAGCTCATACAGCTGCCAATGGGTTTGTTAATTTATATTATGGCAGAAGCTATTTTGCCCGATTAATGTTTCAATTTTAAATAATAAGTTACGATTATGAAGTATTTAAAAGTAGTATCTGTTCTTTCCATCATGGCAGCCACACAGTCTTGTCTTTCTGCAGACGAAGATCCGGTTCCGGTTCCGCCTATGACGGGATCTGAAGTAAGTGTGCCAATTGGCGGCCCTACAGAACCTAACCAGGTTTGGATCGATTTAAGTGACTACACCAATCCGGCGGTCAACAGCAGGACAGACTGGGATCTTGGTTTTTACAGCGGCGATGCCTACAGAGTGATCATGAACGGATCTCTTGCCATGACGGTGATCAAAATACCCAACGCATCAGACATCAGTAAAGTAAAGGAAGCTGATATTTCAAGTTTAAAAGACATTGCCCAGGTAGGAACATTTGATGCTGCCAATATGAAATATGTTGACAATCCTAATGGTGACTTCCTGAATCAGACTTCAGGAATTGATGCCATCAAAGAAAATGATGCTGATAACCCAGTTTATCTGATCAATCTTGGGAGAGAAATACCTTCTGCTAACAATATCGGGGCAGGTTCAGTTTCATTGTCCGGTGATCCGAGAGGATGGAAAAAAATTCAGATTCTGAGAGCTCAGAATGGATACAAAATCCGTTATGCTGACGTGAATGCAGCAGAAGCAGACATCAAAGAATATATCATTACCAAAGATACAGAATACAGCTTCTCATTCTTCAATCTGAAAACAGGAACCCCGGTAAAAATTCAGCCAAAGAAAAAGAAATGGGATCTGGCATTCACAACATTTACCAATGAAGTTTTCATGGGACCTACAACCAGTGCAGGTAGCTATTTTTATGCAGATTTTGTAACAACCAATACTTTGAATGGAGTAGGTGCTTACCAGGTAACAGTTACAGGAAATCTTGATGCTGCTTACAATGCATTTAAACTAAAAGATGTAGAGTCTTCAAAATTTGTTTTCAATGACCAGAGGGCTATCGGCGATAAATGGAGAACCACTACCGGTACAGCATCCAATCCTGTTCCTTTTGTGTATGCAGACCGTTTTTTTGTATTGAAAGATGCTGAAGGCTTTTATTTCAAGCTGAGATTCAATACCATGAAAAATACAAAAGGAGAAAGAGGATACACCAATTTTGAATTCGAACCTTTATAAATAATCAAATAATAGTATATCATGAAAAAATTCATCCTTGCAGCTTCTGTTCTTGTAGCAGTATATTCTTGCAAAAAAGCAGAGACAGGAGCAAAAGAAAATACAACAGAAGCCATTTCAGAAGCACCCAAAACCAACAATAAAATAGTAACATTAAACGGAGGAATTACTGAAATCGTAGCTGCTTTAGGCCACGAGAAAGAAATAGTGGGAACTGATGTTACCAGTACCTATCCTGCCTCATTAAAAGCTACAGCGAAAGATTTAGGACACATGAGATCAATGACAATTGAACCGATCATGGCTGTAAACCCAACATTGATTCTTGCTTCTGATAAAGATATCAACCCGGAATTAATGGGGAAAATCAAATCCTCAGGGATTCAAACCGAAGTTTTTAAACAGGAATATACGGTTGAAGGAACTAAAAAACTGATCGAACAGGTAGCAAAAGCGATCGGAAATACAGATTATCAGAAACTAAACGATAAAATTGATGCTGACTTAAAGCAAGTACAGCCTATTGCTAAAAAGCCCAAGGTATTGTTCATCTACGCAAGAGGAAATATGCTGATGGTGAGTGGTAAAAATACCCCAATGGCTTCATTGATCACTCTTGCAGGAGGAGAAAATGCAGTGACTGATTTTGAAGATTTCAAACCATTGACACCGGAAGCCGTTGTAAAAGCTAATCCTGATGTATTATTCTTCTTTGAAACCGGTTTACAGGGAGCAGGAGGAAACGAAGGTGCGCTAAAAATGCCGGGAGTATCTCAGACTAATGCAGGTAAAAACAAGAAAATCATTGCAATGGACGGAGGTTTGGTATCGGGTTTTGGACCAAGAGTAGGAGAAGCAGCAGTAGGATTAAACAAACTTTTAATTGAAAGCACCAAGTAAACTATACTTTTATCTTGTTATAAGTGCGGTACTGCTTGTCATTATAGCAGTGCTGTCACTTAATACAGGAGTCTATGATTTCGGAGAAAACTCTCCGTTCAGGGCTCTGTGGCAATTTATAAAAGGAGATTCCGGTTTGTCACTCAGTGATAAATATGTGATCTGGGACGTAAGAGCCGCCAGAATTATCATGGCCATTTTAATAGGAAGTATGTTGTCGGTTTCAGGAACAAGTCTTCAGGGACTTTTCAAGAATCCTCTGGCAACCGGCGATTTAATAGGACTTACATCAGGAGCAACATTGCTGGCAGCCATTGCGATTGTTTTAGGAGGACATTTCAAAGAATATCTTCCTGAAGCTGTACAATTTTCACTGGTAGGAATAGCCGCTTTTATCGGTTCTTTTTTATCCATGATGCTGGTCTACAGAATTTCAACAAGCGGAGGGAAAACCAATGTAGTGATGATGCTGCTTACCGGAGTTGCCATAACGGCTATCGGGTTTTCGATAACCGGATTTTTGATCTATATCTCAAAAGATGAACAGCTCAGAGATCTTACTTTCTGGAACCTGGGAAGCCTGGCCGCAGCAACATGGACGAAGAATATCATTCTCGCCATTGTGATCACCATCGCCTACATCATTTTATTACCCAAAGGAAAAGCCTTAAATGCAATGATGCTGGGAGAAAAAGATGCACAGCATCTGGGGATCAATGTGGAAAGACTGAAAAAACAGATCATCATCACCGTGGCATTAATGGTGGGAACCTGCGTGGCATTTTCAGGAACAATTGGTTTTGTAGGGCTTATTGTACCTTATATTTTAAGGCTTTTATTCAAATCCAATTATGTTTTTATTTTGCCATTATCGGCAATGTGCGGAAGCATTTTGTTATTAACGGCAGATACCTTCAGCAGAAGTATTGTGGCACCGTCAGAACTGCCGATAGGGATTTTAACAGCCTTAATGGGAGGACCTATTTTTATCGCTATTTTGGTTAAATTTAAAAAATCACTGTAATGATCAAGGCACATCAGATTAATTATCAACATAAAGAATTCCGGATTCTGGACGGGGTAGATGTATCTCTGGAATACGGCGAATTTCTGGCCATTGTGGGACCGAACGGAGCAGGGAAGTCAAGTCTTTTGAGTGTATTGGCAGATGAAGTGAAGTCCGGCCATAACAAGGTTCTGTTTAAAGATAAACCCATCAGAGAATGGAATATCCGGGAACTTTCAAAACACAAAGCCAAGTTCTCGCAGCATAACAGCAATGATATTCCGCTTGAAGTGAAGGATGTGATCATGATGGGAAGGTATCCTTATTTTGATGCCCAGCCCGGAAAAGAAGATCTTGAGGCGATGAATAATATGATGTACGAAACCGATATTTTTCATCTCAAAGAAAGAGAATACAACACCCTTTCAGGAGGAGAAAAACAGCGTGTACATCTATCAAGAGTAATGGCTCAGCTTGAAAATGAAATTGCCCATAAACTGGTTTTTCTGGACGAACCATTGAATAATTTAGATATAAAACATCAGTACAAAGCATTGGAAATTATCAAAAATTTCACCAAAAAAGCCAACAGTGCTATTGTTGTTTTGCATGATTTGAACCTTGCTGCACAGTTTGCAGATAAGATTTTATTAATGAAATCAGGACAAGTCTCTGCCTATGGAACCCCACAGGAAGTTTTTACTGAAGAAAATATCAGCAATGCCTATAACTTCCCCTGTACCATCTGCGGACACCCTATTACGAATAACCCAATGATCATTTTTGGATAACCATGGAAAAAGAAGAACTCAAAATCCTTGCACAGAATCTTGCCAATCCTCAGGGTGAAAAAGGCATTGAGATTGGTGAAATGATGAATGCCACTAACATCAGCATGACGTTAGAAAGTATCAAAACACTTGTGATTGATGACGGCCAGCAAATCCTTGAAATAGGACACGGGAATGCTGCACACCTGAAAAGTATCATGAAACTTGCCAAAAACCTGAAATACACAGGGATTGACATTTCTGAAACCATGTACAATGAAGCCAAAAGGCTCAATAAAGAATTTGAAAGCCAGACGGAATTTGTTTTATACGAAGGGAAGAAGCTTCCTTTCAAAGATGAAACTTTTGATAAAATATTTACAGTCAATACCGTATACTTCTGGGAAAATCCCGTGGAATTCTTAAACGAAATCTATAGGGTTTTAAAAGATGACGGAACATTTGTTCTTACATTCGGACAAAAAGAATTCATGGAAAAGCTTCCATTTACAGAGTACGATTTCACTCTGTACAACAACAGCGAAATGGAAGAACTGATTTCAAAAAGTCATTTTAAGAGAATGAAAACTTCTGAAAAAGAAGAAGATATAAAAAGTAAAACAGGAAACGAAACCATACGAAGAATTTATACAATTTTAACCATAAAAAAGTAAAATAATGAGCACATTAGTTAATGATTTAAAGGAAAAATGGGAAGCTCTGAAAGCAGAAAATCCACATATCAGAATAAGAAATGCAGCAGCACAGTTAGAAGTAAGTGAGGCAGAATTGTTGGCAACAAGCATAGGAGAAGGCGTTACTGTCCTGAACCCGGATTTCCAGGGAATCCTTACAGAAGCTGAGCAGTTAGGAAAAGTAATGGCGCTTACCCGTAATGATGAATGTGTTCATGAAAGAAAAGGGACTTACCTGAACGGAGATTTCAGCAGTCCTCATGCACAGCTTTTTGTGGGTGAAGATATCGATCTTAGAATTTTCCTTAACCACTGGAAATTTGCTTTTGCCGTATTGGAAGAAGAGAAGAAAAGCCTTCAGTTTTTCGGCAAAGATGGTCTGGCACTTCACAAGATTTATCTGACAAAGGACAGTAATGAAGCTGCTTTCAATGCGATCGTAGAAAAATTCAGAGCAGAAGATCAGAATCAAACATTGGCTTTTGAAGCAATCGCTCCAAAACAGGCTGAAAAAGCAGATTCAGACATTGATGTGGAGGGATTCAAAAAAGCATGGACAGAATTGAAAGACACCCACGATTTCTTCATGATGACCAGAAAATATGGAGTAAGCAGAACGCAGGCGTTAAGATTAGCTCCGGAAGGATTTGCTAGGAAAATTGATAATGCAAAAGTGGTGAATATCCTTGAAGATGCTTCTGAAAAGAACGTTCCGATCATGGTTTTCGTTGGAAACAGAGGGATTATCCAGATCCACACAGGAAATGTGAAGAAAACACTTTGGCACCAGCAATGGTTCAATGTAATGGATCCTGATTTCAACTTACATCTTGACGTAACGAAAATTGCAGAAGCGTGGATCGTGAAAAAACCGACTGAAGACGGAGAAGTAACCGCTATCGAAGTATTCAACAAAGAAGGAGACTTTATCGTTCAGTTCTTCGGAAAAAGAAAACCTGGAATTCCTGAGCTTCAGGAGTGGAAGGACCTTGTAGCAGCTTTAGAGAAATAATAATTAGATGATTTGAATGAGACCGTTTTGTTTGTAAAATTCAAAGCGGTCTTTTTTATTGCATGCGACCTCCGGGTGATGAAATATTTGTGTAATTTGTGACTAAATATAAAAAAATGAAACATATTTTCATAGCGATACTGCTGGCTGGTTTCTGTGCATTGAAGGCACAGGACTTAAAAGCATATCAGTTTTATGATAAAAAAGGAAAAGAAGTAAAGACAGAAAAGCTGGTAAAAGAACTGGCGGATTATGATGTGGTCTTTTTTGGTGAAAATCATAACAGTTCTATCAATCACTGGCTTCAGCTTAAAATTACAGAAGCGCTGTTTGCGAAAAAGAACGGACAGCTGATCTTAGGAGCGGAAATGTTTGAAAGAGATAACCAGACGCAGCTGGATCAATATTTAAACGGAAAATTTGATGCAAAAACATTAAAAGATTCTGCCCGTTTGTGGAACAATTATGCAACCGATTACAAGCCTTTGGTAGATTTTGCCAAAGATAAAAAACTGAATTTTATTGCGACGAATATCCCGAGAAGATATGCCTCTCAAACCGCCAAAGAAGGTCTTGAATCCTTGAATAAATTAAGCGAAAAAGAGAAAACCTACATTGCCCGGTTGCCGATTAAAGTAACATTAGACACTCCTGGATATCCGGAAATGAAAAAAATGATGGGAGATCATGCAGAAGGAACCAAAGTGATGAATTTCATTTCAGCTCAGGCTGTAAAAGACGCTACGATGGCTGAATCTATCTTGAAAAGTTATCAGGCCGGAAAGACCTTTATCCACTATAATGGTAACTACCACAGCAAAGAATTCGGAGGAATCTATTGGTATATCAAACAGAAGAATCCAAACCTGAAAATGGCAGTTATCTCCGTTTTTGAATCCGCCGATCCTGAACTGAAAGTACCTGCCAAAGATTATATCCCGACAGATTTCAATCTGATTATTCCTGCGGATATGACAAAGACTTTTTAATAAGAAACTCGCAGATGATGCGGATTGAGCAGATCTTATTATGAATTAAATAATTTGAATTGCATTCATTCAATAGGAACGGGCTTTAGCCCGTTCATTTTTTTATATCAAAATTCCATTGGCTTTAGATTCTGTGTTAACTTCCAAATTATTTTTTATACATTTATATTTATAAAAGCGACCTTGAGTTAGCTTGCGTAGGGTGAACGTCTTTGATTTTTACCCT